>VGVE01000014.1 GCA_016874135.1 Gammaproteobacteria bacterium | reverse complement strand
ATCACCCGACCGTGGCGGGCGATACACTTCACTGCCTGATCGTAGGCTTTGCCGCCAACGGGATCGAAGATCATGTCGACACCACGGCGGCCGATGATCTGCTGCACGCCATCATTGATCGCCACTTCGCGATAGTTGATGACATGGTCTGCACCCAGCGACTTGCAGAACGCGACCTTGTCGGCTGTGGAAACGGTGGTGATCACCGTCGCTCCCACGGCCTTGCCAAGCTGGATCGCGGCGGAACCTGAACTGCCCGCACCGCCCAGTACAAGCAGAATTTCGCCGGCCTTGAGCTGGCCACGCTGGATGACGCCTACATAACCCGTGTGGAAAGGTACCCAGAATCCCGCTGCAGCTTCGGCACTCATCCCTGCGGGCCTTCGTAACGTTGCGGCTTCCGGCACTACGCAGTATTCAGCAAAACCGCCATGGCCTTCTGCAAAGCGCGTCGAGCTGATGACCCGGTCACCGACCTTGAGCGTTGCACCCTCGCCTGCTCGCGTGACCACTCCGGCAATCTCCTGACCCGGTGTGATCGGTGGTTGTCGAACCGCCGGATAGTTGCCACGGGTCATCAGTACATCCGGCAAGCCGACGCCAGTCGCTTCAACTTTGAGCTCGACCTGTCCCGCACCCGGCGCGTCACGCTCCCGTTCCGCGAGATACAACACATCGACGGCTTCGCCAAACCGGTCGCCTCGCCAGTACTTCATTCATGTCTCCTTCTCAGTGCGTCCTCAGGAGGACGCGGTTGATCGGCCGGATGCACTTGTCGCCATCGCCGGCTGCAGCGTCGTGTTACCGAGTTTTTCCTGGATTTCCTCCAGCGTGAGCCCTTTGGTTTCCGGTGCGTACTTGAGCACCAGTAATGCACCGATGATCGGTCCGAGTGCCACCCAGGTAATGCCCCAGGAAATGCCCATCACCGGAATCAGCAGGCCAATGATCATGGGAATGAATACTTCCGTGATTCGTCCGAAGAGATTCGTGGTCCAGCCATAACCGGTGGCACGAAGTTCCGTCGGGAACAACTCGGAGGCATAGACGTGAGTCGCCCCGATAGCGCAGTTGAAGAAGAAGACTGTGGCGATGTGCCAGAAGTACTGCCCGAAGATCGAGTTGGTGTGGAAGAGCCCTACGATCATGACCGCGGCGATGCTGTAGAACGCGGCGCAGGTGATCTTGCGACCCAGGCGATCCACCAGTTGGCCCGCGAGCAGATGTCCGAAGGCGCCACCGATATAGGCCCACATCACCACGTCACCGACTTGCGCCGGAGTCATGCCCACTTCTTCCCGGGCGTAGATGGACCAATAAGCTACCGAAGGTGCGGTAACCAGATGAACGCAGTTCCACAGTAGCGCGACGATGCGAAATCGCGGTAGGTAGGTGGGCGAAAACAGCTGTCGCGCTTCGGCAAACTGGGCGCGCAGCGTAGCCAGCAGAGACTGGTTGGCACGCCCCTGCGCGATCTCCTCATACCGCGCCGTTTCGCGTATCCCGTACCGAAGCACCGGCAACAACAACAGTGGCAACGCGCCGATCAGATACAAGCCGCGCCAGTGCGCGCCGTCATGTTCGATGCCGAGTATGGCCGAACCCCGGATGACCATTTCCATCGCGAAATCATGGGCGGGATTGCCGGATGCATCCTTGAGCAACAGGAAAAACGGCGACGCCTTGGCCATCACCACGGTTCCCACGGTTGCCATGGCTGTGAGGATGGTGATGCCGGTACCACGCAATTTCGCCGGCAGCTCTTCACCGGCAATGATGATGGCAAGGCCATATTGCGCGGTGAGGAAAAGACGGGCGACGGTCTGCCAGAAGGTGAACTCTTCCTTCGTCTGCACAAAGGCCGTGGCACCACTCGATATGGCGAAACCGGCGACGGTGACCAGGAGCAGCGTGCGCCTACCGAACCGGTCAGCACACATGAGGAAGAAAAATGACGCCACAACACCCGCCCGGGTAATCGCGTAGACAATGCCCCACTCATCAAGGCCGATGTCGAGCGTGGCGCGGACATCCACCGACGCCAGCGTCAGCATCGAGGCATCAAAGCCCTCATAGAGTGTCGCGATACCCAGCAGTGCCAGCAGCAGGATGTGATAGGACGAAAAGCGCTCGCGTGGCGCATCGGCCGCGGTCATGTGCCGCGGACCCAGGTCATCCGGAACATATCAATCTTCCCCTCGTGAATTGGGGATCATGCCACGCGCGATGTCTCCCGACATAGCGACGTGATCGTCCAGCGCTCACAGTCGGGTACCGTGCTCAGGTGCAGATCTGATGTTCCCGGGTTGACCACCACTCAGCGCGCCGCAACAGGCACTGTTCCGATCACGTCGTCGATGATCAGCTCGACAAGGTCATCGTCCTTGAGATTCGCCCGCTCCGTCAGCACTTCCGTCAGATGTTCTCCAAGCAGCGGCGCCCGGTTGTTGGGTGGCGCCTCGCTTGATGTGAAGTGATAAGGCTGCACGGGATAGTGGTGCACACCAAGGCCAGGGCGTTCCTGCTGCACAAAGGCGCGACGCGCTTGGAGCTGTGGATCGGCGAGCAACTGCGGCCCGTTCAGCACAGCCCCGGCAGCGACACCTGCGAGTTGCAGGGCATGCATCAGCTCGATGGCGTCCTGCCCTCGTGTCCAGGCTGCGATGAGGGCATCCAGCTCCTGCCGTCGGTGGTTCCGCGCTGCCGCGGTGACGAACAAGGACGAGGTGAGCAGATCCGGGCGTTGCATGTGGCGGGCCAGATTCTCCCACTGCGCCTGATCGCGACACGTGATTCCGATCCAGCCACCGTTTCGACACGGATAAAATCCTTGAGGTGCAAACACCGGGTGAGTATTGCCGTTGCGACCCGGGTCAACACCACAGAGTGACCAGCCGGTCATCACGTCGCCGAGATAAAGATTGCAGGCTTCGATCTGGCTGAAGTCGATGTGCTGGCCTTCACCTGTCCGGTGGCGGTGCCACAGCGCCGAACAAACCGCCAGGGCGCCGAGGACACCGGAAAACAGATCACCCCCGGTGGTGCCCGTGAACAGGGGTTCACCCTGTTCGTATCCCGTGAGGTGGGACAAGCCGGAGAATTGTTCCGTGGACATGCCGAAGGCCACATAGTCCCGCCATTGTCCCGTCGCACCGAATCCGGACAGCGAGATCATGATCAGCCGCGGGTTGATGGCCCGCAGTACCGCATAGTCAAGCCCGAACTCCGCCATGACCCGCGGCGTGAAGTTCTCGATCAGCACGTCGGCATCACGCACAAGGTTCTTCACGATCTCGCAGCCACGTGGATCCTTGAGATTGAGGGTGATATCACGCTTGTTGCGATTGACCCAGTTGAAGTAGGGAGAAGCTTCCCAGGACGGGACCGATCCTTGCGTAACTGCAGCACTGCCGCGCCAGCCATCGATCCGCTGGATCGATTCGACCTTGATGACATCCGCCCCGGCATCAGCTGCGATCTGGGCACATACCGGGCCCGCAAAGAACATCGAGAGGTCAAGGATTCGAAGCCCCGCAAGTGGCAGCGGATTGAGGTCGTCAGATAGAGCAGTACGGACCACTTCCGCAGCGGAAGCGGCGGCTGACAATCCGGCAAGGACTTCATGCGTGTGTTGCCCTAGTAGCGGTGGCGGACCCGGTCGAGGCGACGTCACCGTGGACTTGAAAGGGACACCCGGTACCTTAACCTGCCCGGCCACTGGATGGTTGACCTCCACAAACCAGCCTCGCTCGCGGTGGGGTGTCAGTGCGAAGAGACCCGCAAGATCAGGAATCAGCCCGAAAGGTACACGCTTCGCTTCCGCGGCGTGAAAGAGCTCCGTAGCGCTTCGATCCACCACAGCTGCCCGAAACAGAGCCCGGACTTCTTCGAGGGCATCATCCGGATTCACCCAGGAAATATGCGCGTAGCGCGGATCGACGGCGATCTCGCCGCGGCCAAGGAATTCACAGAGCATTCCCCATTGCGCACGAGTCAAGGCATTGAGGCCGATGTAGCCATCCCGGGTGGGCAACATGAATCCTGCGCCAGCGCCGGAGCCCACACTGGAGTTACGCGGCGGTACAACACCCGTGTACTCATAACGCAGGGTCGGGATCTGTGCCGCCAGCAGCACCGCCTGTTGTGCACTCACATCGACGTGTTCACCACCACCGTGGCGGTGCCGGCCAAGCACCGCGAGCAGCGTCCCCACCGCGGCAAACGCACCGGTCAGTGTTTCCGCCAGGGCCCCGCCTGCCTGCAAGGGTTCCCGCTCGGGCAGGCCGCACAGATGCGCCCAGCCACCGAGGGCACCGGCAACCAGATGGGACCATGTAAAACCCGCATAGGGTCCCCAGGATCCGAATCCGGACACCGTGCTGACAATGACGGCGGGATTCCACGATCGCAGGACGTCGATACCGATCCCTCGGTCAGCGAGTGACCCGGCGGTCTCGCCGGCGATGATTACATCATAGGACGCGACCAGCGATCGCAGCCTCGCTTGTCCCCCAGGTGTCGACACATCGATCACCACACTGCGTTTACTGGTGTTCAGAAAAAAGAACGAGGCACTCCGCTCCGGGTCCAGTTGGCCTTGCGGAAACGGACCGAAGCGCCGCATGCAGTCACCGGCCGCGCTTTCGAGCTTGATGACATCAGCGCCCAGATCGCCCAGCAGCTTCGCGCAAAACGGTGCGGCTATACCTTCGGAGAGGTCCAGCACACGCAAGCCCGAAAGGGGCGCAAGAAGAGATGATGCAGTAGCAGCCACATTCAGCATCCGTTGTCAGGTCATTCCGCCCAGTGCCAGGATCAGCGCCAGGGTTAGGGCCAGAGACGCCGGAGTATCGCAACGCCGCGTCGGGAACCACAAGCTCGGCAAGTCGTGACCTGAACACATTGATGCAGGTATAAGTAGTTCTGCAGGCAGCGAGCATGATGAGACGACATGAGCGGGGAACCCGAGGTCGAGGCACTGAAACGACGGCAAGCACTGGCACACGCGATGGGCCACCGGAAAACGGTCTTTGATCTCTACAGGCGCAATCTGCATTGAGCATATCGCCAGTCACCGCTGATGCCGTCGATAATGCTGCTCCAGCTGCGAAGAAGCCGCTGCCGCGCAGCACACTCTTCTTCTATGGCCTCTCGGACATGCCGATCCAGATGGCGGCAATTCCGGTGGCCTCATTCCTGCCGAACTACTACAGCAGTGATCTTGGCCTCAGCATCACCGCGGTAGGCACCATCTGGCTCATCGCGAGGTTCTTCGATGCGGTGACCGACCCGCTCATGGGCTGGGTCAGCGACCGCACTCGCACACGTCTGGGTCGCCGCCGCATCTGGATGGTGGCCGCGGTGCCGCTCTTGATGCTGGCGATCTGGAAACTCTTCATGCCCGAACCGCCGGTGGATGAGGCCTACTTGCTCACCTGGCTGATCGTGCTCTGGACCGGCTGGACGATGCTCTTCATCCCCTACTACGCGTGGGCGGCAGAGATGTCCGGTGACTACAACGAACGCACCCGCATTACGGGCTGGCGCGCCTGGATCGGTATGGCTGCGAACGTGGTCAGCAAACTCGTTCCGGTCATCGCCTTCGCGGTGTTCGACTACGGTGGTGTCGAAGCGACCTTGTGGCTCATCGGCACCATGACCATCGTGTTGTTGCCCATCACCGTGGGTCTCACGGTGACCATGGTGCCGGAACCGAAACACTTCGTTCCGGCTCGCATGCCGTTGCTGCAGGGACTGCGCATCATGTGGGGCAACGGACCGTTCAAGCGCCTGCTCATCGCGTTCTTTGTCAACCAGCTCGGATCCGCGATCTCCACGGCATTGGTGGTGTTTTTCATCCGCAATGTGCTCGAGGACGACAGCAACAGCATCACCATGCTGCTCGTGTTCTATGTGGCCAACCTCATCGGCATTCCGTTCTGGGTACGGGTATCCGAACGTTACGGCAAACACCGGACCTGGGCGTTTGCGCTCACAGCTTTTGGCTGCTGCCAGTGTGGCTATCTCTTCCTGGGAGCAGGCGACTTCCTGTGGATGGCACCCATCATGGCCATGACAGGTTTCCTCGGGGGAACGTTCAACGCATTGCCCAATGCCATGAAGGCAGACGTCATCGACATCGACAGTCTGGAGACAGGCGAAGACCGGGCCGCCATCTACTTCGCCGTGTGGTCCTTCGCCATCAAGGTGGCCTTGTCCATCGGCCCGGCCCTGGCGCTCTGGATTCTCGCGCTCACCGGGTTTTCGGCGCAGAACCCGACGGAAGAGGGACTGACCGGGCTGAAAATCCTCTACGTTCTGGGTCCCGCCGCGGGTTTCACGCTGGCTGCGATGATCGTCTGGAATCATCCACTCACGCCGCAGCGGCACAAGGAGATTCGGGCGCAGCTTGAATCCCGCCGGCAACAGGCCTGACAGGCCCACGAGGAAAAGGACCTGGATCAACCCATCCGCATCCCTCCGGAAATCGTGATCAGCTGACCAGCCATGCCATCTGCCTCATGACTCGCGAGCCAGACGGCGATGTGTGCAACCTCTTCAGGCTCGATGAACCGGCCGATGGGAATCCGCGCTTCAACACCTTTGCGAAGCATATCGCCATTCACTCCGCGTGTTGCAGCCTCTTTCACAAAACTGTCCCACATGTCGGTGTTCACCATGCCCGGACAGATCGCGTTGATGTTGATGCCGTACGGCGCGTTCTCGAGCGCGGCACACAGGGTCAGGCCGTTGAGCGCATGTTTTGACGCGTTGTAGACAGCCTGGTTGGCGCTCTCGAACCGGCCCGCCGTGGAGGAAACGTTGACGATCTTGCCGCCCTGGAGCTGTCGCATGTGCACGATGGCGAGCTGCATCAGGCGGAACACCGAACGCACGTTGATGTTCATCACCCGGTCAAATTCATCGAGCCGGTAGTCCGTGAAAGGCTTGCCGAGATGGATACCGGCATTGTTGACGAGTACATCGAGATCACCGGCCCACTCCTCCGCTGCGCGAAACATCTCTTCGAGTGCAATCGCGTCCCCGACATCACAGGCATAAGTCCCTACCACAGCGGAGTCACCGAGTTGTGCAGCCGCCTGTTCAAGCCGTGCCTGGTCGCGCGCAACCAGAAAGACCCGGGCTCCCTGCTCAACGAACTCCCGCGCGATGGCAAAACCGATGCCGCGACTCGCGCCGGTGATGAGCGCGCTTAAACCTTCCAACCGTCTGGACATGAACCCATACCTCCACAAACTTCTTCAAGACTCCGGACGCGGCGTCGGATTACAACGTGTTATCTTTGTCGCGACACATCAATTCCGTAACTGCCACCATCACCTTCTGCAGAGGAGCGTTCTCATAGACCTGGGAATCCGCGGCCGCAAGGCCATCGTCAACGGCGGCAGCGCCGGTATGGGCAAGGGTAGTGTTCTCGCCCTCGCCCGGGAAGGGTGTGAACTCTTCGTCTCCGCACGGGGAGAAATCCGACTCAAGAATGCTTGTGAACAGATCGCGCGCGAAACGGGCGCGCGCATTACGCCGATTGTCGCGGATCACAGCACCGATGCAGGACGCGAGAAGATTCTCTCCGCCTGCCCGGAGCCGGACATCCTCGTGGGCACCTGCGCACCCCCACCGACGACGGGCGACTACCGCAAGATCACGCCTGATGACTGGAAACAGACCCTCGACATCTCGCTGCTGAGCCCTGTGCAGTTCATGCAGGCGACCATCGATGGAATGGTGAAACGCAAGTGGGGACGTATCGTCAACATCGGCACTGGCGCTGCGAAATTTCCGGCGCAGATCCGCATTCTGTCCGGCGCGCCACGCGCGGCACTGGTGAACTACTGTGTGGCGGTTTCCAAGATCGTTGCGAAGGACAACGTCATCATCAACAACATCCTGCCGGGCATGCACCACACCGCCACGATCCGCGAACGATACGATGCGCTGGCGCGCCAGAACGGCACGACCTATGAAGAGGAGGTCGACAAGTTCGTTCAGGCGTGGCGTATACCCGCCGGACGGTTTGGTGATCCGGATGACGTTGGCGCTTTCGTCGCGATGTTCTGTTCCGAGTTTGCCAACTTCACCACCGGGCAGAGTCTCGTCATCGACGGCGGCATCACCAACGGCACGTTCTGAGTGCCGATCTTCGAGGGGACCGGGTCAGCCGGTCCGCTTCGACTATTCACCTGCAGACCAACTGAAGATCAACCGAAGATCGACTGAGGACCCCTCCCGTCCAACATTCCATTCGCTGTCCCGCAAGTAACTGCCCCTTGCTATTAAATGAAACACGTTCTACTTTTTGATCCTGACCAACAGCCGGTGAGAATCGTCATGGGTGCACGGCAATCAGATCTGGAACCAAGTCTGAAAGAGCCGCAATCACATCCGACCTCACTGCCGGACTGGCCCAGGCAGGATCTGCGTGGCAATCGCCTGCCCGGCCATCGCTACACCTCAAGGGAATTTTTCGCACTCGAATGGGAGCACATGTGGACCAAAGTCTGGCTCCTGCTCGGTCGCTGCTCCGAGATTCCCGATCCGGGTGACTGGCAGCGCGAAGATGTGGGACCTGAATCGATCCTGATGGTTCGCCAGACCGACGGCGGCATAAGGGCGTTCTACAACGTCTGCCAGCACCGCGGTAACCAGCTCGTCACCGGAGCCAAAGGTCATGTCAACCGATTCGTATGCCGTTACCACAGCTGGGCCTTTCTGCCGGATGGGGAACTCGTTTACGCCCAGGATGCGAAGGATTTTCCGGAGGGCGATCCGTGCCACAAGGTGAATCTGGTTGAACTGCGCTGTGAGACGTTTGCCGGTTTCATCTGGGTCAACATGGATCCGGACTGTGTATCGCTCAAGGAATACCTCGGGCCGATCTGGGATCACTGGTCGCGTTACGAGATCGAAAAATGGAAACGTTATCTCGCCCTGACCACTACCTTGCCCTGCAACTGGAAGGTGGTGCTCGACAAATTCAACGAGTCCTATCACGTGCCCACGGTACACAAACCCGTTGGCACACCGGAAGAACGCAAACGGATGCACTCCGGGGTGGACACCAACTACAAGCGCACCCGGTTTGATCTGTCAGACCAGGGCCACAACCGCATGATCATGGCGGGCGGTTATGCCGGCGTGTCGCTCAACCCGGAGGCACGATCGGCGAACCGCTCAACAGCATCCTGCGCGAATGGGGCCTGGATCCGAGGGACTTTGTCGGCCGCGGCAATGAAACCCGCAAGGCCTTGTAGGACGCCAAACGCAGGCTCGTTCCCGGGCGGGGTTACAGCCACTACTCGAAACTCAGTGACGAACAATTTACCGACGCCTTCCACTACACCCTGTTCCCGAATTTCGCAGTATCGCTCTCGTCCGACGGTTTCCACTTTCTGCGGGCCCTGCCGCACGCGGACGACCCGGCGAAGTGCGTTTTCGACAACTGGTGGTACGCGAGCCAGCCGGAGGGTGAAACCGCACCGATACGCACCACAGCAGGCATCGTGCCGCGCGATCACGAGTGTGTGCACGAAGTTTTTGCCGCTGGCGAAAAAAGCATGGGACGCACCATCGATGGCGACGTGGAGATCTTTCCCCTGCAACAGGCTGGGTTCAGGTCGCGCGGCTACCGCGGTTCCTAACTGGCTGGACAGGGGAGTCGCATCCGTCGCTATCACGAACTGATCGACGACTACATCGAGGGGCGGCGACCCGTCCGTAGGAAAGAGACACCGAACTAAACTCCGGTTCTCGCTGGAGCATCTGCCTGGATGCTCCGGATGACGAGAGAGATCCCAGTCCGATACCCGGGATAAACCCTAGAGGAGAGACGAGATGGCAAAAGTTCGAGCCCGTGCCCGGCGCACTACGCGACCGGCGTCCCAGGTCGCCATGCTGTTGCTGGCAACCGCATCCATGACAATCCCGGCTGCGGAGGCGGAAGAAGTCGCGTAGGCGGACAACCGCGTGATTGAAGAAATCCTGGTGGTATCCACCAAGCGCGCCAAGGCCGATGAAGCACAGGATGTGCCGGTGGCCTCCACAGTGGTCAATGCCCAGATCATTTCTGAAAACAACTGGGTCGATCTCGTGGATGTCGCCCGCATGGTTCCCGGCGCTGACTTCCGGCAAACCGCGACATTCCCAGGTATCCAGCGATTCTGGCTGCGCGGCGTAGGGGTGTCGTTCAGCGTACCGAACTTCGACCCAGCGGTCGGTGTTTACCAGGACGGTGTGTTCGTCGCCCAGAACATCGCCTCCATCCTCGATACCTTCGACATGGAAACCATCGAAGTGCTGCGTGGTCCTCAGGGCACACTCTTTGGACGCAACACCTCAGTGGGCGCGGTGGTTACCCGTACCGCGAGGCCTGCCGATGAGTTCGAGATGAAAGCGGAAGCCACTCTCGGCTCCTATGACCGCAAAGACTTCAACCTCTCCGTCGGCGGACCGCTGATCGATGGCCTCGTCAAAGGCAAACTCGCCGTTCTTTCCCGCGACAAGGATGGCTGGGCGAAAGATCTGCAGGCCAATAACGCCAAAAAAGGTGCGTATGAATCAACCATCGTACGGGGCATTTTCGAGTTCACCCCGAGCGATGCAATCGATATCACGCTCCTCGGCGAATGGTTCGAGCGGGGTGGTGATGGCGCTGTGGCTATGCCACTGGGTGCCCGCAACAACGGCCGCTCGGTTCATCCTCAACTCCCAGGAATCACCCGCGACTGGGACGAGACCTGGGGAGTCGGCTCCGCCAATGAGCCCTGGGGCACGTTCTCGGATCACGAGGTGTCCAAGACCATCGCCGAGATCAACTGGGATCTGGGCCACGGTGTCCTGACGTCGGTGACGGGATACATCGATGTTGACGCGTTCTCCGGTGCGGATTTCGACGGGTTGCAACCGGGACTGACGCAGGTCCTCACACGGATTTACATTGACCAGGAACAGATCAGCCAGGAAATCCGCTACGCCTCTGATTTTTCCGCGAAGCTCGATTTCACGGCGGGTCTCTACTACTTCGACCAACAACTTTCCTACGGGGAGCAGCGCCACAACGGCCTCCCCTTTGTCACGCCCACCAACCCTTTCGGGCTGCAGGCACCTGGCGTTGCTGAGCTCGACCACGATTCCTGGGCAGCGTTCATCGAGTCGCGGATCCACTTCAGCGAAGACCTGACCCTTACCGTCGGCGGCCGTCACACCGTTGAAAACAAGGACGTGAAGATCGGCCTGGTATTGTCGAACTCCTGCACGGCCTCCGTGGTCCCGCCTTTCGAAACGAATACCTTGTTCTTCTGCAGCCGCGGTCGTGCACCCGGCGGCTGGGACATCGACGACGGTGAAGAATGGGAGAGCTTCTCCCCGCGCATAAACCTGCAGTACTTCCTGAACGAAGATGTCAACGCCTACATCGGCTGGTCCCGTGGCCAACGCAGCGGTGGCTTCAGTTTTCGCGCTTCACCGACGGAACTCACCATCGCCACACGTGATCCGAATTTCCGGCCCGCATACTACGACGAGGAAGAGGTCGACAACTTCGAAGCCGGCATCAAGGCTGATCTCCTTGATCGACGCCTGCGCACCAATCTCACCGTCTATTACCAGAAGTGGCATGACATCCAGCGCAACCTCCAGGACGGCAACCCGCTCACCGGGATCGTGCAGCGGACCGCCAACGTCAAGGACTCCCATGTCTACGGCGTTGAAGCGGAATTCAACTGGATCGCACTCACCGATGCGCTCGTGGCCGGCGACATGTTCCGTATCGACGGCTCCATCGCCTATGGCAAGTCCGGCTATGACTCGGACTATGTCGAGCGTGGTGTGGACCTTTCAAATGACCCGTTTGGTGCACCGCACGACACCAGCTTCCTCGGACTCTTCTATGAACTGCCCGTCGGCGGCGCTGGCGCAGCCCTGTCCTTCCGTGCGTCCTACTTCTGGAAAGAGTCGTACTGGCAGGAAGGTGTACGCAATGCACTGGCTCTCAACAAATATTCTTCGGTGAATTCCGTCGATGCCTCCATCGAGTACCGAAGCGCCGATGAACGGTGGTTCGTTCGTCTGTTCGGCCGCAACCTGACCTACGACAAGACGTATCAGGCGCGAGTACTGCTGGGTACCAACTTCGGTCTCGGCAATCCCGACGATCCCCGTCATTTCGGGCTGACGTTTGGCTGGCAGAACTGATCAACGAGCAGAGGCAGGCAGGGGCACTGTACCGGCCTGTTTCCCTCCTCGCGTCAGGCGTGCCGCGTCGCCCGGCGCGTGTTCCGCCGCTGGAACGCTCCCCGCAAACGCACCAGCCGCTCGCCATCGATGGGGTATCTCCAGATCACCCCCACGGATGCTGCATACAGCAGCAGGGGTGGCAACGTCAGTACCAGCGTCAACGCCAGCAGTTCATCCGGTCCATTCTCTCCCTTGGGATCAAATCCGAAGAGACTGACCAAAGGCAACGCGATGCCTACCGCAAGCGCCTGGAAGGCTTTCTGTCCCAGGGACCACACGGCCATGTACGAACCGGCGACATGGGCGCCGGTTCGCAGCGACGCAATCTCGATGAGGTCTGCCTTCATGGACAGCGAGATCGCCGCAAAATTGCCGCTGGCAATCCCGTAGGCCATGAGCACCCCAACAAACGGCCACACATCACCCGGGCCGAGCATGAGATAGCCCGGTGTGGCGAGTACGTAGAGGGCCGCACCCAGAGTCCAGGTTTCTTTCTTGCCGATGCGGAATGACACCCACATCCACGCCGGCAACGAGAGAAGCTGCACGAAATAGAATCCAAGCAGCAATGTCTGCGTCTGGGTTTCGATGCCCACCACAAAGGCGGCGAACAACATGAAGAGGGAGGAGGCCCAGGTGGATCCCATGGAGAGCAAGAGGAAGCCGGTGAACAGCACCATAAACGAACCGTTGGCGAACATCTGCCGGCTGGCATGCCAGAGATCGGGTGTCGATGCCCGCTGAATGTGGCGCTCAGGAACGAACCAGAGCGCAATGAACACCGTCAGCGGCAGGAGCACCAACGCCATGAAGCCGACGATGGTCAGCCCTTCTTTGGGAAGTGCTCCATAACCAAACAGGTGGCCTGAAACCGCCGGAATGAGCAATACGCTGACATTCCCCGCAAAACCAAAGGCCTGTCGCCAACCGGTGATGCGGGTGCGGTCATTGTAGTCATCGGAAAGTTCAGCACCCCAGGCAAAGTACGGGATGTTGATCATGGTCCAGCCGAGCCATAACAGCATCGCCCAGATCAGCAGATGCCAGTTCGTTACGGTGCCTGACGGCGCAAAGAGCTGCCATGCGGAGATGGCCATCACGATCGCTCCGGCAAAGAGCCAGGGTTTACGCTTGCCCCAGCGGCTTTGCGTGCGGTCGCTCAGGTAACCTATGAGCGGATCGGTGATCACATCACTGATCCGCGCCAGCATGAGGATGAGGCCGATGTCCGTCAGTTCGAGGCCATAGTCCCGTGAATAAACGAAGGACAGATACAGTGAAACCGGAATCGCGGCGAGATATACCGCGTAGTCCGGCAGGCCGAAGTACAGGAGCCGGGACAAAGTCAGCCGTACCGGTGCGTCCGTTTGCATGTTGTTCTCAACCGATGATCCGGGCTGCTGAAGAGCACATGTTATAGTTTTGAAAGAGCACGCATAACTACTTGAGCTGCAGGACTTTAAGAGCGGAGGAGAAATCATGACCGAAGTCACCCGCTTCGCAGTGACTGACCACGTGGCCACCATCACCCTCAACCGTCCCGAAGCGATGAACGCCCTCAATCCGGACCTGCGATTTGCGCTGTCACAACATTTCGACACCGTGGAGCAGGATGATGACATCTGGATCGCAGTGGTAACCGGTGCGGGTGACAAGGCATTCAGTGCCGGAGCGGATCTCAAACACCGAGCCATCGAACGTGATGCCTCAACGGAACAGAAAGCCGAGTGGCAGGAGTTGATGAGCCGCACGCGCCCCCTCAATGAGCGCTGGTATTTCCCCAAACCGGTGATCGCCAAAGTGAATGGTTTTGCACTCGGTGGCGGGCTCGAACTCGCGCTCGCCTGCGACATTATTGTGGCCGCAGATCATGCGGAGCTGGGATTGCCGGAACCACGCCGCGGACTGCTCGCAGCCGGGGTGGGTGCACTCCGCCTGCCGCGCCAGATCGGACTCAAGGTCGCCATGGGCTATCTGCTCACCGGTCGGCATATGAGTGCGGAGCGCGGCTATGAACTTGGTCTCGTCAACCAGGTGGTTCCGGCGGGTGAACTGGATACAGCCGTGGATGAATGGGTCCGCGACATCCTGCGTTGTGCCCCGCTGGCGGTTCGTGCCACCAAAGAAGTCGCCATGCGCGGTCTGGATCAACCGCTGTCTTCGGCATTTGCGGCCGAATACCAGTGGGAACTGAAACGCCGGGCAAGCAGTGATGCGCTTGAAGGCCCTAAGGCCTTTGCAGAAAAACGCGCGCCGAACTGGCAAGGCCGGTGATGACGTCTGAAGGGAGGTGCAGCTTTATGCCGGCGTTACGCGGGCGCAGCACTGCGCTGCAGTTCCAGTGCGCGGCGAACTTCCCGGTGTTTTGCTTCAGTGAGCGGATAACCCCAGGCGATCAGGCCGCACAGGAAGAAGCCGAGTGCAGGTCCGAAGACGAAGAGGTACTTCAATCCGTTGGTGGCAGCTTCAGTGTTGGCGGTGGGTTGGGTCGAGTCATAGCCGATCATCGCCAGAACCCCAAGGGCCATCGCCGGTCCGATGGCCAGTGCCATCTTGCTGGCAAAGGACCACACGGCAAAAAACCAGGCGGTCCGGTCTTCGCCGGACTCCAGCCGATCAATGTCGATCACATCAGCCTTCATCGAGTTGGGAATCACTGCAAACGATCCACCGAGGAACCCGGTAACCGCAGTGATGGGCAGCATCCAGTAGAAGTCTCCAGGTCCGAGGAGAAGATAACCGAGCATCAGAACACCGAAGATCATGAGTGAGACGGACCACGCCCGGTGTTTGCCGAGTACACCGGAGCACTTCATCCAGAACGGCACCCCGATGAGATTGAAGCCGTAAAAAACCGACAGTTGCAGGATGCTGTTCTGTTCATCCTGCAACACACCGCGGATGTAGAAGACGATCAGCGCGGTGGAAATGGAGCTGCCCAGCGTGTTGATGAAAAACGCCAGTACCAGGCGTTTGAATGGAGCGTTGCGCCACATGATCTTCAGGCCAGGGAGGAGCGGCACCCGCGAAGGTACGAACACTTTCTGCTCAGGAACAAAGATCACCGGCAGCAGAATCGCTATCGGCAGAACGACCAACATCATCACCCCGATGAGAATCAGCGTTTCTTCTGATCCGCCATACCCGAACCAGAACAGTGCACCGACGGGAACCAGCTTGCTGCCCACATTGGCTGCGAGTCCGAGCCAGGCCCGCCAGCCGGTGATGCGTGTGCGTTCGTTGTAGTCCGGCGACAGTTCCGCCGCCCAGGCGTAGTACGGAATGAACAACATCGTCCACCCCGTCCACAGCACGATCATCCAGGTCAGCAGGTACGATTCATCCACCGGCGGCTCGGGAAAAAACAGCTTCCAGATCGCCACCCAGAGAACTGGCAGAGACAACACCATCCAGAACTTGCGCCTGCCCCACGGTGTCGGCATCCGGTCCGATACCCAGCCCATCAGGGGATCGGTAACCATGTCGAAGATCCGTGCGATCAGCAGTATGCCGGCGATGGCGGCCAGGCTGACGCCCAAGTCAGCGGCATAGAAGTTCGGCACAAAAGCCGCCACCGGCACGATGGCCATCTGGATCGGCATATCGGCGATGCCGTAACAGAAGAGCTCTCGCCGCGTCAGGGGGCGATCACGACCCTGGGCAGAACGCCCCTCCGCTTGCTCGTTGGTTCCGGTGGCAGCGATCACTGTCTCTCCCCATCGATCCACCCGACACCGGGATCATATCGAGTATACCTGTCGCGTGCGCGTTCACCCCCGCGATCTTCCGACGCCTGGACTGCTAGCCCGAACGGGACCCTTTGTAGCGAGCCTGCATTTCACGGATGGTCTCCGTCGCCCGCTTGTGGGTATAACCCGCGGTAACAGAGCGCAGGATCAGGCTGACATCCAGTTTTGCCATGTTGAATGCAAGCCTGCCGGCACTTTCCTTCTCATACCAGCGGCTCTGCCACGTGGCGACCACCTGTTGGTAAATCACACGGTTGATCAGATCGACATCGACCCAGTCGAGAAAGTCACCTTCGTCGGCAATCTGGGTGATTGCACGCCGATACGTCGCCTTGCGGATCTCCACGATGGGTGACTCGGAAGCCGCAGACAGGATCGGCAATATCGCCCGGGCGTAGGCGATGCTCTTGCGGGTGGTCTCCGCAGCGGTGTCGATGATATAGAAGAGGCGGTCAATGCCTCGGTCAATCTGCGCTTCGTTGATCATCTGATAGAGATAGCGGAAGCGTTCTTCCACCGCGGTGAGCAGCAGTTTCTCCTTGCTCTCGAACAGGTGATACAGCGTCTTCGGCGTCACTCCGCTGTCTTTGGCAAGCTCGCGCATGGTGACGCCTTCGAAACCATGTTCGGTGAGCAGTTTTCGGGCGGCAGCGAGAATGTTCTCCCGACGCCGGATCTGCCGTTCAGTCAGCCCGCGTACAACCTTCATGACAACCTGGTCTTCAGGACAACCGGAAGAGCGGAATCGACAGCTCTTCGTGTGATTCCCACTCGATCTGCACCCGCCGTCCGATGAGACTCAAGTCCGGCTGCGCCACGTCAACTACGTTGGACAGGAAACGGGGGCCTTCATCGAGGTCGATCCACGCTACCACATAGGGCACGAGCGTTCTGAAAAACGGGTGGTAACTCTGCCGCACGACCGAGTACGTATAGATCGTACCGATACCTGCTGACGTTTTTTCTTCGAGGCGACCCGAGAGGCAGCCGGTGCAGTGCGCCCGTGGATAAAAAACCATGGTGCCGCAATCCGCACACTGCTGATAGACAAAGCGCCGATCACCTGTGGCCGCCCAGAATGACCGTGTGTCGTCTTCGGTCGGGTCGGGAAGAGGTCTTGTCGGCGTCGGCTTGTTCGCCGCCTGTCTATTGTCCACGATGTTCATTCCCTCCCCAGAATGATGGTACCCGCCGCATGCCGGCTGCCGAGCATGCCGCCGTTGCCGTGTGCGACTGCAAGCCGCGCATCGGTGACCTGTGAGAACGATTCACCCCGGAGCTGACGCGCCGCTTCGATTAGCAGGAAGATGCCGCGCATTCCCGGGTGATTGGAGGAGAGGCCACCACCATCCGTGTTGAGCGCCGGCCCGCCCTTGCGATCAAAACGCAGGATGCCACCTTCCACCCAACGCCCGCCTTCACCCTTCGGGCAGAAGCCGAGGTCTTCGAGGATGGTAAGCACGGTAATGCTGAAGGAGTCGTAGATCATGGCGATATCGATTTCAGAGGGCTTGATGCCCGCCTCACCAAGAGCTGCAGGGCCGGACTGCGCTGCCGCGCTGATGGTGATGTCGCCACCGTTCTCTGGATATTTTGTTGCTTCGCCCGCACCGAGAATCCACACCGGTTTCTTGCGGCAGTTCCGCGCCACCTCGGCACTGGCGATAACCACCGCACCACCACCGTCGGAAATCATGCAGCACTCGAGCAGATGCAGCGGATCGGCAATCATGCGCGACTTGAGCACATCCTCGATGGTGGTCTCGCGGATGTCGAGAAACTCGAGGTCTTTCATGGCCTGCACGGCTTCGGGATTGCGCATGGCGTGATAACGGGTTGCCACCGGAATTTCCGCCAGCTGCGCGGAAGTCGTGCCGTACTGATGCATGTGGCGGTGGGCCACCAGGGCGTAGTTCGACACCAGCGTCGAGCCGGCAAACACATCGAGATTGTCTGCGGGATGTCGCCCCGCAGCACGGCCGCCGACACCAATACGCTGCGCCGCGCTGTGCGCGGTGGAACCGTAGGTCAACAGGGCGACTCTGGCTTTGCCCGCCGCAATATCCCGTTTCGCATGTGCCGCATGGAACTCATAGGAACTCCCACCCACCGCGGTGGTGTCGATGACGTTCGGTCTGATACCGAAGTATTCGGCGATGGTGAGTCCGGCGAGCATGCCGCCGCCCTCGCCCGCATCGTAGATCGCATCCACATCCGACCACCTGAGCCCGGCGTCTTCCAGCGCCCTCGACGCACTCTGCGCCTTGATCTGCAGCGGGCTTAACCTGCCGTGCACATCGCGTGACGGATATTCATGGATGCCAACGATGGCGGCATCACGTGTCTGCATAGCCAAGTGTTCCTCCCCTCTCTCGAACTGTCAGCGCACGGGTTCTCCCGTCACACGTTCCGGGCCCAGGCCACCACCGGCGCGTAGTTGTCGAGCACCTTCAGCGCTTCGTCCCTGCCCACGGTAGGCAACGACATCACCACCCTGTTCACGCCCTTGTCACGAAGGCTTTCAAGCTGCTTCTGGTCCATCGGCTGGGTCAGCACGGTGATGTCGAGTGACGACATGGGTCGACCCCGCTGCGCCATATGACCTTTGAGTTCGGCCAGTTTGGCGTCAAAGTCCGGCATCAGGATCGGGTACCAGCCATCCGCGTATTCCGCGATGCGTTTCATCGCAAAGCTCGACGTCGCACCGATCAGTACCGGTGGTCCGCCGGCGCGTGCCGATTTGGGTTCAACCCAGACCGGATCAAAATTGACGTAACGGCCGTGGAACTCGGCATTCTTCTGCGTCCAGCACTGTTTCATGGCGAGGACGTGTTCCCGCAGGATCGCCCAGCGGTCCTTGAAGTCGAACCCGTGGTTGCGCATTTCTTCACCCAGCCAGCCACCACCGACACCGAGCAGCACGCGGCCATTCGTCAACGAGTCGAGCGACGCGATCCGTTTGGCCAGTGCAATCGGGTGGTGCTGGGCGGCGAGCAATACGCCGGTTCCCACCTGCAGCTTCTCCGTCACCGCCGCAGCCTGCGCCAGGTAGGTGATGGGCTCATACGCTTCCCAGTAGATCGACGGCAATTCACCACCGAGCGGATAGGGCGTTTCCCGTGATGCGGGAATGTGGGTGTGCTCCACCACCCAGAGCGATTCAAAACCGCGCTCTTCGAGGGCACGACCGAGCTCGGTGGCGCGGATGGAGTAAGACGTCGGGAAGTTGCTGATGCCGATGCGCATATAACCTCCGAAAAAAATGTGATCAGTTGCCGTCAATCATCCGACCGAGACCACCCAGCACCGAACCTTCACCCTGGGAGCTGCCACCACTCGATGGCGCCGAGGCGATGATGCGATCCGCGAGGCGGGAGAACGGCAATGACTGCAAGTAAACGGTACCGGTGCCGCGCAATGTCGCGAGGAACAGTCCTTCGCCGCCGAAAAACATGGACTTGAGATTACCGGCACGCTGGATGTCGTAGTCGATGCCTTCGGTGAAACCGACGATACAACCCGTGTCCACCAGAAGCGTATTGCCGCGCAGTTCCTTTTGAATGACCGTACCGCCGGCATGCACGAGTGCCAGACCGTCCCCTTCGAGCTGCTGCAGGATGAACCCTTCTCCACCGAAGAATCCTGCGCCAAGCTTGCGGTTGAACCGGATCGAAACCTTGGTACCGAGGGCCGCGCACAGGAAGGCGTCTTTCTGGCAGATGAACCGGCCACCGATCTGGCTCAGTTGCAGCGGAATGATCTTGCCGGGATAGGGTGCCGCAAACGCGACCCGCTGTTTGCCGCCACCACGGTTGGTGAAGTGCGTCATGAAGATGGATTCACCGGTGAGCACCCGCTTGCCCACCTGCAGCAGTTTGCCCATGAGGCCGCTGTTGGCTTCCGAGCCGTCACCCATGCGCGCTTCAAAGGTGATGCCCGCGTCCATGTAGTTCATCGCCCCGGCTTCCGCGACCACCGTTTCGCCGGGATCCAGTTCCACCTCCGCGATCTGCATGTCGTCGCCGAAGATTTCATAGTCAAGTTCGTGGGATCTCATCCTGAACTCCTGTTATCGATGGGTTATTGGCGCGGCAGACCACGCTGCAGGCGGTCCACCGCGCCGTTCACGTCCGCCAGCTTGTCAAGCCCGAACAGGCCGATGCGGAACGTACGAAACCAGTCCGGCTCCTGACACTGCAGCGGCACACCCGCAGCCACCTGCAGGCCATTGGCCAGGAATTTCCCGGGCAACCCGGCATCATCTGTATAACTCACCACGACGCCCGGCGCCTCGAAGCCGGCCGCCGCGGTGCTGAAATAGCCGTTCTGGGCGAGCAGGTTGCGCACCTTGTGACCGAGTTCGATCTGCGCGGCACGCGCCTTTTCCATGCCGAAGGCCTGGGTTTCCATACATGCATCACGGAACGTGCGGATGCCATCTGTCGGCATGGTCGCATGATAGGCATGACCGCCCTTTTCATAAGCCGCCATGATGTCGGTCCACTTACGCAGGTCGAGTGCAAAGCTCGTGCTAACGGTTTGTGCCAGTCGCTCGATTGCCCGGCGTCCCATCATGACCAGACCTGCACAGGGCGACCCGCTCCAGCCTTTCTGCGGCGCACTGATCAGGATGTCGACACCGAGCGCCTGCATGTCCACCCACAGTGCACCTGAGGCGATGCAGTCCAGGACCATCAACCCATCCTGCGCGTGTACCGCTTCTGCAAGCCCACGGACGTAGTCGTCCGGCAACAGGATCCCCGATGCGGTTTCCACATGGGGCGCAAATACCAGCGCTGCTGATTGTTCGGCGATGGCGGCCTGCACTTCCGCGAGTGGCGCCGGCATGAACGGCGAAAACTTCCGGTCATCGACGGGGCGCGCCATCTTGACGACGGTGCTGCGGGCAATCGAACCCGCATCGAGGATCTGGCTCCAGCGGAAACTGAAGAAGCCATTGCGAACCACGAGCACATCCTTGCCGGTGGCGAACTGGCGCGCCACGGATTCCATGGCATAGGTGCCGCCACCGGGAACCAGCGCCACCTGGGTGGCGTTGTAGGTTTCTTTCAGAATCGTCGACACATCGCGCATAACCTGCTGAAAATTCAGCGACATGTGATTGAGCGACCGATCCGTGAACACCACCGAATATTCCAGCAGCCCGTCGGGATCGACGTTCTGAAGCAGCGTAGGCATGGGGACTCCCGGGTCAACGAAGGGCGCATGATGCCACAGCCATCCGCAGGCCCGTCGCCCTTGACCGTCGAGGATCCGACGCCACAATCCGAACGCACGACTGTCAGATTCCAATCCAATGACCAAGGCACTAGAACCAAACGATCTCGAACTGCGCCTGCGTGAACTCAATGCCGCCGCAGCCCAACCCTGGAAAATTGAAGACGGCAAACTCTGCCGGAATTTTCGATTCAGCGACTTCGCTGAAGCGTTCGGGTTCATGACGCGGATTGCCATCTACGCCGATAAAGCGGATCACCATCCCGAGTGGCAGAACGTCTACAACCGGGTGTCCGTTCAACTCGTCACGCATGATGCCGGTGGCATCACGGACAGGGACTTTGCACTCGCGCGGCGGATGGAGAACGCAGCCGTTCACCGGTCGAACTGAACACCCGGCAAGGGAATCACCTGGCCCGGTCCAGGGTGTCTGTTTTGCCTATTCAGGCGGCGATTCGTCCTCTCCCCGGGCAACACCCGGTGCCGCTTTCACCCGCGCGAGATACCGGTCCAGCACGTTGGCGAATGCCTGTCGCTCTTTTTGCCCATAGGGTGACGGACCGCCACTCTGCACACCGGATGATCGCATCGTGTCCATGAAGTCCCGCAGATTGAGTTTCTGGCGGATGGTGTCCGGACTATAAGGTTCGCCGCGCGGATTCACGGCCTCAGCCCCCTTGGCGATGGCATCGGCAGCCAGGGGAATATCGGCCGTTACCACCAGATCTCCGGGTTCTGCCGCATCCACAATCGCCTGGTCGGCGACATCAAATCCCCCCGGAACCTGCATGGAACGGGTAAACGGACCCGGCGGCAGCCGAACCTGCTGGTTGGCCACGAAGACCGCTTCAACCCGTGTGCGATTCGCGGCGCGCACGATGATTTCCCGGACAACGCCTGGACAGGCGTCGGCATCCACCCAGATGCGCGGCATAAAAAGGTCTCCCGGCCAATAAAGAACTGATAAAGAGCGAAAAGAACTGAGAAACACTGGCCTGTAACGGCAAGCTTAAATCCCTTCCTTTGTTCACTGCGCAGCCACTGCACAGTCATCGCGACTGGATCAGGTCAACGACTTGCCGCCTACCAGGCTGGCCCTGCCTTCGGGTTGAACTGTTGGCTGTCCTACCGAATTGTGTTTTATTCGCTCCCCTCTCAAAACCAGCGATCCCGCAAAGGGTCCATCCAGGGGGAATCTTCCATGCAAGTTCATGACAAGCTCTACATCAACGGCCAGTGGGTTGCCCCCAAAGGCACCGGCAAAATCGACGTCATCGACCCGTCCACCGAAGAGGTGTGCGGTGTGGTTCCGTCCGGCAACGCCGACGACGTGAATGCGGCGGTGGCTGCGGCCAAGGCCGCTTTCAAGACGTGGTCGCGAACCTCTGCGGCGTACCGTTCCGAACTCATCGGCAAAATCGCCGCCAAATTCACCGAGAACATGGCAAAAGTCGGCGAACTCTGCGCGCGCGAACTCGGCACCCCGCTGAAAACGTCCATCGGTCTGCACGGCGGCCTCGGCATCGGCGTCATGTCCTCCTACAAGGAAGTGCCGTTTGAGATGGAAAAAGAAGAGAAGATCGGCAACTCCATCATCATCAAAGAACCGATCGGTGTTTGCGGATTCATCACGCCGTGGAATTTCCCGCTGCATCAGATCGTCGCCAAACTTGCTCCAGCGCTTGCCGCCGGCTGCACCGTGGTGGTCAAGCCCAGCTCGGAAACACCGCTGACTGCATTCTGGCTGGCCCAGGTGCTGCACGATGTTGGCCTGCCTGCCGGTGTCTTCAATCTGGTCACTGGCCCCGGTCGCACGGTCGGCGAGGCCATGTGCACCCATCCCGATGTCGACATGGTTTCGATCACGGGATCAACCGAAGCCGGCATCCGTGTGGCCCAACTCGCCGCCGGCACCGTCAAGCGCGTCAGTCAGGAACTCGGCGGCAAATCCGTATTGCTGGCCCTCGAGGATGCGGACATTGCCCAGGCTGCAGCACGTGCCAGTGGTGGCATCTGCGCCAACAGTGGCCAGGTGTGCGCCGCACTCAGCCGTTTGCTCGTTCCGCGGGCAAAGCAGGACATCGCCATCGCCGCTGCCAAAGCTGCGGCTGAGTCTGTGGTGGTGGGCGGTGCGTTCGATGATGGCGTGACGATGGGTCCGGTTTCTTCCAAGGCCCAGTTCGATACCGTGCGCTCCTACATTAAAAAGGGCATTGAAGAAGGGGCCACCCTGGTGACCGGCGGGCTCGATATGCCGGCCGGGAAAAATACCGGGTACTTCGTCAAGCCCACGGTTTTCGCCGATGTACGCAATGACATGACCATCGCCCAGGAAGAAATCTTCGGGCCGGTGCTCTGCATCATCCCGTACGACAACGAAGCACAGGCCATCGAAATAGCCAACGACACGATCTTTGGTCTGTCTGGCGCCGTGTATTCCGGCTCGCAGGAGCGCGCCATCGCTGCCGCCAAACAGATCCGCACCGGGCAGGTGTCGATCAACGGCGGTGCATTCAACGTCGCCGCGCCTTTTCGGTGGTTCAAACAGTCAGGTAATGGCCGGGAACTCGGTCCTCATGGCCTCACCGAGTTTGTCGAACTGAAAGCGATGCAGCTCTGATTCCGGCCTGAGTGGAAGAACAGAACGGGAGGCCAGGGCCTCCCGTTTTTTTTGGGAACGCGGGTGTCAGATCAGCTGGCGCACCGCACCGTCCCGGAACAACCGGGCGGACACCAGAGCTTCCAACAAAAAAGCAGGATCACGCTGCTACACTCGGTGGCGATTTCCCACAGAGCCCCTTCATGATCCGACTCTATGGTGTGCCCAACTCGCGGGTGTTTCGTTGCATCTGGGTTTGCGGGGAACTGTCGCTTCGCTATGAAGTGGTGCCCATCGACTACCATGGCCAGAACCGGCGACCCGAGTTCCTGAAGATCAACCCCAACGGCCAGATTCCGGCGATGGACGATGGTGGCCTTATTCTCTGGGAATCCATGGCCATCAACCTCTACCTCGCGGATCGTTATGGTGATGGACGGCTGTTGCCACGTGACCCCGTACAGCGTGGCGAGATCTATCAGTGGACGTTGTGGTCCGCCTGTGAAGTCGAAGGTCCGGTGGACGCCTCCGCAAAACTCGGCATGCGCATGCGGCCCGACTGGCTCGATGACCGGCTGGAAGTGATCGGCTCGCGCCTGCAGGACAGCGCCTGGCTGGGCGGGGATGCATTTTCGCTGGCCGATCTGCACGTGGCGGCGATGTTGATGCGTCCCGCAGTACCCTGGCGTGATGTCAAGACCGGTCATTCCGCCGTGGCGGAATGGTTCGAACAATGCGCGGGCCGTGACGCCTTCCTGCGAACGGACGTCATCCGCCGCGACAGTGCCTGATTGCCTTGTCAGCGCCAGACATCAAACCATACTGGTTCATCCGCATCGATCGGCTGTGGCGGTGGCCACGTCTCTTGTTCGGCGGGCTGCTTTTCCTGCTCATCTTCGGCCTGTTGACTGCGATTTTTGACATCGACGACTCGAACGGCGCGATGCGATGGTCGGTCCTCGGGCAAGGGCTGTTCTTCGCCTTCATCAACGCCTACGTTCTGACCATGACTGCCGGCGTCATCGAACGGATGCAGACAGCGCTCGATCAACTGCGGCCGGAGCTCGATCTTTCGGCGGAAGAATTCGAGCGAGCCCGGCAATCCGTGAGTGGGGCGCCCCGGCGGGTACGGATTGGCGTGGCCCTGACAGGGCTTGCAGCCGGCCTGCTCCACAACGTGCTGCTGGTGTACACGCTCAACACCGATCAGTCGGGTTCAGCGACGTTCGTTGCTGCCTCGGCCAGTACGATCCTGACCTGGTTCGTGATGCTGCACTGCATCGCTGCACTGATACGCAACGCCGGGCTGTTTGATGAACTCGGTCGCGCCCGGATCCGGATCGATCTCCTCAGGCCGGCGCAGGTCGAGCCTTTCGGGGTCGCTGCCTGGTTACCCGCCACCGCGCTGATGGGTACGCAGATCGCCTACCCGCTGCTCTCCCTTGGCGGACTGAATCTGGTGGCCTCCCTTCCCGGCTTTGGACTCACCCTGTTTTCGGTTATCTACCTGCTGATTCGGCCCATGTGGAGCGTGCACAAACATCTGCGTGAAGCCCGGACCGCACTGCTGCGCAGCATCGACACCCGTCTCACCCGCTGGCGCGGGCGAACACCCGATCACGACCTTGCCGATGACGCCTTGCAGGAAGTGACCGCACTGCTGCAGTTCCGCAGCCAGGTGGACGCTCTTCCAGTGTGGCCCTTCAACCCGGCGCTCGCCGCCCGATGGCTGTTCTATGTGGTTATTCCACCGGTCACCTGGGTGTTGGCAGCACTGGTGGAAAATCTGGTCAACGCCTAGATTCAAGATTCAGACAGCTATTAGTGATCACTTCTGCCCCGCCTCTCAGCGGAGGACGGTGGTACGTGCACGCCATCCTGATCAACAGCTGGACGAGCGGATGGTTTCGGGTCGGTCGGGACCGCATCGATCTCAGAACAGCGACCAATCGACTTATGAATATTGGTTCTAAAAATCACCTTCCTGATTCCCTATTGTTCACCAGAATAGCCTCTCCGGGTTCGACACGTGCCTCAGACGCAGAGGCATCGGACCGAACATAATCGACCGTTACTGGCACCCCGGGGCCACACGCCCGGGAAACAAGGAGTTTTCCCGAATGGACTGGCAAGGCTGGTTCACCACATCACTTGCCGCTGGCGCACTGCTGACGCTCATTTTCACCAAGCTGCAGGTTGACTTCGTGATGATGGCGGTGATGACCATCCTGATGCTCAGCGGGATTCTGGATACAACCGATGCGCTACTGGGTTTCAGTAACGCGGGTGTGATTACTGTTGCAGCGATGTTTGTCCTCGCCGCCGGAATTCAGGGTTCCGGTGGTATCGATCTGATTGTGCGTCACGTGCTCGGACGACCGGCGACCCACTCCGGCGCCATGTTTCGTCTGGCAGCACCGCTGCTGCCGCTGAGTGCCTTCATCAACAACACGCCGGTGGTTTCAACGATGATCCCGGCGGTGCTGCGCTGGTCCAAACTCATCGACCAAACGCCGTCGCAACTGATGATGCCGCTCAGTTTCTTCTCCATTCTGGGTGGTACCTGCACCCTCGTCGGCACCAGTACCAACCTGGTGGTCGATAGCCAGTACCAGAAACTCACCGGGGAGCCCGGTTTCGGTCTCTTCGATATCTCCCTGGTCGGCATTCCGGTCGCTCTGGCTGGCGCCCTGACCATGATGCTGTTTTTCCGCTGGTTGCTGCCACGCCGGGAATCGACGGAGACGATCCTCGGCAACCGCAAGGACTTCACCTTCGAAGTCGCCGTGGCCACCGACGGCCCGCTTGTCGGCATGACCATCGAAGGCGCGGGTCTGCGCCATCTCAGGCGTATTTTTCTCGCGGAAATCGAACGGCGGGGCACCATCCTCACCGCGGTGACACCCGATGAGGTCCTGCAGTCCGGTGACCGGCTCGTTTTTGTCGGCGAAACCGATGCGATCATCGATCTGCTGCGCACCAACGGTCTGGTCGCATCGGAAAACACCGATCCTGTAATCGAACGTAACGTGCCGGAACGGCGCATCGTTGAAGCGGTGGTGTCCTTGGACTGCGAAGCAGTGGGTACCTCCATTCGCGACAGCGAATTCCGCGATCGTTATGGCGCGGTGGTTCTGGCCGTCGCGCGGGATGGCCGCCACATCAAAGGCAACCTCGGCTCGATCATCCTAAAAGCGGGTGATGTGCTTTTGCTCGAAGCGCGCCCTGCTTTCATTTCGCGGCAGCGGTACCTACGCGACTTTCTGGTGATCAACGATCTGAACGAAGTGGCGCCGGATCACAGCACGAGCTGGCTGTGCTGGCTGATTCTGCTTGGCGTCATCCTGTCCGCCGGCATCGGTTTTCTCAGCATGCTCAACGCCGCTCTGATCGGCGCAGGTCTCATGATCGCGACCCGATGCTGCACCATGGCCGAAGCCAGGCGCAGCATCGATCTTTCCGTGATTCTCACCATCGGGGCCAGCTTTGCGCTCGGCACAGCGCTCGAAAAAACCGGCGCTTCGGAATATCTCGCACACGGGATCATGGGTTTTGCGGGATCTGATCCGATGATCATCCTGCTTCTGGTCTATGTATCGGTCATGTTGTTGACGGAGATGATCTCCAACAACGCGGCTGCACTTCTCATGCTGCCGATCGTGCTGGCCATGACCGCAACACTCGGGCTGAACCCCATTCCCTACACCATGGCGGTGACCATGGCTGCTTCGGCGTGTTTCCTCACACCGATCGGCTACCAGTGCAACCTGATGGTGCAAGGCCCCGGCGGCTACCACTTCACTGACTACTTCAAGCCCGGCATCGTGATGACCGTCGTCTGCTGCGCCGTGACCGTTCTGATCATTCCCATGATCTGGCCACTGCAGGCTGCCTGATCCGGCGCGGCACCGGCACATTGCCGGGCGCGTAAAACAAACCAAAACCAGCGTACCCCGAATCATCCCAAGCCTGGCAAGTCACATTGGCTACAATGCGGCCAGACCAAATCGCTGCCATTCCGTGAACCGAGTTTTCAAGTACCTCGTTGCTGTGCTGCTGCTTGCGGCGGGTGCGGGTACACACGCTGAAGAGATCATTTGGGGAGAAGTTCGTCCGAAAGGCGAACTCGACGGTATCCCCCTGCACTACATCGCCATCCCGCAGCAACCGCACGATGCCGTGAAGATCCAGTTGGACGGCAAGGTGGACGAAGCGATCTGGGCGACCGTGCCGGCCTACAACAACCTGCTCGTGGCGGTTCCTGCAACCGGCAAACCCTCGAAGTGGCCGAGCGCCGTACGACTGCTGGCGACTGACCGAGGGCTCTATGTCAGCTCGGTCATGAAGCAGCCGCGGGAGACACTCCTGCGGCGCCTCTCCAACCGCGACGAGTTCATTGACCGCGATACATTCGGCATCACCCTCGATACCAGCGGCCACGGACTCTTCGGCTACTGGTTCACCCTCGCGCTCGGTGATACACAAATGGACGGCAAGGTTCTGCCCGAGCGCCGCTACTCTAATGACTGGGACGGTCCCTGGGTCGGCGCCACCCGGGAACTTGACGACGGCTGGAGTGCGGAAGCGTTTTTCCCTTGGTCCATGATGATGCTGCCAAACGTCGAAGGGACCCGGAACATCGGCTTCGCCATCGCCCGCCAAATTTCTTTCACCAACGAACGGCTTCAGTGGCCGGGCCACGCCTACTCTTCACCACAGTTCGTAACCGCGCTGAACACCATGGAGGTCGAAAACGTCACGCCGCGTCAGCAGTTCTCGGTGATTCCATTCGCGTCGGCAACCGTCGACCAGGCACGGGAAGACAACAAGTTCCGCGCCGGTGTGGACCTCACCTGGAAACCCACACCACGTTTCGAGGTGAATGCCACCCTCAATCCAGACTTCGGTTCCGTCGAAGCAGACGATGTGGTTCTTAACCTGTCTGCGTCAGAAGTTTTTTTCCCGGAAAAGCGCCTCTTTTTCCTCGAAGGCAACGAGATCTTCGAAACCACACCGCGCGCCAACAACGGCAATGCGATGCGACTGCACACCAACGAAAACTTCGCGACGACCTCCCGCCGGGAGTTCTTCCGCGAGTTCATTCCCACGCCGGTTTCCATTCTCAATACGCGCCGCATCGGCGGTATCGCCACACAAGTGACGGTGCCAGCCGGCGTCACACCGAACCCCGGTGAAAACAACCTGCCGACCGAATTGCTCGGCGCGGCGAAGATCAGCGGTAACTTCGGCGGACTGCGGTACGCGGTACTCGGCGCGCTCGAGGACGACGTGGAGTGGCTAGGGCGCAGCGCTGCCGGTGCCGATGTGGACATCGATGCCAATGGCCGTGACTTCGGCATAGCGCGAGTCATCTGGGAACACACGGCGCCGACTACGCGTTACGGTGTCGGCGCCATCAGCACGCTGGTTTCCGGCCCTTTGTTTGACGCCGAGGTCAACGCGGTCGACCTGCACTTCGGCACCACTGATGGCCGCTGGGCGGCGGACCTGCAGACCGTGAGATCAGAAGTCGCTGGCCATGGTGGTGACGGGGTTATCCTGGATGCGATCTTTGCACCGTCGAGCAACCTCTCCCACTCGATCAAGTACGACCGCTTTGATCGTGGCGTGCGCCTCTCCGACCTGGGTTTTCTCAGACGCAACGACTACGAGGGTCTGCAATACATCCTGCAGTTCGCGAGCCAGAAACCGCGCGGTCCGATCATCAATACGCGAGGTGCCATCACCCTCGACGTGCAGCGCAACCTGTCCAAAGACCAGTTTGTGGAAAAGGCGCTGTACTGGCGCAACACCGTAAGTCTGCCAGCACGGCTCACCTTGAGAACCGGACTCGGTTACCTGCCGGCACGTTACGAAGACTTCGACACCCGGGGCAATGGCTCCTACCGCACCGACGACCGCATCTATGCGGAGACGCTTTGGGCCACCGATGCGAGCAAGGTAGCGAGCTTCTCCTTCGGCTTAGGCGGCTGGCAGGAGCATCGCGGCGACTGGACCTATACAGCGCTTGCCGGGGTCACCTTCCGCCCGTTCGATGTGTTCTACATGGATTTCGACGTGCGGTACCGCAAACGTGACGGTTGGCTGGTCTATCAGGGCGGCCGCAACTTCGGCGCCTACCACGGTACTGAGTGGATGCCGAGCCTGAAGATGACCTGGTTCCTGGCGCCGCGCCACCAGGTGCGTCTCTCAATGCAGTGGGCCGGTGTACGTGCCGATGAACGCGGCTTCTTCGCTGTACCTGCGGGGGATGGCGATTTGGTCCCCACCACACGCACCCGTGCGGATCACGATCTCACGGTGAGCCTGCTGACGACTCAGCTTCGTTACCGCTGGGAAATCGCGCCCCTAACGGATCTGTTTGTGGTCTATACCCGTGGAAACCGTCTGAACACCATTGACGATGATTCCTTCAGTAACCTCTTCACCAGTTCGTTCGACGATCCCATAGTCGACTTCTTCGTTGCCAAGCTGCGCTGGCGGTTCGGCAACTGATGCCACGATTCTCCCTTCAGCCTGCAGCGTAAGGTAACAATGACCGACATCCGCCCGTTCAAGATCGCTATCCCCGATCAGGATCTCGCTGATCTGCGCGAACGCCTCCGCTCCACCCGCTGGCCTGAAAAAGAAACGCCTGACGACTGGACGCAGGGGGTGCCACTCACTTATGCCATTTCGTTTTGCGAATACTGGGCAAGTGGCTATGACTGGCGCCAGCGGGAAGCGGCACTCAACCGCTTCAACCAGTTCGTCACCACCATCGACGGACTCGACGTTCACTTCCTCCATGTGCAGAGCCCGCACCCACAAGCGCGGCCCATTATTATCACCCACGGCTGGCCGGGATCCGTGGTTGAGTTCGGCAAGGTGATCGAACCGCTGACGGATCCGACACGTCACGGCGGCACAGCAGCCGATGCGTTCCATGTGGTTTGTCCGTCGCTGCCCGGCTACGGGTTTTCCGGCAAGCCCACCACCACCGGCTGGGGTGTCGACCGCATCGCCCGCACCTGGGATACCCTCATGCGCCGTTTGGGCTACAGCCGATGGTTTGCGCAGGGCGGCGACTGGGGTTCTGCCGTGACCACCGCCATCGGCATCCAGAACGCCGGTGGTTGTGCAGGTATTCACGTCAATATGCCGAATGCCCGTGCCACCAAGGCTGCGCTCAAGAATCCGACCGCTGAAGACCAACACGCACTTGCCCGAGCCAGGGACTATGCGGACTGGGACTCGGGATATTCCAAACAGCAGAGCACCCGGCCACAAACGCTGGGTTACGGTCTCGCCGATTCGCCTGTCGGCCAGGCCATGTGGGTACTGGAAAAGTTCTGGCGCTGGACCGATTGCAACGGCCATCCGGAAAACGTGCTGAGCCGCGATGAGCTGCTCGACAACATCATGCTTTATTGGCTCACCAACAGCGGCGCTTCATCCGGGCGACTGTACTGGGAGAGTTTCAACCGTGCCTTCGGCAGTGGTCAGGAGAACACCGTCAAACTGCCCACGGGCTGTTCGATCTTTCCGCAGGAGATCGTGCCCACACCCCGCTCCTGGGCGGAAACCCGCTACCACAATATCGTGTACTGGAATGCGCTTGATCGTGGCGGTCACTTCGCGGCTTTCGAACAACCCGGGCTATTCGTCAACGAATTGCGGCGCTGTTTCGCCGTGATCGATCCACGCTGACGGGGGCGTCAAGTGGCCGGTGCACCAGCACAGCGTGAGCCGCACCGGTACATCGTAGCCTTTGTCGCGGCCCTGATCGGCATCGGCCCGCTGTCGATCGATGCCTACCTGCCGGCTCTGCCGACCATGGCGCAGGCGCTGGATTCGACCATCGTCGCCGCCAACATCACGGTTTCGAGCTTTCTGCTGGGCTACGCCATCGGCCAGTTGTTCGGTGGCCCGATCTCGGACCAGATCGGTCGGATGCGGGTAGCACTCTTCGGACTCATCCTGCTCACGATCTGTTCAGTCGCGATCGCCTTCGCCAACAACATGCCTCTGGTGCAATGGCTGCGGGGGCTTCAGGCCGTGGGCGGAGGCTTCGCAACGGTGGTTGCCATGGCCATGATCCGGGATTCATTTCCACCGGAAGAAGCCGCCAAACGTTATCCGCTGGTCATGCTCATACTTCTGGGCGCGCCTCTTTTCGCACCGGGAATCGGTGCTGCGCTCCTGCCGCTGGGTTGGCCCTCGATCTTCATCTTCCTCGCGGCGTATGCGGTGGTGATCGCCCTGCTGTTCCCGGCCATCGGCGAAACGCTGCCGCATCCCCCTGGCAAGGTGCGCCTGGCCGGAATCGTGCCGCAATACATCGCCGTGCTGAAAACCCGGATCAACGGCCGGCTGGTGCCGCTGCGCTACATCTTCGCCCAGGGTCTCATCACCTCGGTGATGATGATCTTCATCACCAACTCGGCCTTCATCTACCTCGACTACTTTGCAGTCGGCGAACAGAACTTCATGTTCTTTTTCGGCGCCAACATCGTCGTGATGATGGTCTTTTCGCTGACCACATCCCGCGTCGTCGGCCGGGTCGCGCCGTTCACGCTGTTCCGCAGTGGCCGGATCATCCAGCTCATTGCTCTGGCAGGTTTGACGGTGTGCGTTTTCCTGTCAGACCATCCCGAAACCCTCTGGTTCACACCGCTCCTGGCCCTCGGCATCGGGACCGCCGGGATGATCGGTCCTTCGGTCAATGCGCTCTATCTGTCACTCTTCGATCGCCTGGCTGGCAGCGCCTCATCACTCATGGCGACAGCGAGTTTTGTCTTCGGCGGGGCGCTGGGTGCGCTGACTTCGGCATTGCACGACGGCACGCTCCGGCCGGTGATGGCGACCATGCTCGCCGCAGTGGTGGTGGCGAATCTCATCGCTGCGACGATTCCTGCACCAGTCCGGGTAACCTCCACACCAGAGGGCTCGCCAACCTGATCTGTCGGGAGATTCCATAACATGTCCGCAGTGTCACTCGCAGCTGAAAAGATCAGGGCATTCGAGCAGGAAGGTGTCGTCCTGTTGCCCGGCCTTCTCTCTCCCGACTGGGTGGATGCCTGCCGGCAAGCCTGGACTTTCAGTGTGCAGAACCCCGGGCCGCTCGCCAGCGGCCTCCTGCCGGGCACAGACTCGGCGTTCCAGGATCTCTGCAACCCGAGCGCCTATGCGGCCTACCGGGAGATCATTCACGATTCACCCCTCGCCGATGCGGCACAGGCACTCTGGAACGGATCACCCGTCTGGTACATGTACGAGCAGGTTTTTCACAAGACAGGCAATGCCGGACGGACGCCGTGGCACCAGGACACCTCCTACCTTGCGGTTGATGGCGATCACCTCATTGCCTTCTGGATCTCATTTGAGTCATTGCCAAAAAGTCACGGACTTGAGTTCGTGCGCGGTTCGCATCGGGGACCCCTCTTCAATACCTCGCGTTTCGATCGCACCGATCCCACGCTACCGATCTTTGCTTCCGAAACCGTTCCGAACCTGCCTGATGTGGAAGCGAGGCGTCGCGAGTTCGATATTGTGAGTTTTGCCACCAACCCCGGTGATGTGATCGGATTTCATACCTCCGTACTGCACGGCGGTGGTGCCGTTGACCGCCAAATCGAGGAGCGGCGCACACTGACGCTTCGTTTCTTTGGCGAACGATCGATCTCGGCAAAACGCCCCGGCGCGGCAGGCCCCTTCTATGAGGACATCCGCACGCTCAAACCCGGTGAACCGTTTCGCCACACCCGCTTTCCTAAAGTTCGCTGATTGCCGGAAACCGACCATGACCTTCAATCCCAATCCTGAAACCGCGGGCTTCTGCCCGGTTCGTACTGACCGCATCAACGGCTGGCTCAAGCGACAGATTGAAACCGGTCGCCTCGCCGGCGCCAGCGTACTTGTCCACCGTCGTGGTGTCACCGCTCTGGCCGCTGCCACAGGCTTAGCCGACATCAGCCTCTCCAAACCCTTCACCACCGACACCATCGTCCGCCTGTATTCGATGACGAAGGCGGTCACCACGGTCGCGGCGATGATGTGTTACGAGCTGGGTTGTTTTCAGCTCGACGATCCGGTTTCGAAGTTCCTCCCTGAATTCCGCGATACGCGGGTATGGACGGGTGGGCGACTCGGCGACACCGAACCACAACACTCACCGATGACCGTCCGCCAGCTGATGACCCACACATCAGGCCTCACCTACGGCTTCATGAATGCCAATGTCGTGGACGCTGAATACCGGGCGGCCGGTATCGAGTTTCCCGGCGCCGGCGGCACGCTCGCTGAATGGGTTGAACGTCTGGCCGGGTTGCCACTGATTGCACAGCCCGGCACCCGCTGGAACTACAGCGTTTCCACCGATGTGCTCGGCAGGCTTGTCGAAGTCTGGTCCGGAAGAACACTCCAGGCGTTCTTCAAGGATTTCATCTTTGGCCCGCTCGACCTGCGCGACACCGACTTCCATGTGGTACCTGCCAACGCGGCCCGTTTTGCCGCCTGCTACGCACCACTCTCTGGGGGATCGCTCGCGGGCCTTGGCAGCCGACCTGATCCTGCCGAGATCACCCGTCGCGGTGGGCTGAAACAACAGGACAGTTCGACTGCAAGCCGTTTCCTAGAACCAACAAGCCTGTTCAGTGGTGGCGGCGGTTTGACCGGAACCCTGCGCGACTACGGGCGCTTCTGCCAGATGCTGCTGAACCGGGGTGAACTCGACGACGTACGATTGCTCGGGCGCAAAACCGTTGAATACATGCGCCAGAACCAGCTGCCGGAGGGCCGCGACATGGCGGCCATGGGTCAGCCGGTGTGGAGCGAAACCAGCTACGAAGGGATCGGCTTTGGCCTGGGTTTCGCCGTGGTGATCGACCCGGTCAAAGCGCACATCGTCACTTCACCGGGGGAGCATCACTGGGGCGGGGCCGCCAGCACCTTCTTCTGGATCGACCCGGCAGAAGACCTGTTCGTGGTCTTCCTCACTCAGCTCATGCCGTCATCCACTTATCCGATCCGCCGTGAACTGCGCACCGCGGTGTACCAGGCGTTGATCGACTGAACCGAAACAAGCGGGTGAACGAAGGCTGAGAGTCGCTACTGGCGAGTACCGTGATAACCTCCAGTTCGGGGAAGTATTCGGGGATCGGGGGATGAGTCTTTGAGCACCACACTTTCTGCACGGACTATCTGGGCACATGGTTGCCTCGGGTTACCACTCGCGGTCATCGGTTATCCGCTCTCGATCTGGATTCCGGCGCACTACTCCGGCGGACTTGGTCTTTCGCTGGCAACCGTCGGCACCATGCTGATGCTGGCCCGTTTCACCGATGTCATCACCGACCCACTGATGGGCGAGATCTCCGACCGGGTGCAGACGCCGTTCGGTCGTCGCAAGCCCTGGATCCTCATCGGCGTCGTGGTGATGCTGCTCGGAGTGTGGAATCTCTTCATGCCGGACCCCGGGATCGGCATCTGGTACTTCCTGTTCTGGCTGACGGTTTTCTTCCTCGGCAGCACGATGATTGCACTGCCTCACCGGGCCTGGGGTGCGGAACTCTCACCGGAGTATCACCAGCGCAGCCGCGTTACCGCAGCCCGTGAAATCTATGTGCTGATCGGTCTGATGACCGCTGCCGCCGTGCCGATGATCATCGAGATCCGCGCGGATGGCGCCGCGGTGAACGACGTCTTTTCCACCCTGTGGCACGATGCGATTGGGGCCTTCAGCGGCGACTTCTCTGATCGCAAGCCCGTTAGCCGCGCAAGTCTTACCGGGCCGGTCCTCGCCGGCATGGCCTGGGCCATTCTGTTCCTGCTGCCCATCGCGGCGATGATCGTCATCCTGCTCGTGCGCGAACCCGCGCTGGTCAGTACCGCGCCGCGTCCGAGCCTCAAGGAAGGGCTCAAGCTCATGCTGCGCAATGGCCCGATGCTGCGCGTACTCATCATTGCGATCCTCGTTCACTTCGGTGAATCCTTCCGCAATGCGGTGTCACTCTTCTTCATTCGCGACATCGTCGGCATCCCGACCATCGGTGCGGCATATTTCTTCTACTTCGTCGCTGCCATCAGCGCGATCCCGTTCTGGTTGTGGCTCGGCCGCACCATCGGTAAACACCGCGCGTTCATGTGCACGTTGATTACGGTGGCCTTTGTGAGTGGCGCCAATCTGTTGCTCGGTCACGGTGACTACCTGCCGTTTTTCCTGCTCTTCGTGGTGAAGGGCTTCTGCTTCGGCGGTTTGCAGTTCCTGCCGATCGCCATGCTGGCCGATGTGGTGGACGTCGATACCGCCCGATCCGGATCGAGCCGCGCAGGTTCCTATTTCGCGTTCCTGGGATTCTCCGAGAAGATCGCCATCGCGCTCGGCACCGGCTTCTCGCTCAATGTGGTGGGCCTCATGGGGTTCGACCCGTCCGGCAATCTGGCCAACAGCACAGACACCGGCGTGCTGACACTGCGCCTCGTGTATTGCCTCGGGCCGATCTTTTTCTACGGCCTTGCCCTGAAGCTGATCTGGAACTACCCGCTGACTCCGGCCCGTCATGCACGGCTGCGATCCCTGCTTGAGCGTAGGTCAGCGCGCCTGGCCAGGACCGCATGAAACGCTGGCCGGAAGTCTGATCGCGCGCCTGGATGAGGAGCTCTCATGCTTGAACCGTATCGTGTTATTGACTTGACGGATCATCGCGGCGAAATCGGTCCGATGCTTCTGGGCGATCTTGGCGCCGATGTCATCCGGGTTGAGCCACCTGGCGGCGTATCCGCACGGAGAGCAGGTGCATTGATCCCTGCAGAACGTTCGACGGAAGACCTGCGCAGCCATCAGTTCCGCGCGTTCAATCGCAACAAACGATCCATCGTGCTCGATCTCGGTAGCGCAGCGGATCGCACTGACTTTGAAGCACTCATCCGTGGCTCGGATTTTGTGATCGAGTCTGGCCCAGGTGGTTACGCAGCCACCCACGGTTTTGACTTCGCACGTTTCGCAGCGCTCAACCCGCGTATCGTCCATGTACTCATCACACCCTTCGGAAATGACGGGCCAGCTGCAGCGCGCATCGCGACGGATCTCACGTTGTCCGCAATGGGTGGACAAGCCGCACTGCAAGGTGCTCCTGACCGCGCGCCAGTTCGTATCAGCGTTCCACAAATCTGGCGGCATGCAGGCGCGGAAGCCGCAGCGGCGGCCATGATTGCCCACCAGCGCATGCAGAGGACCGGGAGTGCGCAGTTCGCTGATGTCTCTGCCCAGTGTGTCACCACCTGGACGACCATGAACGCCATGGATGCCCATGCGATTCAGGGCTTCAACTTCGAACGGCGTGGTTCAACGGTGCAAATGGGTACCCGTGAAGTGGACCCGGTGTTTGCATGCGCGGACGGCTATCTCGTCGCCCTGCCGGTCGGGACCGTCATCGAACCCCTGCTCGGCCATCTCGCCGGCGAGGACCTCATCGACGAGTCGTGGCTTGCAGAAGACTGGCTCACCATCGACCAGCGCCGCGTACTCGGCGAAACCGTACGTTTCACGCGCGAGCAACAGGCCGAAACCCTCGCCAGGTTTTTCCGGAACCACACCAAGGCGGAGCTCTTTGCCATCGGCGTCGAACTCGGCATCACGCTCGCCCCGATCAATTCGGTGGCGGACCTCCTGCACTTCGAACAGATCGCTGCCCGCGAGGCGTGGTCGGAGTTGGCACTGGATGACGGCACGCCCATCCGTACCCCTGGACGGATTGCTCTCTTCGATGTCGGCAGAACGAGTTCGTCAGAAGGCCCGACTTTCGAGGCTGCGGTGCGAAGGCCCGCTCCCCGGCTCGATCAACACGGCGCGGAGATCCGCGCTGAACTGCGTTCCTCACCCCGGGCAGCTGTAGTACCTCGTCTGCGTCTGCACGAGAGCGGCAGACCCTTCGCCGGGCTCAAGGTGCTGGATCTCACCTGGATCATCGCTGGTCCGTCGTCCGCCAGGTATTTCGCCGACCATGGCGCGGTGGTGGTCAAGGTGGAATCTGAATTGCGTCCCGATGGTCTGCGTCTGCTTGGCCCGCAGAAGGGGGGCAGCCAATGGAACTCCTCGCACTTTCACGGTGAGTTCAACGCCGGCAAACAGTGTGTGCAGCTGAATCTGAAGAATCCGCAGGGCCTCACGCTCATGAAACGCCTGATCGCCTGGGCAGACGTATTCATCGAAAACTGGGCGCCGGGTGCGCTCACGCGACTCGGTCTCGACTACAGCGTGGTACGGGATATCAACCCGAACATCATCATGCTGAGTACATCGCTCATGGGGCAAACCGGCCCGGCCTGCGAAGTGGCCGGTTTCGGTTATCACGCCGGCGGCATGGCCGGGTTTTACGAAGTCACCGGCTGGCCGGATCTGCCGCCACACGGGCCGTGGATGGCCTACACCGACGTCATCGCACCCCGCATGATCGCCGCGATGGTCACGGCAGCGATTGACCGGCGCCTGCGCACGGGTGCCGGTCAGCACATTGATGCGGCGCAGTTCGAGATGGCGCTGCAGTTTCTCGCCCCGGAAATCATGGAGATCCAGACCTCCGGTTATCAGTCGAATCGCCTTGGCAACCGGTCCCGCTTCGCCGCACCGGAAGGAATCTACCCCTCTGCGGGTACCGATCAGTGGCTCGCAATCAGTATTGATACGGATGACCAGTGGCGAGCTTTGTGTGGCGTACTGGGAAATCCGCCGTGGTGCAAAAACTCGGCGCTGCAAACGCTCGAGGGACGCCAGGCGCAACACGACATATTAGACAATCATCTTTCGGCCTGGACACGCCAACAGGATCGATATGCGGCAATGGAAACGCTGCTCAGCGCCGGAGTACCCGCCGGAGCAGTACAACGCAGCAGCGACCTTGCCACCGATCCACAATATGCACACCGCCAGTTTCATCGTTTCCATGAGCATCCGGTGATGGGACGGGTGCCCTATGCCGGTGTGCAGTACCGGATACTGGGGTATGAAGCAGGTCCCTATCGGTTTGCGCCCCTGCTCGGCGAACACACGGACCGGGTTCTCGCCGAAGAACTTGGCATGGCAATCGAGGAGATCCAGCAAGCCCGCGACGCTGGTGCACTTCAGTAGCCGATCCTGCCTGTTTCAATACAAGCAGCTATTTGAGGCGATCACCGTCGGTCGAAATCGATCATCACTTCGGGGCCGAGCGGATGCGCTTGGCAGGTCAGCACCAGGCCGTTTTCCCTCTCCCCTGCCGCGAGACCATGTACCAGGTCCATGTCCACTTCGCCTTGCATCAGACGAGCCTTGCAGGTGGAGCAGACCCCTCCTTTGCACGAATACGGCAGATCGAGACCGGCCGCGAGGCCAGCATCAAGAATGTTCTCGCCATCCGCAGCCACATCGAGGGTGGTTGAACGACCATCGCGGATGATTGTCACCCGGCTCATCTTGCCGGCATGCGCCACCGCCCTTGCCTGCCGGCGCTGAAGCATCTGACGGGCATCTTCTGCGGAAGCGGCAAACAACTCGACGTACACCCGGTCATCCTGTATGCCGAACTGGCGCAGTCCACGGGAGACTTCGGAAATCATCGACTCCGGACCGCAGATTAAGAAATGGTCGAACGAACGCAGATCAATCAGACGGCGATTCAAGTCAGCCCCTTTACGATTGGTGAGACGGCCAGTCAGGATGTCCGCACCCTGGTCTTCGCGGCTGAAGAGGTTCACCCAGTGGAAGCGGCTGAGATGGGCGTTTTTGAGGAACGCCAGTCGCTCGCGGAACATCATCGTACCGAGGCGCTGGTTGCCGTAAAGCAGGGTGACCTCGCTCGCCGGCTCCACATGCAGGATGGAGGCGATGTTCGAGACGACGGGCGTAATCCCGGAGCCACTCGCGATGAAGCAGTAGCGCCTCTTTCTCTGCGGTTCCGGATCGGCGCAGAACTCACCCTGTGGTGCGGCCACCTCGGCACTCATTCCTGCCCGCGCGTGGTCGTTCAACCAATTGGAGAACACGCCGCCCGAGACTCTCTTCACCGCAATGGCGAGCTGCTTCTGATCGTGCCCGCTGCAGATGGAGTACGCCCGCTGACAGCTCACACCATTGATCACGGCCTGCACGGTCAGATACTGTCCTGATCTGAACCGGAACACTTCTTCGAGCTGTTGCGGCACGGCAAAAACAATGCGAACTGCCTGATCCGTTTCTGGCCGGACATCGGAGATCTTGAGGGTGTGGAAACTGCCTGAACTTGAGGCACTCATCACCGAATCGCCTTGAAGTGATCAAAGACCTCGTGGCAGGACATGCAGCGATACATCGCCCTGCACGCCGTCCCGGAATGCTGGCTGATCATTGCGACGTGATGAGAACCACACTGTGGACAAGCCGCGGTATCGAAATGCTCGTTCGCCGACGGAGGCGATATACCTTCTTCGCGCAGTCTTGATCGTGCACCGGCCGTCAGCCAGTCCGTGGTCCAGGATGGCATCAGCCGGGTTTCAACGCGGGCTTCTGAATAGCCGGCTTCATTCAATACTCGCTGCACGGTTGCAGCATTGTCCTGCATGGCCGGGTAGCCTGAATGAGTTGGCGTCAGGACTACAGCGACTTGTCCGGAATCGACAGAGACGTCCTGAAGAATGCCGATATCCCAGATGGAGAGCGCAGGAATTTCCGGATCGACCACCGCATCGAGAAGCCCCCAGAGCGCGGGATGAGGTGAGCCGTTGCGATGGATCTGCCGCGCCATCGCTTCTTCGGTCTCAGTGGACAGAAGCGCCAGTGATTGTTCGCTCACGACAACCCCTTCACCGCGCATTCACCACGAGAGCCCCGGGTAAGCGCGCTGCATGAACTGCAGCTCAGAGAGCAGATGGCCGAGGTGCTCGCTGTGCAGCCCGCTTCGGCCACCACCCACCTGCCAGTCGAGTGGTGGGACGACGATCTTGACCGCGGTGAATGCATTCCTCACGTCTTCTTCCCAACGCGCCTTCAACCGCGCGAGATCGGGCACGATGCCCGCTTCGATCAGCGATCGCTCCAGTGCATCCTGTTCGAAGATTTCCGGGGTGTAGCCCCAGAGTTCATTGATCGCACTTTGCAGGCGAGCGTGACTCTCATCCGTGCCGTCACCGAGTCTTGCCATCCACTCGCGGCTGCGGCGCAGGTGATACTTTGATTCCTTCACACAGGTTGCACCGATGGCGGCAAGACCAGGCTCAGCGGACCGGCTGAGACCATCGAAAAAAGGAACACACAGTGCATCAATCAGGAACTGGCGCGCCATGGTGAAGGCGAAGTCTCCACACGGCAGTTCGTGGATCAGGTGATTGGTGAATTCACGACAGTCACGGCGGAACGCAAAACCGTCCTCATCAAATCCGGCATCCGGGCGGCTAGCGGCCAGGCCGTAACAAAGCCGTGCACGACCGAGAAAGTCCAGTGCAGTATTGGCGAGTGCCAGCTCCTCTTCCAGCATCGGAGCCCGACCGCACCACTCCGCCAGGCGTTGTCCGGCAATGAGGGCATCATCACCCAACCGGACGGAATAGATCAGCAAAGGGTCGACAGTGCTCACGGGAGCCCTACATGTTGTTCACGGAATCGGGAAGCTCGTAGCGTGTCGCATGCCGGTAGGGTTTGGCATCCAGCGGATCAAAGAAGCTCTCCGTATCAAGTTCCTGTGACGCCGTGATGTCACTGCTGCGCACTACCCAGATACTCACACCTTCACTGCGGCGGGTATACACCTCGCGGGCATATTCAAGCGCCATGGCCGGATCCGGGGCATGTAGGCTGCCCATGTGTTTGTGGTCGAGTCCACGGCGCGGCCGCACAAAAACCTCATACAGTTCGGCCGGCGCGCTCAACTGACGGCCTCCTTACGCTGCTTCTGTTTTTTCGCCCAAGCCTGGGATGCCTCGCGTACCCACTCGCCTTCGGCATGCGCCTCGCGATGATGGGCGAGACGCTGGCGACTGCACGGACCTCCGCCGGTCATGGATCGCTGGAACTCATCCCAGTCGATCTCGCCGAAATCGTAACGGCCTCGCGCCTCGTTCCACTTGAGATCAGGATCCGGCAGCGTCAGACCGATGGCCTCGGCCTGCTGCACAGTCTGGTCGACGAATTTTTGCCGCAGTTCGTCATTGGTCTGACGCTTGATCTTCCATACCATGTTCTGCGCACTGTGCGCGGAATCGGCGTCATGAGGGCCAAACATCATGAGCGACGGCCACCAGAACCGGTTCACCGCATCCTGCGCCATCTGTTTCTGTTCCACACTCCCCGCCGCCAGCACCATCATGATGTGGTAGCCCTGACGCTGGTGAAAACTCTCTTCCTTGCAGATCCGCACCATCGCCCGTGCATAAGGACCATAGGACGTGCGCTGCAGTGACACCTGGTTGACGATGGCAGCGCCATCCACCAGCCAGCCGATAGCGCCGACATCCGCCCAGGTGAGCGTCGGATAGTTGAAGATCGAGGCGTACTTCGCGGCCCCGGTGTGTAGCGCGGCCACCATCTCATCACGGCTGATGCCGAGCGTTTCGGCGGAGCTGTAGAGATAGAGCCCGTGGCCGCCTTCATCCTGCACCTTGGCGAGCAGGATGCACTTGCGATTGAGTGTCGGCGCGCGTGTGATCCAGTTGCCTTCAGGTTGCATACCGATGATTTCCGAGTGCGCGTGCTGCGAGATCTGGCGAATCAGCTGCTGACGATATCTCGCCGGCATCCAGTCACCGGGTTCGATTTTCTCTTCGGCGTCGATGCGCGCCTGGAACGCATCGTTCAGATCAGACTCATCCATCGGTGTCTGCTCCACTGTTTTCGACTCGGCTATTTCTCGAGGTGCCGTGTATACGTTTGTCAGTAATCCACGGCGGTGTGTTCGAACACAAATCCACCGGGCGCCATATTGAGCCGGTGCCTCGGCCCCTCTGATTTTGCGTTTCGTGACTCATAACCCGCATCTCCCGCCCACATCGCCACACGCACACCATCATCGCGGGTGCCAATGCGGGTTTCATAAACCCGTATCGGGCGTGATCGCAGTCGCGACAGCAATCCCTCAACGTTTTGCGCCCGCGTCAGCTCATAGAGTGTGACCCAGGTGGGTGGCGCAAGGTCGATCTCGCCACGTCCATGACGTGCGAGCGCCTCCGCCGGACGAATCCACTGATGGTCCTGGATCTCACCCCCGTCGATGCTCACATCCTGACTTCCGGCCGCACTCACAAAGAACCAGGTGGCAAACCGCTTCGGCGTTCCAGGCGGTGGTGTCCAGTGGGCGAAGAACACAAAGTTCTCTTCACTGGAGTCGATTCCGGCCTCTTCCATGGTTTCCCGCACCGCGGCGCGACGGGCAGCCACCTGGATGTCCCGGTTCGGAGGGTAGTCTTCATCGTCGATGCGCCCTCCCGGGAAAACCCACATGCCGCCAAAGGCGATCTTCGAGGTCTTGTGCAGCATCAGCACTTCGACGTCTGGGTTTTCCCGCAGCAGCACCACCGTCGCTGCAGGGATCGCCGCATCTGCTGACTCACGATCCGGTTGATCGCCGTAGATGTCGTTACGATGTTTGGTGGCAGAGCCTTCAGGCTTTGATTCAGTCACGAGGTCACCGGCTTCAGATCAGGCGGCAAATATGCCACATTCGCGACCTTTCCCGGTGTCCGGAGCTACGACGTGAAGAAGCTCTTTGCAGGCTTGGGTGTACTGCTCGTCGCAGTGGCTGCGCTGGCCTGGTCATTTCGCACAGATCTGCTCCTGGCTTTCATTCACAGGAGCAGTGAGATCGAAGTGGCCGCATTCCGACCCGTACCTTGGCAGACAGGGCCCCAAATGGCTCAAGAGGTGGCTCCAGCGAGCGGTCCTGACAAGCGCCCCAACATCATCTTCATCCTTGCGGACGATCTTGGCATCAACGATATCCAGACCTTCGGTGGTGATGTCGCGAATAGCAGAGTTCCTACTCCCGGCATTGGCCGTCTGGCCAAGGGTGGCGTGACCTTCACGCAAGCTTATGCGGGCAATGCGACCTGCGCCCCGTCCCGCGCCATGCTCATGACGGGGCGCTATCCCACCCGTCACGGATTTGAATTCACACCGACGCCGCCTGGCATGAGCAACGCCGTGAGCCTCATGGGCAATGAGATGGACACGGGACTGCCGCCCATCGACTACAACGATGAGGTGCGGGCAGGGATCCCCGAATACAACGATCAGGGTCTGCCAGGCAGCGAAGTCACCATCGCGGAAGTGCTTAAGGCCAGTGGTTACCACACTGCCCACATCGGCAAGTGGCATCTCGGTCTTGGCTCCGAATATGGGCCAAATGCACAAGGGTTCGATGAGAGCCTCTTGATGTCCAACGGCCTGCATCTGCCGGAAGACGATGCCCACGTGGTCAACGCGGCGCTGGAGTTCGATCCCATCGACCGGTTCCTCTGGGCGCGCATGCGATTCGCCGCGCAGTACAACGAAGGTGAACTGTTTGCACCCGGTGGCTATCTCACCGACTGGTGGACCGATGAGGCCATCAACGTGATCCGCAATAACCGCAATCGTCCCTTCTTCCTGTACCTCGCGCATTGGGCCGTGCATACGCCCCTGCAGGCTACAAAGGACGACTTTGACGCAGTCGGCGACATCGAACCTCATCGCCTGCGGGTCTACGCGGCGATGGTGCGCGCGCTCGATCGCAGTGTGGGTCGCATCATGGCGGAACTCGACACGCTGGGATTAACCGACAATTCCTTGGTGGTGTTCTCAAGCGACAACGGCGGTGCCGGTTACATCGGTATCCCCGATGTGAATGCGCCGTACCGCGGCTGGAAGATGACTTTCTTCGAAGGTGGCATACGCGCGCCTTTGTTGTTGCATTGGCCGGCAGCCATCGCCGCCGGACAAGCGGTCGATTCCCCCGTAGCCCACATCGACCTCATGCCAACATTCGCTGCCGCGGCCGGCACAACACCGCCGTCGGACCGCATCATCGATGGTGTGAATCTGGTACCTGCCGCAACCGGCACTGGGCCGGTGATAAGACCAAACGATGCGCTCTTCTGGCAGAGCGGTTACTACCAGGCGGTGCGACGTGGCGATTGGAAACTGCAGGTCGACGGTCGGGAGGGAAAGAAGTGGCTCTTCAATCTTGCCGAAGATCCGACGGAGCAAACCAATCTCGCGGCTGAAGAGCACCGCATGACCGCCGAACTCACCACGCTGCTCGAGAGGCATCAGGCCGGCCGGACTCCGCCGCGTTATCCCTTCACGGTTGAAAGCCCGACGCCCATCGACAAAACCCGGGCCGAAAAGGTTGAGCCAGGTGATGAGTACATTTGGTGGCCCAACTAGCGCCGTTAAACCCTGGCAGCAAAGTCCCGCTCAGGCAGGCGCGGCTACAGTGCTGTGGCCCGACAGTGGTCTGCCCAGAAGGCAGCATATCGCGTTCCAGAGCGCCTGACGGGTTTCTTCCGCCGAACGACCATGGTCCCGCCGCAACGTTCGCCACGCCTGGAAACTCGCCAGGACTTCAAGTCCGGCGACAAGCACAGGGTTCGCAGTGACATCTGCTGGCAACATGGCACGCAGCGTTTCCCGCTCGAGCCGTATGTTGCGATGGAAATTCTCCATGAGAAATGCTGAGTGATAACGACGCAGTTTTGCGGCGCTTCGGAACGGGGCCACGAACTCGTAGACCTCACATCGTCGCGCGATGTGTTCTTCGAGCCGTTCGAACCCGCCTGAGCTGGAGTAGGGTTCGGAAATGCCGGGTAACACCTGCGCCTCAACCCGGTCGATCATCCGGCGGTACAACGTGTCCATGTCCTCGAAATGGCGAAACACCGTGCGCAGGCCGACGTTCGCCCTATCCGCGATTCGTGCCGCACTGGGTACCAGGTCGCCTTCGCTCACCAGTTGGTGAATGGCATCGATGATCTGTTCCTGGCTGCGCTCGCTGCTCCTGCGTCGCCCGTCAGTGGTTTCGATCACCGCAACGGTTGTCATGTCAAAAGTTCCTCCGTGTATAACTGAGCGGGATCATGGTTCCAATAATCGCAAGCCTTGATGACGATACATCGTTCCAACTGAACCATGCCACGAGCCAGCAGATCCCGCTGCTTCCGGTTACCTCCGCAACGTCGTGACTGACGCTGTGGGGTTGAAAGCAGCAATCGATGTGTCACATTCGAAAATCAGTGGGGATCGGGCTCGACTACGGATCAGTGATTCGATGGTGGCGAGCGGATCAGCGGGACCCCGCGCCTGCCCACCGTTGCAGTTCTTCTTCGATCACCCACAGGCGATCCTGGCCCCACACGCTCACATCACCGCATCGAATCACTGGAACACCCCAGTGCCCCAGTTGCATGAGTGCACTTCGGTTCGATTCGGCTTCCGCCTTCCAGCCTTTGTTGCCAATCATCGTTCTTGCCTGAGACCAATCGAGCCCGGCACGCTCGACGATCAGCTTGAGCCCCGATTCGCTGCCGGCATCGATCCCTTCCGCCCAGACGCCTTGCATGAAGGACTGGCAATAATCGAACTCCCTACCGGCACCGCGCGCCAAAGCCAGGAGCGAGTAGCCACGTTCAACAGGCTCGCCCACCGGATCGGCGATCCTTCCGAACGGAATACCCATACGCCTGGCTTCACGTGCAGCATCCTGCGCGAAGTACAACCCTTTCATGCGCGGTACTGGTAACCCTCGCATCACCATCGGCAGAACGATACGGATGTTGAACCGGGCACCCCAGGCTTCGGCGAGCAAACGCGCGCGATCCAGCGCAAGGTATGTGTAGGGCGAGCGGAATGAAAGAAAGAAGTCGACTGACTCGCCGCTTATTCCAGTTGTTGGGGAAACTGCGCCTTCCATCGCACAAGGAAAGAGCAGATCTGCCGCGCCTTCACCCGCTCCTAGCTCAAGCAGGCGCCGTTCGAGATAGTGCAACCGGTCAACGCCCCAGTACCACTCACCACCGTAGTGGATCATCGCACTCATGAAGTGCCCATCGGCCCCACGTCGTGACTCACCGGCGTTGATGGCCGCCTCGACTCCACTTTCGTCAGCGTCGTCGAGATCATCGCCCAGCCAGAGACGTTGACCGACGTTGAACGCGTGCTCGAAAAAATGATCTGTACCCAGCCACGGAATGAGATTGGCAGCGGCGAGATTGGCTACACCCGGTTCGGGTTGCGCCGCGCTGTCCGGGAAGGTCAGTCCATGGCGCAAGGCGAGCAGCCCGGCATCGGTTCGCGCCCAAGCCTGCAGCCGCTCCCGCTCCGGTGCCGCCCAATCCGCCGGCGGACCCACCAAATGCGGCAGCACCACCACGTCGTAACGACTCGCTATCGCCGCCAGGGCCTGCACGGCGAGGTGGGAATAAGGGTCATCGACCTGATGGTAATAACTGATGATGTGGGGGCCATTTGCGAGTTTTCGCTCAAAGGCTTGCCGACGTTTCCAGAGGCGATCCTCACCGGTCAAGGATTGCATGATCCGGCTCGCGACAAAGGTTTTCAGAGACACGGATCCTCTAGGAGCAATCGTTGGTGGCTGGTCGGACGCTGCCTGGACTCAGTGTCAGTCCACGGTCGAGTTGTTCCCCATGGTCGCACCTGCCAACAGCACGCTCAATCAACCAACCACCGAGAACTTTTCCGGCTATAAACAACCGTAACCCTTTGCCTCCACTGTCACTTCAGCTAATCTGGAAGCCGGAGCGGCGTTTCATCCGGGAAGAACCGGAAAACGGTCAGCCTTGTATCTTTTCAAACATGGGCGAGTGGCTGGCCGCTAAATACATGAGTCAAATCGGAGGGGTAGAGGATGACA
>VGVE01000013.1 GCA_016874135.1 Gammaproteobacteria bacterium | reverse complement strand
ACGGGCTCGACGCAACCGGCGAACGTCCGTTCTACAGCGCGAGTGCGGAATCGCTACGCCTAACCGGGGGCGAGGCTGCGAAGTTGACGCTCACTGCAGAGCGAGACGGAAAAAAGGTCCAGAAGTCTTTTGAATTCAAGGGTGACAGTTATCTGGTGGGTGTGACGCACGAGTTGACCAATCAAACCCAGGCGCCGATCGAAGCGGCGTTGTTTGTTCAGATCAAACGCGATGACAAGCCTCCGATCATCGACACATCGTTCTCACTCGGCCCGCAATCATATTTGGGTGGAGCGATCACCACGCCAGAAGAGCGCTATCTCAAAGTCGATTTTGATGACATCGAAGAAGCGCCGCTTCAAAGAACTGTGGAGGGCGGCTGGATCGCGTTTCTGCAGCACTACTTCGTCACCGCCTGGGTGGCGGATGTTGAGTCCAGCAATAACTACTTCGCGCAGCGACGCGCGGACGGAATGAATGTCTTCGGCTACACCGCACCCCGGAAAACGGTTGCAGCCGGAATGACCGCAGCGTGGACGGCCTCGGTATACGCAGGCCCGAAAGACCAGGCAGTACTCGAATCGATCGCACCGCACCTGAACCTTACCGTCGACTATGGTTTTCTCTGGTGGCTTGCCTCCCCGTTGTTCAGTCTGCTCGAGTGGCTTGAAGGCTGGTCCGGCAATTGGGGTGTTGCCATCATCCTGCTGACCCTCGCTGTGAAGATCGTGCTCTATCCGCTCTTCAACATGTCCTACAAATCCATGGCGAAACTGCGCAAGGTGGCGCCAGAGCTGAAGCAACTCCAAGAGCGTTATGCCGATGACCGGCAAAAACTCTCTCAGGAAATGATGAAGCTGTATCAGAAAGAAGGGGCCAATCCGCTGGGCGGATGTCTTCCCATGCTGCTACCCATGCCGGTGTTTCTCGCGCTGTATTGGGTGCTCTGGGAGAGCGTCGAGATCCGGCAGGCGCCGTTCGTTGGCTGGATCCAGGATCTCTCAGCGATGGACCCCTATTTCGTTTTGCCCTTGTTGATGGGCGGGACAATGTACCTGCAGCAACTTATGAGTCCGCAACTCGGCGACCCCATGCAACAGCGCATGATGAAGATCATGCCGGTGATGTTTACGGTCCTCTTCCTCTTCTTCCCCGCAGGCCTTGTGCTTTATTGGCTGGTAAACAACGTGCTGTCGATTGCCCAGCAGTGGTATGTCACCCGACAGACCCTCTGAGAAACGGAGCACTGCTAACGACACCATCGTAGCGGTGGCTACTCCCCCGGGGCGGGGCGGTGTTGGTATCGTGCGAGTGTCCGGACCCAAGGCACTCGAGATTGCAGAATCGCTCGGTCGAAAGCCGTTCAAACCGAGGCTCGCCACGCTGACGCGTTTTTTCGATCAGAGCGGAGAGCTTCTGGATGAGGGGATCACGATCTGTTTCGAGGAGGGCGCGTCTTATACCGGTGAGCCGGTAGTCGAACTGCAGGGACACGGCGGCCCGATCGTGATGCAACGACTCCTGCGCGCCACGTTGGCCGCTGGCGCCCGGCTGGCGCGGCCGGGGGAATTTACCGAAAGGGCATTCCTCAGCGGGCGAATGGACCTCGCTCAAGCTGAAGCTGTCGCAGACCTGATCGCCAGTGGCAGCGAAACCGCTGCGCGGGCGGCGGTGAGGTCTCTTACAGGAGAGTTCTCTATCCGAACGGACGCAGTGGCAGATGCACTGCGGATGATCAGGATTCGGGTCGAAGCATTGATCGACTTCCCAGACGAAGAACTCGATCTTGCGGCCAATGAGGATTCGAAGGAGGAGCTGCACCAGCTGGCTGAGGATCTTGACGGACTGCTGGATGTTTCACGGCAGGGCGCCCGACTCTCACGGGGTGCGGTGATCGCGATCGTCGGGGAGCCGAACGCCGGCAAGTCGAGTCTCTTGAATGTTCTGGCAGGAGAAGAAGCCGCCATCGTGACCGCCATTCCCGGTACGACTCGGGACGTTCTGAGAGTTGATCTGGATATCGAGGGGCTGCCTATCCGACTGCTCGATACCGCAGGGCTGCGCCAGACGACGGACCCGGTGGAGCAAGAGGGCATCAAACGGGCAAGCGTCTCGCTCGCCAGTGCAGATCTCGTGATTCACGTGCGGGATGTTTGCCAACCGGGGTCAGAGACCTTCGCAAGACAATGGCTGGGCACCGCGAAGCAAGTGCTCACTGTTGGCACCAAGATCGATCTTGATGGGCCTTACGTGCAGGGTTGTGACGTGCTGGTGTCAGCAGTAACCCGGCAAGGCGTGGAAGCCTTACGTCATCGAATCGTCTCCGCGATCGGGTTTGATCCCGCCGCCACGACATTCACGGCACGCGAGCGTCACGTCCGGCTGCTCGAAGAGACCCGCCTGCATGTGCAAACGGCGATAGCGCTGATCGACGCTAAAGCCCATCCGGAAATCACGGCGGAAGAACTCCGGTTGGCCCATGACTGTATCGGCCAGATTTCTGGCAAGGTCACCGCCGATGAGCTCCTCGGCGATATTTTCTCGACTTTTTGCATCGGCAAGTAGGCAGGATCAAGAAAGGCAGGGGGCAGGTGAGCGACGGTGTGGGTGCGCGCTACTGATCGGGCGTTTCGTGAAGCTTTTTATGTAGGGAGAGGCGCCTATACTGCGCCTCCGCTCAGCCGGGAGAGACCCGTGCGATATCCGAGGAACTACGACGTCATTGTTGTGGGTGGTGGTCATGCCGGCGCCGAAGCTGCGTTTGCTGCAGCCCGTATGGGTGCCCGCACGCTGCTCCTTTCGCAAAGTGTCGAGACCATTGGCCAGATGTCCTGCAACCCGGCAATCGGCGGTATCGGCAAAAGCCATTTGGTCAAGGAAATCGATGCGCTCGACGGGCTGATGGCCCGTTGCGGGGACCTCGCCGCCATCCACGTCAGGACGCTCAACAGCAGCAAAGGCCCGGCCGTTCGGGCAACCCGTGCCCAGGCGGACCGAAGTCTCTACCGCGCAGCAGTACGCAGTACTTTGGAGTCCACGCCCAATCTCGAGATATTCCAACAGTCCGTGGTCGACTTGATCGTTGAGCGGGAACGCATCGGCGGCGTCGTTACGCAAATGGGTCTCGAGTTTGTTGCGCCAGCGGTGGTGCTCACGACCGGCACCTTTCTCGGCGGAAAAATCCATATCGGACCGGCGACGTCCAGCGGCGGTCGTGCCGGCGATCCTCCATCGATAGCGCTTGCGGAGCGTTTGCGCGGCCTGCCGTTTCGTGTTGGCCGCTTGAAGACGGGGACGCCCCCGCGAATAGACGGGCGCTCAGTCAACTTTGACGTCATGGAAAAGCAGCCAGGCGATGATCCGCGCCCGACCCTCTCCTATCTTTCATCGGCCGCTGACCACCCGGAGCAGCGCCTTTGCTATATCACACACACGAATGAACACACTCATGCGCTGATTCGTGAAGCTCTGCCACGATCGCCACTCTTTTCCGGGCAGATTGAAGGGCGGGGGCCTCGCTATTGTCCGTCCATCGAAGACAAGGTGGTCCGATTCGCAGGCAGGTCGAGCCACCAGGTTTTTGTTGAGCCCGAAGGCCTTGAGACTCCAGAGCTTTACCCGAACGGTGTATCAACGAGTTTGCCGTTTGACGTTCAGATCGCGCTGGTTCGAAGCATCCGCGGTTTTGAAAACGCCCACATTACCCGGCCGGGATATGCCATCGAGTACGATTTTTTTGATCCGCGCGATCTTCAACGCACGCTGGAAACGCGCGCCATTGAAGGCTTGTATTTTGCTGGCCAGATCAACGGTACAACCGGTTACGAAGAAGCCGCAGCACAGGGGCTTCTGGCGGGCATCAATGCGGTGCTCAAACTTAAGCAAAAGCGCGAGTGGGCGCCACCCCGTGATCTCGCGTACATCGGCGTGCTCGTTGATGATCTTGTTACCAACGGAACCAATGAGCCGTACCGCATGTTCACCAGCCGTGCGGAGTACCGCCTGCGACTGCGCGAAGACAATGCCGATCAGCGCCTCACAGAACTCGGTCGTCAGATGGGCGTCGTTTCTGATCGACGCTGGTTGGAATTCAAGACTAAGCGCGAACGCATCGTTGCGGCGCGAGAGCGCCTGGAGCGCCACACGGTAACTGCTGAAAGTGATCTCGCCCGCCTCTTTGTGGCACGCACGGGAACGGCGATGAACAAGGACTCAACACTCGCCCAGCTGCTGAGGCGTCCTGAAGTTCGTTTCACAGACCTTGAGTCGGTGATAGACGATGTGCCTCGTCACGTTCTCGAGCAGGTGGAAACAGAAATCAAATACCAGGGTTACATTGATCGCCAGGACGCAGAGATTTCCCGTATCCGAGCCCATGAGTCGATTCGCCTTCCGGCTGATCTCGATTATTCGGCCATGCACGGGCTCTCAAATGAGCTGAAGGAAAAACTCATCGCAGCGAAACCGGCGACACTCGCGTTTGCCGCGCGTATCCCGGGCATGACGCCGGCCGCGTTGTCGCTCGTGCTGGTCCACACGCGGAAAAGAACGAGTGTTGCAGCCGGCTGAGGTATTGCGCGTCGGAATCGCGAAGCTTGGTCTGCATCCGGCGGCGGAAGCCATCGAACGACTGGAGACGTTCGCCGCCTTGGTAAGGTCTGCGAACAGGGCTTTCAACCTGGTTTCGCGTCAGGACATTCCGCGTCTGGAAGCCCGACATATTCTCGACAGTCTTACTCTCGGCGCTTGGCTTCTCGGGCAGAATCGGCTTGGCCCGGGATCCACGCTCTTGGACGTCGGCAGCGGGGGGGGCTTTCCGGGTCTGGTCATCGCCATACTTTGCCCAGGTGTCGCTACGCAGTTGCTGGATCGATCGGCGCGCAAGGTACGTCACCTCTCGCGCTGTGTTCAGAGTCTCGGGCTGGCAAATGTTGAAACCAAGTGCCACGATGTTGAACGCGAAGCGGTTTCTGACCGCTTCGATCTGATCACCAGCCGAGCGGTCGCTCCCGCACAGGCCATGTGGCCCAGGCTGAGGGGCAATCTGCAACCGAATGGCTGGTTTGTGCATATGTCTTTCACAGCTGGAGAAACTGCGCAGCCACCCGAAGTACCCGGTGGCAAATCCCGGATGGAAGTTCTCCAGATCCCCGAACTGGACGCTCGGCATATCGTGGCTGTGATTGAAAACAGCCCCTAGAAAACGGCACATTCAGAACGACACGTAAGGGGTGAGTTCGTGACGAGGGTAATTGCGGTTGCGAACCAGAAAGGTGGCGTTGGCAAAACGACGACCAGCGTGAATCTGGCCGCTTCGCTGTCGCTGACCGGTTGCCGAACGCTCCTGATCGATATGGATCCGCAAGGAAATGCGAGCATGGGTCTCGGGGTGGACAAGGAAACCCTGGAAGCCTCGATGTATGACTGGCTGATGCGCCAGGCGGGCTTTCGAACCGTTGTTCAGAAGTGTGTGGCGGGAGTTTTTCTGGTACCGGGTAATGCTGATCTAACTGCGGCAGAAGTGGAGCTGCTCGGTGAAGACGGGCGCGAACGACGGTTGCAGGAGGTGCTCGCGCCGGTACTTCCGGAGTACGAGTACGTGCTTATTGACTGCCCGCCGTCCCTCAACATTCTCACCCTCAATTCTCTGGTCGCCGCCGATGGTGTGCTTGTTCCGATGCAGTGTGAGTACTACGCGCTCGAGGGGCTGTCCGCCCTTCTGGATACCATCAACCGCGTGCGATCCCACGCCAACCCGGGCCTCGAGATAGAGGGTCTCCTGCGGACTATGTACGACCCTCGCAATGCGCTCACTCGAGAGGTTTCCCGGCAGCTCTTTCAGCATTTTTCGGAAAAGGTCTTCCGCACCGTCATTCAGCGCAATGTCCGATTGGCGGAAGCGCCGAGCCACGGGTTGCCCGCCATCCTGTATGACCGCCAGTCTCGCGGGGCGGTGGCATACATGGCGCTTGCCGGTGAAATCAAGCGCAAATACTCTGAAAGCCGATACGCAAAACTGGCAGTGCAGAAATCGTGACAGGTAAACGATTGGGGCGAGGTCTGGACGCGCTCCTTACCCGCAGCGAACGGACTGAGGTTGTCGCGCCGGAGCCGCACACGGGCATCAGTGGCGTACAGCGGATGATCGGCGTTCACGAGGTGCACCGAAGTCCGTACCAGCCGCGTCGGGTATTTGATGAAGCGGCAATTGCCGAGTTGGCTGAATCGCTGAAGGCGCAAGGTCTGCTGCAGCCGATCGTGGTGCGGGAGCGAATCGCTGGCGGGTACGAACTTATCGCGGGGGAACGAAGGTGGCGGGCCGCCCAGGTCGCGCAAATGGATCGGATTCCTGCGCTGATCCGGCAGGCATCTGACAAGGAAGCATCCGCGCTTGCCTTGATCGAGAACATCCAGAGGGAAGACCTCAAGCCTCTTGAAGAGGCGCAGGCGCTGGTCCGATTGCGGGAAGAGTTCGGGCTTACCCATGAGCAGGTGGCTGATTCTGTCGGCAAGTCGCGGACCGCGGTAACCAACCTCATGCGTCTTCTCAACCTGTCTTCGGGAGCGAGACAGCTCCTCGAAGAAGGCGGCCTGGAAGCCGGGCACGCGCGGGCGCTTCTCGGGCTTGGTTTGGAGCAGCAGGACGCCGCGGCGCGCGAGATTGTCGACCGCCACATGTCTGTGCGTCAGGCGGAAGCCTTGGTGAAGCGTAGGCTCGAGCCGCGGGTCTCTGCGGAGACCAGGATCGAAAAGGATGCCGATACGCGACTGCTCGAACGTGATCTCACGGAGCGGATTGGCGCGCCCGTTTCCATCGATCATCAGAAATCAGGTAAAGGCGTGGTATCCATACGCTACAACAGTCTCGAAGAGCTGGACGGGATCCTTTCGCACCTGCGCTGATCGACGGCGCGCCTGTTTGATTTAGCGCTGAGTGCGATCAAACCTTTGGTTTTGTCAGAAGTTTGTCGGGAACGGTCTTTTTCGTTGAATCGACGGTAGCCCCTTCCTATAATTTGCGTCGGCTTTCAGACCGCCGGTTCGGAACCCGCCCGACAGGGTCCGCAAGGGAGTGGCGCGGGGAGAAACCTTCTGTGTTGATCCCCGGGGTCGCTTACCCAGGAGAAATGGGAACGATTCGTAGCGGTGCGTTTTTCATCGTAGCGGTTCAGGCGATCGCGATCGGGTTGGTCGCTGCGATGCTGGCTGTGTCCGCTCCCGGGCTTGGTGTTGCCGCGCTGTCAGGCGGCTTGGCAATCCTGATGCCCAACCTGTGGCTTGCCTGGGCATCCACCCGTCGCAAACCGGGTATCTGGCTGCTGGTAAAAGGTGTGGTGAAGTTTGTTCTCACCGCTCTGCTGATGGCGATTGTTCTTGCGAATTTTTCGCCGGACCCAACAGGTTTTTTCAGTGGCATCGCCGTGGCGCTCGTGGCACACGCGGCGGGGGGCTTCTGGCAACGGCAGCCACACTGAATGGCGGCGGCAGGTCGTACATGCGCGATCACAGGATATTGCAGGTAATCGACTGACGGAATGAGGGCCGAAGAGGCTTTGATCCGGTGACTTGAGGATTTCGATGGCAAGCGAAAACCAGACAACGCAGGAGTATCTCCAGCACCACCTGACCAACCTGACCTATGGTCAGCATCCGGATGGCAGCTGGGGGTTCGCGCATTCCGCCGCCGAAGCCCAAGCGATGGGATTCTGGTCGGTGAACGTCGACTCCATGTTCTGGGCCATTGTCACCGGATTGTTGTTTGTCTGGATGTTCCGGTCCGCTGCCAGCAAGGCAACCGCGGGCGTGCCCGGCGGAATGCAGAATTTCGTTGAAATGATCATCGACTTCATCGATGACACGACGCAGAGCATTTTCAGTCACAAGAATGACCTGATTGCACCACTCGCCCTGACCATCTTCGTGTGGGTTTTCCTCATGAACCTGATGGACCTGGTGCCGATTGACTGGATCCCCAAGCTGGCGAGCGCAGCTGGTATCTCGCACATGAAAGTGGTTGCGACAACCGATCCGAACATCACCATGTCCATGGCGCTCACGGTATTCGTGTTGATCCTCTACTACAGCATCAAGTGCAAGGGCATCGGCGGGTTCATGAAAGAACTCTACGGGCACCCGTTTCCTGTCGCTGTTCTGTACCCGGTCAATTTTGTGCTTGAGCTGGTCACGCTGATCGCCAAGCCGCTGTCCCTTGGTCTGCGACTCTTCGGCAACATGTATGCCGGTGAGATGATTTTTATCCTGATCGCCCTGATGTTCTCCATTCACGCCTTCGGTTTCAGCGAAGTCCTGATGGTCGCCGGTGGCGGTTTGATGCAGTTTGTCTGGGCCGCGTTTCACGTCATCGTGATTACTCTCCAGGCGTTCGTTTTTGCGGTGTTGACCATCGTATACCTCGCGCAGGCCCACGAAGCCGAAGCGCACTAGCACAATCGACCTTTAATCAAGGGAGTCATCATGGATCTTGAAATCCTCAAATACGTTGCCGGCGGACTGTTCCTCGGCCTCGGGGCCATCGGTGCCGCCGTGGGCGTGGGCGTACTTGGCGGCAAGTACATCGAAGGGGTTGCCCGTCAGCCTGAGCTGATGCCGATGCTGCGCACCCAGCTGTTCATCGTTCTGGGTCTGGTTGACGCAGTTCCGATGATCTCCGTGGGTATCGGCCTTTATGTGGTGTTCGCGGTCTGACGATCGAGCGGGGCGGGTGAAATCCCCGGGGTGTCCTGACGGCAGCAACCCCAACGAATCGCAACCCACAGATCATTTCTGACAGGTCATTACTGAGAGAACGAGTCATGAATCTAACTGCGACACTGCTGATCCAGAGCGTGGTCTTTCTTGGCTTCGTGTGGTTCTGCGCGAAGTTCATATGGCCACCGCTGCTCAGTGCCATGCGCGAGCGACAGGCTGCGATCGCTAGTGGTCTCGCGGCCGCTGACGAAGCCGACAAGCGACTCGCACAGGCCAAGAGTGGTGCCGAGGCTGAACTGGCCCGCGCCAAGGAAGAGGCTGCGGTCATCATCGAACAAGCGCGGCAACGTGCTTCGCAGATGGTGGAAACGGCCAAGAATGATGCGCGTGATGAGGGCGAGCGTTTGAAAGAAGCGGCCCGCTCTGAAATCCAGCAAGAAATGAATCGTGCGCGGGAAGCCTTGCGTGGGCAGGTGGCAAACCTGGCTGTTCGTGGCGCAGAGAAGGTCCTAGGCGAAACGGTCGATGCGGGCAAACACGCCCAGATCCTGAATCGGCTCGCAGCCGAACTGTAATTTAGGCGGAACCAACCCTTGGCAGAACTCACCACCGTCAGTCGCCCGTACGCTAACGCGGTTTTTTTGCTCGCAAAAAGGGAAAAGCAGCTTCCCCAATGGTCGAGAATGCTCGCGGTGCTGTCAGCGGCCTCAACCGATCCGAAGGTGCGCCGGGTGCTTGATGCGCCTGAGATGGCCGGGGCGCAGAAAGCCCAGAGGCTCATCGAAATCTGCGGTGATGAGCTCGATGATCGTGGGCGCCGTTTTGTGCGGGTTTTGTCCGAGAATCAGCGACTCGATCTCTTCCAGGCGGTGTCAGAGCAGTATGAGCTGCTGAAAGCCCAGGAAGAGAAGACACTCGAAGTAGAAGTGGTTTCTGCTTATCCCGTAACCGACATCGAGATCACGAGCCTCAAGCGCGCTCTCGAGAAGAAGTATGAACGGGACGTGGTGTTGGCGAGTCGGGTAGACAATACCCTGATTGGTGGCGCGATCATTCGAGCCGGCGATACGGTTATTGATGGGTCCATCAAGGGCAAGCTCGACAAGCTGGCTGAATCGCTACTGCGCAGCTGACGCAACGGAAATTTCTGAATCCCGGTGGCCATGAGTCAAACTCGCGTACCGGGCAAGTTGAAGGGTAGCAGGCCAAGTTTCGGGTTTTAGGACCCGCGGCGCAGGTCAAGGAATTCGAAACAACCGGCCCGTGAAGGGGCCAAGCCCGGTAACAGCAGGGCACCAGAACAGGGTACAAAGATGCAGCAACTCAATCCTTCCGAGATCAGCGACATCATCCGCGGCCGTATCGAACGGCTCGATCTGGCGGCTGAAGCTCAGAACGAAGGGACCGTGGTCAGCGTTTCCGACGGTATCGTTCGCATTCACGGTCTGGCTGAAGCGCAATACGGGGAAATGATCGAGTTCCCCGGCGGTGTTTACGGCATGGCGCTGAACCTTGAGCGGGACAGCGTCGGTGTTGTTGTACTCGGCGACTACAAGAGCCTGTCCGAAGGATCGACCGCGCGTTGCACCGGGCGGATTCTCGAAGTCCCGGTGGGACGTGAACTGCTCGGTCGTGTTGTCGATTCACTCGGTAATCCTATCGATGGCAAGGGGCCGATCAACGCCACTCTGTCGTCTCCGATCGAAAAAGTGGCGCCCGGTGTTATCGCTCGGGAGAGTGTGAACCAGCCGGTACAAACCGGGCTCAAGTGTATTGACGCGATGGTGCCGGTGGGTCGTGGGCAGCGCGAACTCATCATCGGTGACCGTCAGATCGGCAAAACCGCCATCGCGATCGACACGATCATCAACCAGAAGAACAGTGGCATCAAGTGTGTCTACGTGGCGATCGGTCAGAAGATGTCTACCATCGCCAACATCGTTCGCACCCTCGAAGAATATGGTGCGATGGAATATACCGTCGTCGTCGCGGCATCTGCCTCCGATCCGGCGCCCATGCAGTTCATCGCCCCTTATTCGGGTTGTTCGATGGGCGAGTTCTTCCGTGATCGCGGCGAAGACTGTCTGATCATCTATGACGATCTGACCAAACAGGCCTGGGCGTATCGCCAGATTTCCCTTCTGCTTCGACGGCCACCAGGCCGGGAAGCGTATCCGGGCGACGTGTTCTATCTGCACTCCCGTCTGCTCGAGCGGGCCGCGCGGGTCAATGCGGAGTACGTCGAACGTGTCACCAACGGCGAAGTCAAAGGCAAGACGGGCTCCTTGACTGCGCTGCCGATCATCGAAACGCAGGCAGGTGACGTTTCCGCATTCGTGCCGACCAACGTAATTTCGATTACGGATGGTCAGATCTTCCTTGAAACACGAAACTTCAACTCCGGACAACGCCCAGCAATGAGCCCAGGTATCTCTGTATCGCGGGTGGGTGGAAGTGCGCAGGTCTCCTTTATCAAGAAGATCGCGGGCGGTATCAAACTCGCGCTCGCGCAATACCGTGAACTTGCGGCGTTCTCGCAGTTCGCATCGGATCTTGATGAGGCCACACGTCGACAGCTCGAACACGGCCAGCGAGTCACCGAGCTGATGAAGCAGAAGCAATATTCGCCGATGAGTGTTGCCGAAATGGGAACCGTGCTCTTCGCTGCAAACGATGGGTACCTACAGGATGTCCCGGTAAACAAGGTACTCGCGTTTGAACGAGCACTGCTTGATTACATGAACGCCAAACATGCGGATTTCATGCAGAACATCAATGCAACCGGCGCCTACAACGATCAGATCGTCAGCACCATGCGGGACGCCATCAAGCAGTTCAAGGCAACGCAGACGTTCTGATCCGGTACTGATACCCGGACAGAAGACAACAAGGGCGGATCATGGCCGTAGGCAAAGAGATCAGGATCAAGATCAAAAGCGTGCAGAACACGCAAAAGATCACCAGCGCCATGCAGATGGTGGCAGCGTCCAAGATGCGCCGAACGCAGGATCGGATGAAGTTAGGCCGGCCGTATTCCGAACGGATCCGTTCGGTGATCGGCCACTTGGCCAACTCCAATCCGGAATACCGGCACATCTACATGATAGAAAGGCCGGTGCGGCGTATCGGTTATGTGGTCATTTCGAGTGACAAGGGCCTGTGCGGCGGACTCAACGTCAATCTGTTCCGTACGCTCGTGCGGGACATGGCCGAGTGGCATGCCAAGGACGTCCCGATCGATCTCGGCCTGGTTGGCAACAAGGCAGCGGCCTTCTTCCGCTCCGTTGGTGGCAACGTGAAGGCCGCCATGGCCCCTGCGGGTGAGAACCCTTCGCTGACGGATCTCATTGGTGGTATCAAGGTGATGCTGGATCTATACGAAAAAGGCGAAATCGACCGGCTGTATCTTGCGAGCAACGAATTCGTCAACACGATGACCCAGAAGCCGGTCATCCGCCAGCTGTTGCCACTCGCACCGGAAGCTAGCGATTCGTACAAACACCGCTGGGACTATCTCTACGAACCGGATGCACGGCAACTGATCGAAGGTCTGGTTACGCGTTACATAGAGTCCCAGGTGTACCAAGCTGTAGTCGAAAACTCGGCCTGTGAGCAGGCCGCGAAAATGATCGCGATGAAGAACGCGACAGAGAATGCGGCCAAGGTCATTGAAGAGCTGACGCTGATCTACAACAACGCGCGTCAGGCAGCGATTACCCAGGAAATTGCAGAAATTGTTGGAGGCGCGGCAGCCGTCTAACGGCCCGGCTTTCCGTCATCAAACGAGAGGATGAGCATGAGCAGCGGTCGAATCGTACAAATCATCGGCGCGGTTGTGGACGTAGAGTTTGACCGGGTCGATGTCCCCAAGGTCTATGACGCACTGACTGTCACCACCAATGGTCTGACGCTGGAAGTTCAACAGCAGCTGGGCGATGGCATCGTTCGTACCATCGCCATGGGACCCTCGGATGGCCTGTCCCGTGGTCTGGAAGTGGCCAATACCGGCGCGCCGATTTCCATCCCGGTGGGTGAAGAAACCCTGGGACGGATCATGGACGTCCTCGGCCATCCCATCGACGAAAAAGGCCCGGTCAACGCCCGCGAACATGCGCCCATCCATCGCGCTGCGCCTTCATACGAAGATCAGCGCGGCGGAAATGAACTGTTGGAAACCGGCGTGAAGGTGATCGACCTGATCTGCCCGTTCGCAAAAGGCGGTAAGGTCGGCCTGTTCGGTGGTGCCGGTGTGGGCAAGACCGTAACGATGCTTGAACTGATTCGTAACATTGCCATCGAACACTCGGGCCTCTCCGTGTTTGCCGGGGTTGGCGAGCGCACGCGCGAGGGTAATGACTTCTATCACGAGATGGCGGAAGCAGGCGTTCTCGACAAGATTTCCCTGGTGTTCGGTCAGATGAACGAGCCCCCGGGCAACCGTCTGCGTGTCGCGCTCACGGGGCTGACGCTGGCGGAAAAATTCCGCGACGACGGCAAGGATGTGCTGCTCTTCGTCGACAACATCTATCGTTACACCCTCGCCGGCACGGAAGTATCGGCGCTGCTCGGACGGATGCCGTCTGCGGTGGGCTATCAGCCGAACCTCGCTGAAGAGATGGGAGTTCTCCAGGAGCGCATTACCACCACCAAGACCGGATCAATCACTTCGGTGCAGGCGGTTTATGTTCCCGCTGACGACCTCACTGACCCCTCGCCGGCAACCACGTTTGCGCACCTCGACTCCACGGTTACGCTGTCACGGGCCATTACTGACCTCGGTATCTATCCGGCAGTTGATCCGCTCGACTCGACTTCACGCCAGCTCGATCCGCTGGTTGTTGGCCAGGAGCACTACGATGTAGCGCGACGGGTACAGCAGGTGCTGCAGCGCTATCAGGAGCTGCGTGACATCATCGCGATTCTTGGTATGGACGAACTGACGGAAGAAGACAAACAGCTCGTTTACCGGGCTCGCAAGATCCAGAAGTTCTTCTCCCAGCCGATGTTCGTGGCCGCGCAGTTCACCGGCCAGGAAGGAAAGTTTGTGCCGCGAGAAGAAACCGTGCGCAGCTTCAAAGCGATTCTCGATGGTGATTACGACCACCTTCCCGAAGATGCCTTCTACATGGTTGGCTCGATCGAAGATGCGGCGGAAAAAGCCAAGCGTATGCAGGGGTAAGGAATGGCGACGATTCATTGCGATATCGTCAGTGCGGAGCGTTCGATTTTCTCCGGCGAAGTTTCTTCGATTTCACTTCGGGGAACGATTGGAGAACTCGGCATTCATCCGGGCCACGCGCCGCTTCTGACAGGAGTAGCTCCCGGTGCGGTGCAGCTTTCCTTACCGGACGGCCAGTCGGAAGTCTTCTTCGCCTCCGGCGGATTTCTGGAAGTACAACCTGGCGTTGTCACCATTCTTGCCGATACCGCGCAGCGCGCTGAAGATATCGATGAGGCAGCCGCCCAATCCGCTCGTCAGAATGCGGAGAAGGCCTTGGCCGAACACGCAGCGGACTTTGATTTCTCGCTTGCCGCTGCCCAACTTGCTGAAGCCCACGCCAGGCTGCGAACCGTCGAAGAACTGAAGAAGCGCAGACACTGATCCTGGTGCGGGTTTTCGCCCATGCGAAGATCAATGGACGCGTTGAACAGCAGGTGTTGAAAAGGGGTGAACGTCGTCACCCCGTGCCATGACAGCCTGCCTATAATCGTCCACTGCGTTGTGCAAGGACTCCCTTCGATGCTCCTGGAAATCGTCGTACTGGCAGCAGGCCAGGGAACGCGAATGCGCTCATCCCTGTCGAAAGTGCTTCATCCCATCGGGGGTCGCCCGATGCTGCAAAGGGTTATCGACGCCGCCAAGACGCTCGATCCGTCAAGAATTCACGTCGTTACGCGTCCGGATGCGGTTCAGATCCGGGAGCTCATCAACGAGCCCGTATCCTGGGTAAACCAGAATGAGCAACTGGGTACGGGGCACGCGGTTGCACAAGCGATGCCGGGGATTGCGGAAGGTGCAACAGTTCTGGTGCTGTTCGGCGACGTACCGCTGGTCAATCCGGAGACCATCCGGAGATGCGCAGAAGTTGCGACACAAGGCCAGCTCTGCGTTGTCACTGCCCGTTTTTCTGATCCGGCTGAACTCGGCAGGATTGTCAGAGGTATCGACGGCAATATCGAACGGATCGTCGAGTTCAAGGATGCGAACCCAGCCGAACGTAAGATCGACGAAATCAACTCCGGGATCATCGCGGCGCCGCGGCAACTCATGGCGAGTTTTTTTGCGACGATGACCAATCACAACGCGCAGAACGAGTACTACATGACGGATATCGTTCCGCATGCGTCAGCACAGGGTATTACCGTTGTCGGCGTCCGCGCGGGGAGCGAAGTCGAGGTGGCCGGAGTCAACAATCGTGCCCAACTCGCAGAGGTGGAACGCGCCTGGCAACAAGCCCGCGCAGGCGAGCTCATGCTGGCCGGGGTCACGCTCGCCGATCCGGCGAGGTTTGATCTTCGCGGCAATCTGACGGTGGGCAAGGATGTGTTCATCGACATCAACTGCGTATTGCGCGGTGAGGTTGATCTGGGTGACGACGTGTCCATAGGGCCCAATGTCACGATCACCAACAGCAGGATCGGCTCTGGTGTCCGCGTCGAACCGAATACGGTCATTGATGGCGCCGTTATCGAAGCAAATTGTGTAATCGGCCCCTTTGCACGAATTCGGCCGGGTAGCCAGCTTGCCGAGGGCGTACATATCGGCAACTTCGTCGAAACCAAAAAGGCCCGACTTGGAAAAGGCACCAAGGCCAATCACCTCGCATATCTGGGCGACACCGCTGTTGGTGCGGGCTGCAACATTGGCGCGGGTACGATCACCTGTAACTACGACGGATTCGCCAAACACCATACCGAGATTGGCAACGGCGTGTTTGTCGGTTCGAACGCGACCTTGGTAGCCCCTGTGGAACTGGCAGACGATTCATTTGTTGCCGCTGGCTCGACGGTTACCAGCAAGGTCGAGGTGGGTGATCTCGCTGTTGGTCGAGGCAAGCAGCGCAATATCAAAGGCTGGACTCCGCCCCATCGGCGGGCCGCCCGCCAGAAGGAATAGGTTCCATGTGTGGAATTGTCGGTGCGGTCGCGGGCCGCAACGTAGCCATGATCCTGTTGGAAGGGCTGCAACGCCTCGAGTACAGGGGCTACGATTCCGCCGGTATGGCGGTACTGCCACAGGCTTCCAACAACGTTGATCTGCGGCGCCAGGTCGGCAAGGTCAAGGAGCTAGCGGAGGATCTACGTGGCCGTCCGGTGCTGGGCCACATTGGGATCGCTCATACGCGCTGGGCGACTCACGGCAAACCCAGTGAACGTAATGCCCACCCGCATGTATCCAAGGACCGCATCACGCTGGTGCACAACGGGATTATCGAGAACTTTGAATCGCTCCGTGACGGGTTGAAATCCAGGGGCTACGAATTCCGCTCCGAAACGGATTCAGAGGTCATCGCACATCTCATCGAGTCGTTCTATCGAGACGGCACTTCGTTGGCCGACGCCGTTCGCAAGGCGGTACTCGAGCTCGAAGGTGCCTATGCGATTGCGGTGATGGCGAGTGATGATCCGGGTCAGCTGGTTGCCGTTCGGGTCGGAAGTCCGCTGGTCATTGGTATCGGATTTGGTGAGAACTTCATTGCGTCGGACGTGTTGGCCCTGCGTGCCGTCACAGATCGATTCATCTATTTGGAAGAAGGCGACCTCTGCGAGGTTACGCGCGACACCATTCAGGTATGGGATGATCAAAATCAACCGGTCAAACGCAAAGTCGATCGGCTGCAGATCGGCCACGATGACCTTTCCAAAGGCAATCACCGTCATTACATGGTGAAGGAGATCTACGAGCAACCCGATGTCATACGCCGTACGCTCGAGGGCCGCCTCGGCAAACGCCGTGTGCTTGGTGAAGTTCTCGGCTCCCATGCGAAGGAACTGTTGCAATCAATCAAGGCAGTGACACTTGTCGCCTGCGGTACGAGTTACTACTCCGCCAGTGTTGCGCGTTACTGGATTGAAGAGCTGGCCGGCATTCCATGCCAGGTTGAGATCGCAAGTGAGTTCCGCTATCGCAAGGTCGCGGTCATTCCTGGCAGCTTGTTCGCGACGATTTCCCAGTCTGGTGAAACGGCCGATACGCTGGCTGCCCTACGGGTTGCGAAAGAAGCCGGATTCAAAGCCACGCTGACGATTTGCAACGTGGCCACCAGTTCACTGGCGCGAGAATCCGACATCGCGCTGATGTTGCAGGCCGGCACGGAAGTGGGGGTGGCCTCAACCAAGGCGTTCACAGCGCAGCTCGCGGATCTCATGCTGCTGACGTTGTTGCTCGCTCGCGAGCATGGATTGCCCGAAGAGCGAGAGGCAGAAGTTGTACAGCTGCTCCACGGACTGGATGCGGTGATCAATGACGCACTCCGGCTCGACCCACAAATCCTGCGGTGGGCAGGGGAGATGATTGACCGTAAGCATGCCCTTTACCTCGGCAGAGGACCGATGTATCCCATCGCGCTTGAAGGTGCACTCAAGCTCAAGGAAATCTCCTACATCCACGCCGAAGGATATCCAGCCGGAGAACTCAAACACGGCCCGCTGGCGCTGGTTGATGAAGACATGCCGGTCATTGCCGTGGCCCCCGGAGATGAACTGCTCGAAAAAGTGCAGTCCAACCTTCAAGAGGTTCGTGCCAGAGGCGGGCAACTCTACGTGTTTACCGACAGCGAAGCGCATTTCCGGGCGGAAGACGGTGTGAAGGTCATGAAGGTCCCGATCTCACACCGACTGCTGGCGCCCATCGTCTTTGCCGTGCCGCTGCAATTGCTGGCGTACCATGTTGCGGTGCTCAAGGGCACAGACGTTGATCAGCCGCGAAATCTGGCCAAGTCCGTTACCGTCGAATAACCCGTTCGCACCTCGTCGCGGTAGAGACCGGAACAAGACAGGCGGAAGTCTGGTATCAGCGTCATCGCGGGCGGTTAGAATGCTGCGACCTCCAGTACCGACCAACCTGCGTGGATATAACCCACCTCATCGATGGACTCAATGATCGGCAACGCGAAGCCGTAACAGCTCCGCCCGGAAATTGTCTGGTGGTCGCCGGCGCGGGTAGTGGCAAGACGCGAGTGCTGGTTCATCGCATTGCATGGCTGTGTGAAGCCGAGAGCGTTTCACCACACAGCGTTCTGGCGGTGACATTCACCAACAAGGCCGCCGCTGAAATGCGGGTTCGGATCGAACGACTGCTCGGCATCTCTGTGCAGGGTTTGTGGGTCGGCACGTTCCACGGTATCGCGCATCGCCTCTTGCGACGCCATTGGAAAGAAGCGGGTCTGCCGGAAAATTTCGAGATTCTGGATGCGGATGATCAGCTGCGGGTGGTCAAACGGGTGATGCGAAGTCTCGATGTTGATGAGCAGAAGTGGCCTGCACGACAGGCGGCTTGGTTCATCAACGCACAGAAGGAAGAAGGGCGCAGGGCCAAAGACGTACCCAGGGGGGATGATCTCTTTCAGATCACGCACCACCGTATTTACGAAGCGTATGAGGCTTTGTGTCGGCAAAGCGGGCTGGTCGATTTCACTGAGCTCCTGCTGCGCAGTCACGAACTCTGGCTTGAAGATGCGTTGCTGCGTGAACACTACCAGCGGCGATTCCGACACATCCTTGTTGATGAGTTCCAAGATACGAACGCCATCCAGTACGCCTGGCTCAGAGTGCTCGCGGGACATACCGCCTGGATGATGGCGGTGGGCGATGATGATCAGTCCATTTATGGATGGCGTGGCGCGAAGATTGAAAACATGCAGGACTATCTGCGCCACTTCAAAGACGTAAGGACCATACGTCTCGAACAGAACTACCGGTCGACGGGGAACATACTCCGTGCCGCCAATGCGCTGATTGCCCGCAACAGTGATCGCCTCGGCAAGGAGCTCTGGACCAGTGATGGTGATGGTGCGCCCATTCGGCTGTTTTCAGCGTACAACGATGCCGATGAGGCGCGTTTCGTCAGCCAGCGCATCCAGCAATGGCTCGATGAAGGTGGCAGTCCGGAAGAGACGGCGGTCCTGTATCGCTCCAACGCACAGTCTCGGGTGCTCGAAGAAGCGCTCATGCGGGAAGGTATTCCCTACCGTATTCATGGTGGCCAGCGGTTCTTTGAGCGGATTGAAGTAAAAAACGTTCTCGCTTACATGCGCCTGGTTCTTGAGCCGGACAGCGATCCCGCGTTCGAACGGGTGATCAACACACCGACTCGTGGGATTGGTGACAAGACCGTCGACACAATCCGCACGGCTGCGAGGACCCGCAGCGTTTCGCTCTACCAATCGGCGCTGGATCTCCTGGGATCTGGCGGACTGCCTGCACGTGCGGCCACGGCTGTGGCGGCATTTCTGCAACTGCTTTCCGATCTGCGTGAGCTCACTCGCGACGTGAATCTCGCCGGAGTTGCAGAGCTGGTAACAGACGCGTCGGGTCTCATGGCGTTTCACTCAGCGGAGAAAGGTGAGCGTGGGCTTGCCCGCAAAGAGAATCTGGAGGAATTGATCCGGGCCTGCAGGCTCTTCTCGAGTGAATGGATTTCACCGGTTGAAAATTCAGATGAGCGTCGCCCCGGTATCCTTCAGGAGTTTCTTGATCAAGTCGCCCTGGATGCTGGTGAGGCACAGGGACCACAAGGTCCTGCAGTGCAGTTGATGACGCTGCATTCAGCGAAAGGGCTCGAGTTTCCCTTGGTATTCATCGCTGGCGTTGAAGAAGGGCTCTTCCCGCACCGCATGTCGGCGGAAGATCCGGCTCGCCTGGAAGAAGAGCGCCGCCTGGCCTATGTCGGTATCACGCGGGCCATGAAAGAGCTGTACATCACCTGGGCAGAAACCCGTCGCCTGAACGGCATGGACAGCTACAATCGCCCATCACGTTTTTTGCGGGAACTGCCTGCGGAAGTGCTCGAAGCGGTCCGGGCCGGTAGCACGGCTCTTCAGACGGTCAGGTCTTTCCAGTCATCAAGTCATGCGGCCACACTCACAGAGGGCGAAGCACTGCACATTGGACAGCGTGTTTCACATCGCTCCTTCGGAGAGGGTGTCGTGCTGCAGTGTGAAGGTGTGGGCGAGCGTGCGCGAATCCGGGTGAATTTCAGGGGCTCAGGGTCCAAGTGGCTGATTCTCGGATTGGCCAATCTGCAACCGGTCGATTGAGCCTCACGTTCAGAGTCCTCAGGAGAAATACAGATGCGTGTTGGTGCGATTTTCCTTGTTGTACTGATGATCAGTGGCTGCGGTGGTGAGGCCGCGAGCACGGCTGTCGACAGCGCCGAACCTACGAAGACCTATCAGTGGAAACTCGTCACCACGTGGCCCAAGAACCTGCCGGCGCTAGGAACCGCACCGGAGCGAATGGCACGCGAAATCGAAACGATGAGTAGCGGCCGTTTGCGCATCAAAGTCTACGGCGCCGGAGAGCTCGTGCCGGCGATGGAAGTGTTCGATGCGGTCAGCCAGGGCAACGCGGAGATGGGACACGGCGCCGCCTACTACTGGCGTGGAAAGCTCGCCTCCGCGGAGTTTTTTGCAACAGTTCCTTTTGGCATGAATGCCCAGGAGATGAACGGGTGGCTGCACTACGGTGGCGGGATGGAGCTGTGGGAGGAAGCCTACGCGCCGTTCAATCTCGTGCCGCTTGCTGCGGGTAACTCCGGCGTGCAGATGGCGGGCTGGTTCAACAAGGAGATCAACTCGCTACAGGACCTCAAGGGACTGAAGATGCGCATCCCCGGACTTGGTGGCGAGGTATTGAAGCGGGCGGGAGGCGAGCCGGTTACGCTTCCCGGCGGAGAGATCTTTACGGCGTTGCAGACCGGAGTGATCGATGCAACGGAGTGGGTCGGGCCGTACAACGACCTTGCTCTGGGGCTGCATACCGTCGCCAAGTACTACTACTATCCCGGCTGGCATGAGCCGGGTCCGACACTTGAGGCCATCGTCAACAAGAGCGCGTGGGAGACGCTTCCGCCGGATCTGCAGGCCATGGTCAAGACCGCTGCGCGAATGGTAAACGATGACATGCTGGCCGAATTCACCGCGAGAAACGCCACGGCGTTGAAGACGCTAGTAGAAGAGAACGGTGTGCAGCTACGACGATTGCCTGATGACGTGATTGCCCGGCTGCGTGAGGTCTCTGCGGAGGTGCTTGCCGAGACGGGCACTGCAGATCCGCAAACCCAGAAGATCTACGAGTCCTACACGGCCTTTGCGATAGCGGCCCGTGAATATCACGCACTGTCGGAACAGGCCTACCTTGAAGTAAGAGACTAAGTCGATGATGGAGCTCAAGGCGACGCAATACACCGTGGAAGGCGGTATTGCGATACTCACGCTTTCGCGACCACACCGGGGAAATGCCTGGACCGGGCGCATGCACACCGAGTATCGGTGGCTGCTGGATCGTGCAGAGAAAGACCGGGAGGTCCGGGCGATTCTGGTCACCGGTAGCGGCACGGCTTTTTGTGTCGGCGGAGATTCCGCAGCACTTGAAGGGCACGTGAAGAAAGGCGGGTATGATCCGGGCACCCCCGAGACGCTCGCTTCGCCAGGGTTTGGCGTCGCTCCTGAGTTTGATGCCGTGTTTGCGAGCCACTTCGGGTTGAGCAAGCCAGTGATAGGCGCGATCAACGGGTCGGCGGCGGGAGTAGGCCTGGCCCTCGCGTGTTTTTGCGATATCAGGTTTGCCGTACCCGGCGCAAAGCTGACCACGGCGCATGGAAAACTCAATCTGCCGGCAGAGTATGGGCTCTCGTGGATGCTGCCACGCATGATCGGCTTGCCGCGAGCGATGGAGCTTCTACTGAGCAGCCGGATCTTCACCACTGACGAGGCGTATTCGTTGGGCCTCGTCCATCAACTCGTACCTCCGGAACTTCTGCTCGATACCACACGTGCTTACATTAGGCAGATGCTCGAGTCGGTGAGTCCGAACTCACTCAGGCAAACGCGGTGGCAGGTCTACCGTGATTTGCACCGCGATGTTGCAACGGCGGTCGTGGACTCAGAGCAGCTGATCAAAACGATGATGAAAGAAACGGACTACGGTGAAGGTGTGTCTGCCTTTGTCGATAAACGAAAGCCGAGCTGGGGGGCCAAGCCCGTCTGACAGGATTCGTCTGGGCGAGACGAGTTTTCTGTCTTCAATGCTCGCGCAGCCATGTTGGCAAATCTGTCGCGAGCGCCGGCCACACACAGAGAATTGCCAGCAGCAGGAGTTGCAGGCAAACGAAGGGCACTACACCTTTGTACATATCCATCGTGGTCACGCTGGGCGGCGCCACGCCGCGCAGATAGAACAAGGCAAAACCGAAGGGAGGCGTCAGGAAGGAGGTCTGCAGGTTGAGGGCGAGCATCACGCCCAGCCAGATGGGATCCAGACCCATGGCCAGCAGGACCGGGCCAACGATTGGCACAACCACAAAGATGATCTCGATGAAGTCGAGAATGAACCCGAGCAGGAACACCACCAGCATGACGATGGCGAATGCGCCCCAAACGCCACCCGGCATTTGATCAAACAGATGGGCGATTGCTTCATCACCGCCAAAACCGCGAAAGACCAGCGAAAAGATTGACGCACCGATGAGGATGAAGAACACCATCGCGGTCGTCTGCAGTGTGCTCTCTCCAACCGCTCGCAGAGTTTGAACATTCATCTTGCCGCTGAGGATGGCCAGCACCAGCGCACCTACGGCGCCAACCCCGGCAGCTTCGGTCGGTGTGGCGATGCCGGCGATGATCGAGCCGAGTACGAGAAGTATCAGCACGATGGGCGCGATCATCGCTTGCAGAATCGGCGGCGATGAGGGTCGTTCCGCTTGACCGGTGACCGGCGCCACGCCGCGCCCGACTTGTTGCGGCCTGAGCAAAGCCACGGCGACAACCCAGATCAGATACAGCAGCACCAGCACCAGGCCTGGAATCAACGCCCCGGCAAAGAGATCCCCAACAGAAACTGTCTTCGGCGCAAAGACGCCTTGGGAAAGCTGCGCCTGCTGATAGGCGTTGCCGAGGACGTCCCCGAGCAGAACCAGTGAGATCGACGGCGGAATGATCTGGCCCAGTGTGCCGGTGGCGCAAATCAGACCGGTCGAGAGGGCCGGATCGTAACGGTCCTCCAGCATGCTGGGTAGCGACATGAGACCCATGGCAACCACAGTAGCGCCGACGATCCCGGTACTCGCCGCGAGTAGTGCGCCAACGATGACCACTGTGATCCCGAGCCCTCCGGGCAAACCGCGCAGGCGCGTGGATAAACTTGTTAGCAGATTGCGGGCGGTGTCGGTTTTTTCGAGTACCACGCCCATGAACACAAACAGTGGCACGGCGATCAGGGTCTGATTGCCAATAATTCCGAAGATACGCCCTGGTGTGAATCCGAGGTCATGCGGGATGAACACCCCGGCAGCGATCCCACCAACTGCAAAAAGCAGTGAAACACCGGCGAGGGCGATCGCTACCGGGTAGCCCGTCATCAGAACCAGAAAGACGGCCAGAAACAGCAGCAGCGGGATCAACTCAAGCATCAGATCGCAGGCCTCGAAGAGAACGAACCACTTCTCTGAGTCCCTGAAGGAACAGCAGAACAGTGAGGACAGGGATCAACGTTTTCAACACGAACACCGCCGGGATGCCGCCAATATCAGCGGAACCTTCGAGGATCCGCCATGAAGCGCCCACATAGGGCAAGCTGGTCCAGAAAATGAAGATGCACACCGGGAGCAGCAGAAACAGGTGGCCCGTGAGGTCAACCAAGCAACGGTTTCGGGCCGACATTCGACCATAGAGCACATCAACACGGACGTGGCCACCTTTCATGAGCGTGTAGGGAATCGCCAGCATGAACCCGAAGCCGTGCAGATAGAGGATGCTCTCCTGGAGAACCAGTGTGCCCATATCGAACAGGTAGCGCATCAGTACGACGCCAACCATCAGCAGCGCCATGATCAAAGAGAACCAGGCCACGACTCGACCGATGGTCTCATTGAGCACATCAATCCACTTAAACAAGGCTGCTAATCCAGGGCCAGAGGGTTCGATCCATGACCGCACCTGCGAACAGTCCGAACCCGGACCAGACGTTGTTGCTGAACGCCTTGAAACACGCGGTCTTGTCGCGACGGGTCGTGATACGACGCTGGAACCAGAAAGTAGCGGCCATGGCTGCGAGACCTGCGTACCAGAAGAGCCCGGACTCGGTCTGCCAGCCAAACAAGCCGAACACCAGCAGCGCCAGCAGCTGGAGCGAGCCGATCACATTACGGTCGAGGGCGCCGAAGAGTATTGCGGTTGATTTGATACCCGCCTTGAGGTCGTCCTCCCGATCGACCATCGCGTACCAGGTGTCATAGGCGACGATCCAGATCAGGCTTCCGGTAAACAGCAACCAGCATTCGCGCGGGATCGAGCCATGCACCTCGGTCCATGCCATGAGCAATCCCCAGCTGAACGCTGCACCCAGCACGACCTGCGGCAGATAGGTGAGGCGCTTCATCAACGGATAGATGATGGCGATCAGCAACCCTGCACAGGCAACGACGAGAGTGGCCCATGTGAGCATCAGTGCCACAGAGAAGGCGGCAGACAGCAGGAGCACCAAAAACACCACGGCCTCGAGGAGCTGCAAATCTCCGGCTGGAAGTGCCCTGTTACGCGTACGTTCGACCAGTCCATCGTGGTTGCGGTCAAGGATGTCATTGATCACGCAGCCGGCGCTGCGCATCAGTATGGTCCCGAGCGCAAAAATGGCGAGCAGGCGCAAATCCGGAAGCGCGTCGGCGGCGAGAAACAACGCTGCCAGGGTGGGCCAAAGGAGGAGCAGGGTGCCAACCGGGCGGTCCAGTCTGGCAAGACGCAAATAGGCCAGCCAGTAGGCGAAGGAAGCAGTGGTATGCACGAAATCAGCTGCCGCGATGCGGTTTCGGCGCAATTTACCATCCCTGTTCGACCAAGCGCAGTGGTTTGCAATTTCCAGGGACGGCCATTAAGTTAGCGCGCCTTCAAAACAGGGGTGACATCCGCTCATGCGCAAGTGGCAGTGTATTGTCTGCGGCTGGATCTATGACGAGGCCGAAGGCTGTGAAGAGGAAAGCATCGCCCCTGGTACCGCCTGGGAGGATGTGCCTGAGGACTTTGTCTGCCCTGAGTGCGGTGTCAGCAAAGAAGATTTTGAGATGATCGAAGTCGGTTGATTCGCGTCACCGAACTGATCCTTCCCAAGAATCCCGGATCAGGCCACTGCTCGTGCCAGGCCGTCCAGGGCATCTCGTGACTCCACCAAGAGCGCCCCGACCTGATCAAGGTCATCGGATCGAAGACCGATCGCGGCAAGGTCTGCATCTTCGATGGACGAATCAGCGAAGGCGCCATATCCGAGTAACGTTCGGGCGGCCTGGAGCAACCTGACGACCCGGTCGAAGCTGCCCTGATAATCCGGATGGTGTTGCTCCCGGACAGCGACGGTAATCTCCTCCGGAAGTCCCCAGAGATCGAAAAGCGCCGAAGCCAGGACTTCCCTGGACACTTGCAAGACATGCGTGTCGATCATGCACGCGGGCAGCCCCGGGCTGGCTTCCTGCAGCAGGCAGATGTGCGCATATTGCGGCGGAAAAACGTGTCCAAGCACGAGGGTGCCGTAGTTGGCCATTAGCCCGGTGAGATAAGCGAAGCCAGCGGTGGATCGAGTGGTCGCATCACCGCGGCGAGCAAGTGCCTCGACGGCGGTTGCCGTGTACACCGCTTCTGTCCAAAACGGGGGTATGCCTCGCACTTGATGCTCGGGCAGGCGAAGACTGCCAGCGAGTGCCAGTCCGAGCGCCAGATTCATGACCAGGTCTGTTCCCAGAACCCGCATGATCGCATCGCCCAGTGAGCGTGGTGGTGGACTCGCAGCGTAGAAGGCCGAGTTCGCTCAGGACATTACCCACGCAGCGATGGAAGGATCGATCTTCTTCACTTTCACGAGCTCCTGAAGCGAATAGTCCGGATTGGATTTGAGGGCGAGAATGCGCTGTGCTGCCGCTGGCAGCGGTGGGATCTCCAGCGTTTCATCGAGGCGGGCAAGCAGCCGTCTTTTGGTGAAGGTCGTGATGCTCGAGTGGATGCGATCAAGATCGCTATCGTGATCGTCCATCACCGGCAGATCGAACGCACAGTCGATAGTGCCTGTGTGCAGGATGCTGGATGGTTGCAGAATTCGGCGCCCGTCCTCATCAGGCTTAAGCGAATCAAGGACAGCGACGAGTTGTGCTTCAACCACGCCCCGATCCATCCACGCTTCGCGCTCGCACTGCACGTCAGACCATCGCAGTCCACGGAGATCTTCCGTTGGGAGTGCGCGCTAGTTGACCGCGTTCTGCTGGTTGAATCGGACGAGGTCGAAAATCTGGTCTGCTCGATGCAAGACGACGCAGGATTGTCCGGAGTTCGCACTGACGAGCGCAGTCGCCCGCAAGTGAATAACCTGAGGCGTATCTTGCATACGGCGCAACTCCATAACGGCGATGCAAAATTCTAGGAAACAGCGCCAAGTTCACCAGCTACAGAGCATCAAAATGCGAACCAGTCGGCAAGAAGAGTTCAGCAGACGAATTCAGCGAAGGTAACTTAGACGGTCAGCGTGCTATTGCCGCTGTGAATCCAGACGTTCAGGAGACGATCGGCAACATCTGGCGCTACCGTTACGATGTGGGCGGCGCGGTCGCTGGCCAGTTGCAGCAGCGCAGGGTCTTGCTGAGGCTCTGCGAACAGAAAGGCCGCCTCGCCAGTCTGCCGTGTCCCTAGAGCTTCTCCCGGTCCACGGAGCTCGAGATCGATTTCAGCGAGACGAAAGCCGTCGTGATGATCCCTCAGCGCGCGCAGGCGCTCTCTGGCAACAGCGGACAAGCCGCCCTGGTGCAGAAGAACGCAGTAACCCGCCAGTGTCCCTCTCCCGACACGGCCTCGCAGCTGGTGCAACTGTGCAATTCCCAGACGTTCGGGGTCTTCGATGACGATGGTGGTAGCGTTTGGAACGTCAACGCCGACTTCGATCACAGTGGTTGCAACCAACAGATCGATCGCACCTGACCGGAACTGTTCGAATACCTCCTGTTTCAGATCACCCTTCAGCCTGCCGTGCATGAGCCCGATGCGAAAGCCGGCAAGCTCAGCGGACAACTGTTCGAATGCGTCTTCCGCGGCCCGCGCCGGTATGTCGTCGTTGGTCTCGATGAGTGTGCAAACCCAGTAAGCCTGCTCGCCTGCCTGGAGCCGGGTTTTCAGCCATTCGATGAGCATAGTGCGCTGCTTCTGGTGCATCACACGCGTCGCGATGGGCGAGCGGCCCGGCGGCAGCTCATCCAGTACCGAAACGTCCATGTCGGCATAGAGCGTAAGGTTGAGTGTTCTCGGAATGGGAGTGGCGGTCATCACGAGCTGGTGGGGCCGCGAACCCTTGTCTCGCAGCAACATGCGCTGGTGAACGCCGAAGCGATGTTGTTCATCAATAACCACGAGGGCGAGCCTTTTGAACGAGACGTTGTCCTCGATCAGTGCGTGCGTGCCGACGACAACATCGATCTCTCCGCGTGTGATCGAATCTATCGTGTCGCGTTTCTCCGCAGCGCTGCGCGAGGAGATGAGGAATCCGGTACGGATACCGAGGGGTTCAAGCCACTGCGAGAAGTTCTGGTACAACTGCGTAGCAAGCAGTTCAGTGGGCGCCATCACCACGGTCTGACAACCTCGTTCAGCGGCGCGTATGGCGGCGAATGCGGCGATGATGGTTTTGCCGGAGCCGACGTCACCCTGCAGCAGCCGCAACATCGGTACGGGACGCTCGAGGTCTGTAAGAACCTCCTTCAAGACCTTGCGCTGTGCACCGGTCAGATCAAAACCCAGTTGTTCGAGCAGTTTGCGGCCGAGACCCGGACCCCGCAGCAAAGCTTCAGCTGTTGATGCGAGTCGGTCCCGCGTCAGTTCGTTCATCACCAGGCGATAGGCGGTCAATTCGTCGAGAGCGAGGCTCTTGCGAGCAGTTTCGAGCACTGATCCGATGTTCTCGGGAGGCGCATGGATTGTTTTCAGTGCGGACCAAGGCAGACCTTCAAGATCAGGCCATGGCAGCGCACAACACTGGCCGATCAACTTGCGCAGCCGTGATTGTGGGAGTTGTGCCGTCGATGGATAAACAGGTGTCAATTCCGGCGAAGGTGGTGACGGGAAATCGTATGAAACTTCGCAATCCGGGTGGAACATCTCCAGATGTCGACCAACCAGCTGTACGGGGCCGAATGCACGCACCCAGGCCCCGGTTTGAAAACGGGCGGCTTGACGGGGGTGAGCGCGAAAGAACCGAAGAGTCAGCTCAGCGGCGTCGTCAGTGATTACCACCAGCAGCCCGGGCTGCCTTGTGCGGATTGCAGTGGCCGAGAGCACCCGGCCGACCACCTGATAGTCAGCCGCCTGCCGGAGTTCGTTGAGCGGTGTAATGCGGGTGCGATCTTCGTAGCGGTAAGGCACGTGGAACATCAACTGCCGCAGGGTGCCAATGCCCAGCTTCGCCAGCGCGATCCGGGTTCCGGGCCCAACCCCCTTTAGGGTACCGACCGGTTGCAGGGGTAGCGGTTCGGTCAAGTCCTTACCAGAATCGCGTCCACCTCAACGTCGGTGCCGCGGGGCAACGCTGCAACTTGCACTGCAGCTCGTGCCGGCCAGGGCGCAGGGAAGTGACGTTCCATGACGCCGTTCAGCTGCTGAAACGTGCCCAGATCCGTCAGAAACACGGTGACTTTGACTGCATCGCCCAGCGACATATCGGCTGCCTGCGCGATGGCTTTGAGATTGAGGAAAACCCGCTCTGCGCGATCTTCGAAGGAGCCTTCCACCAGGACTCCGGTTGCCGGATCCAGAGGAATCTGACCGGAAATGTACAGCGTGTTTCCTGCGAGAACGGCCTGTGAGTAAGTGCCGATGGCGGAAGGTGCGAGTGGCGTGGTGATGATCTTTCGGTTCAATGAAGTTACCTGGAGTATCTGTAAAGGTTGGACGCCACCGGAATAGTCCGTTACTGGCCGCATCGCGCGATCGACAGGGTTGCACCAATGGCCCGCACACGACGCATCACCCGGGCCAGGTGCGTTCTGCTGCGCACGCCAATATTGACGATTACGCTGGTCACGTTGGCATTGCGCTCTTCCACATTCAACGTATCGATGCTGGCATCGGTATCGGTCAGTGTGGTGGCGATCTCCGCGATGATGCCTTTGCGTTGATCCACGTCGATGCGCAACGCGGTGAGAAATTCTCCGCGGATGCTTGTCGACCATCGCGCCGGAATGATGTCACTCGATTTTCGCCTACGGATTTCCATGATGTTGGCGCAGGTTTCAATATGAACGACAAAGCCTTTGCCGGGTGTCATGTGGCCGACGATGGCATCGCCGGGAACAGGCCCACAACAACGCGCGTACTTCACCACCAGACCTTCGCCACCGCGGATGTTCACCGGGCCGTCATGTTCGACAAACACGGTTTCGGACCCAGGGTCGTCCGCTGAAACCAGCCGTTGGGCGACGACGTAGGCCATCTGGTCGCCATTGCCGATCGCTGCCAGAAGCTCATCCAGGCGGCGAACACCAAACGCCTGGAGCAGGCGCCTCAGCCTGCGGAAGTCGAAGTCGCGGATACTCCGGTTGACGCTGGCGAGCGATCGGTTCAGCAGGCGCTCGCCCAGGGCGATGGATTGAGAGGTCTCCTGGGTCTTCAGCGCATCCCGAATAGCCGAACGGGCTTTGCTTGTCACCACAAAGGTCAGCCACTCGGGGCTTGGCAAGCCGCCACGGACGGTATTGATCTGCACCACCTGACCACTCTGCAGCTGTTGTGAGAGGGGGGCTGGCGTATTGTCGACGAGGCAGGAATTGCAGCTGTTGCCGATATCGGTATGGATTGCGTAGGCGAAGTCCACAGCACAGGCGCCTCTTGGCAATTCCTTGATATCACCTCGCGGCGTGAACACATAAACCTCGTCCGGAAAGAGGTCATTCTTGAGGCTGTCGATGAACTCCAGCGGATTACCGGCGCGTTGCTGCAGTTCAAGCAGATCGCGCACCCATTGCCTGGCGCGCTGCTGGCTGTAGGCAAATTCGCCGCCGTCGGAACTCTTGTACAACCAGTGCCCGGCGATCCCGTGCAGTGCCACAGACTCCATGTGTTTGGTGCGGATCTGCACCTCTATCGGCACGCCGTGCATGCTGAACAACGTGGTGTGGAGTGACTGATAGCCGTTTTTCTTGGGGATCGCGATGTAGTCCTTGAAGCGGCCGGCAACGGGTTTGTAGAGGTTGTGCATGACGCCGAGGGCGCGATAGCACTCATCAGCCTGGGCGACGACAATCCTGAATCCGAACACGTCGGTGATTTCCCGGAACGACTTGTGCTGTGAGCGCATCTTCCGGTAGATCGAATAGAGGTGCTTCTCCCGCGCATGCACTGACGCTTGGATACCTTCGCGCATCAACGCGCTGGCGATGGCCGTGCGAACTTCTTCCATGAGCTCTTTGCGGCGACCCTTCGCTGAGGAGACAGCCCTTGATATCCGGTCCGCCCGCAACGGATACAACGCCTCGAAGCCGAGTTCCTCGAACTCGATCTTCATGTGATGGATGCCGAGGCGATCAGCGATGGGCGCATAAAAATCGAGGGTTTCCCTGGCGACACGCTTGCGCTGTTCGTCGCTCATCACCCCGATGGTGCGCATGTTGTGCAGCCGGTCGGCCATCTTCACCATGATGACCCGTATGTCCTTTGCCATGGCGAGTGCCAGACGCTGGAACGTCTCGGCTTGGGCTTCGGCGCGGGTCTTGAAGATCTTGGACAGTTTCGAGACACCTTCCACCAGCTCGGCAACAGGCTGGCCGAAACATTCAGCCAGTGTGTGTTTGCTGGTGTTGGTGTCTTCGATGACGTCGTGCAGAAGTGCCGCCATCAGTGATTGGTGGTCCATGCGCATCGAGGCGAGGATTTCAGACACGGCCAAAGGGTGGGAAATGTAGGGATGGCCGGTGCGGCGCATCTGGCCGGCATGTTTTTCCGCCGCATACCGCCATGCCAGTTCAACCTGCTCGACCTGGCGCGGGTCGAGATAGTGAACCAGGTAACGATCGCGCAGGGCTGGGAAATCGATAGGCGAAGCAACACTCGGCGACTTGGCCCGTTCGGCCAGCCGCGCGACAAAGTAGGAGCCGTTAGCTGTCCTGGGATTGCTCAACGGGCTTCGCCCGGAGCATCAGAGGTCTCCGAAGCCCTCATCCGGTGAACCGAAAGAAACGATTACCGGCTCATCCTCGACGCGGACCTCGAGGTCGTCAAGTCTTTCCTCCGAGATCAGGCCCGCAGCGATTTCCCGAAGAGCGATAACGGTGGGTTTGTCGTTCTCCTCAGGTACCAGGGGGTGCGCGCCGAAAGCACGTAACTGGCGCGCTCGACGGGTAGCCAGCATGACCAGCTGGAAGCGGTTTTCGACGTGCTCGAGGCAGTCTTCAACGGTAATGCGGGCCATAACGTCCGGGTGGTAGTCAGGAGGCGCGGGAGTCTACTCAAGCCTCCGTTCGAGTGTCCAGCAGACCGTTGAGCATGGACTTGAGGGCGGTTTGTTGTGGTGTCCGGCGCAAGCGCTCCGAGCGCACGATAGCTGCCAGGTCGTCTGCAGCCCGGGAAAACTCATCATTGACCACAAAGTAGTCATATTCGGAGCAGTGAGACATCTCCTCCACAGCCATCGACAGCCGTCGCTTGATCACGACATCGTCATCTTGGCCACGCGAGCGGAGCCTTTCCTCCAGGGTTTCGAGGTTTGGCGGCAGGATGAAGATCGAGATCGTGGCGGGTAGCAGCGAGCGGATCTGGGCGGCGCCCTGCCAGTCAATTTCAAGAATCAGATCAGTTCCCGCGGCAAGCGGTTTCCGCACGCTGTCGATGGCGGTCCCGTAGTAGTTGCCGAAAACGCTGGCGTGTTCAAGAAACGCCCCTGAAGTGACCAGCGACGCGAACGTCGATACGTTGGTGAAGTGATAGTTCACCCCGTCCTGCTCCCCCGGTCGAGGTTTGCGGGTGGTGTGGGAAATGGAGAGCGCCAGAGACTCGACGCTGCTCAAGAGGTTTGCGACCAGTGATGTCTTTCCCGCCCCGGATGGCGCCGAGACAATAAAGAGAAGCCCAGCGCGCACAGGGGTCATTCGATGTTCTGAACCTGTTCCCGGATCTGCTCGACGATGACCTTCAGGTCGACGACACGTTGCGAAACTTCCGCGTGGCTCGACTTGGCGCCGAGCGTATTGGTTTCGCGGTTCATTTCCTGAGTCAGAAAATCCAGACGGCGCCCCTGCGGGTCGTTGCTGCATAGAGCTCGACGACACTCTTCGACGTGGATGCCAAGCCGGTCGATCTCTTCAGCGACATCACCCCGTTGAGCGATCAGGGCAACCTCCTGTTCAAGCCGCAATGGATCAACTTCAACAGCGAGTTCATTGATTCGCCCGCGAAGTTTTTGCAAAAGATCACGGCTGGCCTGATCGGCGAGGGTGCGCAGAGCCGAAAGGTGTGAGTCGATGGCCTTTAGTCGGTCTTCGACGGTGGTGTGGATTGCCGCACCTTCGCGTTGACGTGCCGATATGAGGTCACCGAGGGCCTGTTCGAACAACTCACCGGCTTTACGCAGCAACGCATCATCTTCCGCGCTGGCATCCTGGAGTACGCCTGGCCATTTCATGAGTTCCACAGGACTGATGCTGCCGATATCCGGCGCATCTCGGCGCACTTGCTCGAGGGAAGCCAGCAGCTGTAGCAACAAGGGTCTGTTGATCTCGAAGGCGCCTTCGCGTGCAGCGCGATCGAATCGCAGCGTTGCATCAAGCTTGCCGCGGCGGAGGTGACGACGAGCAGTGTCCCGCAGGCTTTGTTCGAGATTACGAAATGCATCTGGAAGGCGGAATTGTGTTTCCAGATAACGGTGATTGACGCTGCGCAGTTCCCAGACGAGATGGAATCGGGCGTGGTCACCCTGGCTGCGAGCGAATGCGGTCATGCTGAACATCATGTCGGGATTCTAGCAGCCCCCGAGCGCGACGTAGTCGCGCGATTGATATAAAAAGACGCGACGTAGTCGCTTGGAAGAATGAAAAGGTGCGGCGTAGTCGCACAGCAGGGTCGGCCGGATCAGCGGGCTGCGCGCGAGCCTTCGGGTCTCGCCGCATCGTGAGGTTATACTCAGCGCCCGAAATCTGCCGGAGCTGTAAGCCTTATGGACGTGGAGCGTCCCAATGGTCGAAGACCAACCCAGTTGAGAGTCGTTTCCCTGGAGCGGGGATTTACCAAACATGCTGGCGGTTCTGTGCTCGCCTCCTTTGGTGATACACGCGTGTTGTGTACCGCAGTCATCGAAAGTGGCGTCCCTCCGTTCCTGCGAGGATCGGGGAAGGGCTGGCTGACAGCGGAGTACGGTATGTTGCCGGGATCAACTCATGAGCGCGTTGATCGCGAAGCAGCGCGTGGTAAACAGGGCGGCCGCACGCTGGAGATACAGCGTTTGATTGGCCGCAGCCTCAGAGCGGCCGTTGACCTCGACAGGCTCGGCGAGCGTACGGTCAAGATCGACTGCGATGTCCTGCAGGCCGATGGCGGAACACGAACGGCGTCCATTACCGGCGCTGCAGTCGCAGTGTGGGATGCACTCCATAAGCACTCGCTTCAGACAGCGTTCAATCAGTTTGTGGCCTCTGTCTCCGTGGGCGTTGTGAAGGGCCGTCCAGTGCTTGACCTCGAATACGTCGAAGATTCGTCTGCTGATTCGGACATGAATGTGGTGATGCTTGAGTCGGGCGGCCTCGTTGAGGTGCAAGGCACTGCGGAAGGCGCAACGTTTACGAGGGCAGAACTCGAAACCTTGCTGGATATGGCCGAGCAGGGGATCCGCGAGTTGTTGCAGGTCCAGCGGCAGGTAACCGGGAGGTCGTCGCGATGAGCACACTGCCGGCATGGAAGCGGCGCTTCATTCGCCTGATGATTAATGAACAGGTATTGCGGTTTGGCGATTTCACGTTGAAGAACGGTCGTCGAAGCCCGTTCTTTTTCAATATGGGCGTGATCTCTCGTGGGGACGCCTTGCTCGAAATGGGCCGGGCCTACGCTGCAGCTTGGCGCGTCGAAAGCATCCAGTGCGATGTGCTTTTTGGTCCGGCGTACAAGGGCATACAGATCGCCACCGCCATGGCCATAGCCCTTGCCGCAGATCCACAACCTTTGAATCTTCCGGTGGCGTTCAATCGCAAGGAAGCAAAAAGCCATGGGGAAGGTGGTTCGTTGGTAGGGGCCCCCCTCAAGGGCAACGTTCTGGTGGTTGATGATGTCGTCACAGATGGCGCGGCCAAGCTCGAATCCAAAGCCATCATCGAAGCCACCGGCGCGAAAGCCTGCGGGGTCCTGATTGCACTTGATCGGCAGGAGTATCTGGATGGCAGGCGTGTAACCGCCGCGGAAGCACTTGGACTGGATCACGGCCTGCCTGTGACCAGCATCGTAAACTTGCAGGAAGTGATCGACTACCTTGGCACCCCGGACGAAGGCGTTCAGGGAGCCCAGGGCTTTCGTCAAACGATGATCCAGTATCAGCAACAGTATTGCGCCCAATAACCATGTCAGACCCGGACTTAAGAAAAGCGATTATGCGGACGCGAGCGATCAGTCTCTTGTTCGCGCTCGTCGTTTCGATCTCTGTCCAGGCCGCAGAGTCCCAAACTCAGATTTACCGGTTCACCAATGCCCAGGGCAAGACCGAGATTTCCCATTCCATTCCCAACGATCGTGTTAAGTTTGATTACGATGTGCTGGACGCCAGCGGCCGCGTCGTACGCACGGTTGCCGCCGAACTCACGGGTGCGGAACTTGAAGCCAAGAAGAAGCGGGATGCGGAACTTGCCGAGCATCGCGCGACCTGGGTGCGGGTTTCAACGATGTATCAAACTAGCGCTGACATTGACCGCTTCGAGGCAGAAGAAATCGAGGCGGTTGAGACCACGCTTGCCAATGACCGGGCCAAGCTGATCGCGTTGCGCGGTCAACACAATGATCTTCTGGCCCAGGCTGCACGTATCGAACGATCAGGCGGCACGCTCACCAACATCCTCATCCAGAACATCGAACGTGCGGCTGGTCAGATCAAGCTGGTGGAAAAGTCCATAAAACAGCGGGAAAAGGAGCGTCGCAATATCGCCGCGAAATTCAAAGCGGAAAGGGTGGCGTTCAAGCGCGGGAAGTGCTGAAAATCGACTGCGACAGCAGTCGCCATTGTTCCTGCCAACCGACTGTTGGGGATGATCGGAACTCACTGCGAACGAACTGGTTGATGCGCCCTTCGACGCTGGCCAGCAACAGGTTTGCTGCGGTCGCGGCCGGTGTTTCAGGTAAGCCTGGAGTAGCTGTCTGACAGTTCTTCACGGCCTGACGCAGATGGGTTTCAAATCGATCAAAAACCTGGCGCATCCGCGATCGCAGTCGTTCTGTTTCACCCTGCAGCGCATCTCCTACCAGCAAGCGCGCAAATCCCGGGTTCTTCTCGGCAAAGTTGAGAAGCAGCCAGAGAATCGCGCCACACTGCTCGACAGGTCCGAGCGCATCTGCGGAACCTTCGACGGGGTGCTGAATCCGGTTGATCCGGGTGAACAGACTCTCCTCGATGAACTCGATCAGCCCCTCGAACATCTTCGCCTTGCTTGGAAAGTGCCGATAAAGCGCGGCCTCAGATACTCCGACTGCGCGGGCCAGATTGGCTGTGGTGATACGGTCGCCAGGATTGTTCTGCAACATCATTGCCAGCGCTTCGAGAATTTGCTGCTTGCGATTGGATCGGTCTTTCAGCATTGCCATGGCTCAACTAATCTTCGTGCCGACGCCGGAGTCGGTGAAGATCTCCAGCAACAGCGCATGGGACACGGTGCCATCGACGATCTGCACGCTGCCAACTCCTTCAGCGAGGGCATCCATCGCACACTCAACTTTTGGCAGCATGCCTGAGCCGATGGTTCCATCGGCGATCAGCATCTTCACCTCTTTGCGGGAAAGCTCGCTGATGGTCTTCTTGCTCTTGTCGAGTACGCCAGGCGTATTGGTCAGAAGAACGAGTTTTTCCGCGCGCAGGTAGGCGGCAACCTTTCCGGCGACAGTGTCCGCATTGATGTTGTAAGACTCGCCATCTGCGCCGACACCGATCGGTGCGATCACGGGAATGAAACCGGGACGAATGAGAGTCGTTAGAACATCAGTCTGCACGTTGATTACTTCACCCACATGTCCGATGTCGACCTGCTCGGTGGTCTCACTTCCGGGGACCTTGCGGTTGAGCAGCAGTTTTTTGGCCTGAATCAAACTGCCGTCTTTCCCCGTGACGCCGACTGCCCGGCCACCTTGATGATTCAGAAGCGACACGATTTGCTGGTTGACGAGACCACCGAGCACCATCTGCACGACGTCCATCGTCGCAGCATCGGTAACCCGCAACCCATCGACGAAACGTGATTCGATATTCAGCCGTTTGAGCAAATCGGCGATCTGCGGGCCACCACCATGGACCACGACCGGATTGAGGCCGACGAGCTTGAGCAATACCACGTCCTGGGCAAACTCTATGGTGAGCTGGTCCTCGACCATCGCATTGCCGCCGTACTTCACGACGACAGTGGCCCCTTGGAAGCGACGGATATAGGGCAGTGCTTCAATCAGTACGCGGGTTGTTTCCCGGTTTGAATCCATCTGGGTCATCCGATCTCGAGCGCTGGATCAATCGCGCTCAACTGTGCCTGGAAGAGGTTTCGAATTCGCTGCAGTGCGGCCTGGTCGTCAGCTTCGAAACGGAGTGTCAGAACAGGGCCGGTATTCGAAGGGCGGATCAGCCCCCAGCCATCGGCGTAGTCCACGCGGATGCCATCGATGGTGGTAATCGTACCGTCGCCAAAATTAGCCTTGGTCCGGAGTTTGTCCATGATGGCAAACTTCGCCGAGTCTGTTGTGCTCACCTTCAGCTCCGGGGTTGTGAACGTCACCGGAAACTGGGAGAAAAGATCCGCTACGCTGCGACCTTCCGCGCTAACGATTTCAAGCAGGCGCGCGGCGGAATACAGCGCATCATCAAAGCCGTACCAGCGTTCACCAAAGCAGATGTGGCCGCTGAATTCGCCAGCGAGCAGTGCGCCTGTCTCGCGCAGTTTGGCCTTGATATGGGAGTGCCCCGTCTTCCACATGATGGGCCGGCCCCCGTACTCACTGATCAGTGTGCTGAGGTGCCTGGAGCATTTGACATCGTAGATGATGTCCGCGCCGGGATTGCGGCCAACGATGTCCTGGCTGAAGAGCATCATGAGCTTGTCTGGCCAGATGATCTCGCCGCGATTGGTGACGATCCCGATCCGGTCAGCATCACCATCGAAGGCGATGCCGATGTCGGCCCCTTCCGCTTGCACGACCGTGATGAGGTCCTCGAGGTTGGCCGGTTCAGCCGGATCCGGATGGTGGTTCGGGAAGTTGCCATCAACGTCGCAATACAACGGAATGACTTCACAGCCGATCTCTTCGAGCAGGCGCGGTGCAAGCAGGCTGCCGACGCCATTGCCGCAGTCGAGGACGACTTTGAGCGGATCGGCGATGGCCACATCTCCGGCCACGCGGGCGACATAACGATCAAGCACCGACTCCGACGTGACGTTGCCTTGTCCTTTGGGCAGATCGTTGCGATCGATGCGCTCCTTGATTCGCGTGATTCGTTCGTCCGCGAGAGTGACTCCTCCGAGCACCATCTTGATACCGTTGAACTCTGGAGGGTTGTGGCTACCCGTGATCATGACGCCGGTGCGGGTGTCGAGTTCATGCGTCGCAAAATAGAGTACGGGGGTCGGAACGATGCCGATGTCGATAACGTCGAGACCCCCTTCAGAGAGACCACTGATCACCGCTTCATGCAAAGCTGGACTGGACAGTCGCCCGTCTCTGCCAACCACAACCCGATGTTGTTCACCTGCCAAGGCTTCTCCGGCGAAAGCGCGACCAATCCAGTAAGCAACGTCGGAAGTCAGGTTCGAATCCGCAAGCCCGCGGATGTCGTAGGCGCGAAAAATGGTTGGGTCCAGCTTGATTCCAAAATCCGCAGGGCCGGGGTTTTCTTCGACTTCTATGCCACCTGCCGCATGCAGGTTTTCAGCAGGACCCGATACCTCGAGAAAATCACTCTCGTCGGAACCCGCCCTGTTCGCAGCCAATAGCTCATTGATTCGGATGCCAACTTTTCCCGGAGCATCTTTTTTGTTTGCGCCGGGGGTGTTGGCGTTGGCGCGGGTTGGTCTGGCTGCGGCGCCGGTAGCCATGGAGCTTTCTGGGGCCGAAGCAGCAGAATCTGTCGGAGGAACCGCGGCATTGGGTGTTTCGAGCTCGCCGGCCAGCGCCCTGAATGATCTCAGCTGATAGCGCGCTCGAGGCACGCTGCCGCCGCGGATGGCCCGGCCGATGGCGTTACTGAGCTGGCCCGCGTCTGACGCCAGATTGCGGCTGAGGCGTGCGACGCCGAGGTAAACGCCGCCAAGTACGAAAACCAGACAGAGGGCGAACGGGGACAACAGAGAGGCAATACCAGGGCCGGTTTTTGCAGCCTCATCGGGTTGGAAGCGCACCCTCCAGTTCGGGTTCGCTGTAGGTTCTTCGACCGGAGGCACCCCTTCTGCACCGCTTTGTCCCCAGCTGATGACCGGAGTGGATTCCGTCGCCTGGAATGACTGCAGTAGGTCGAATCGGCCTTTGGTACCCGCACTTCCGAACGGTGCCGCGAACCAACTGGTATCAACCGCAACCAGGATTGTTCCGGCCACCTTTCGCTGAACGGTGACGGGAGATGCGGCGTAGACCAGGTCTTTGTTGTTCAGCGAAACCTCTGGTCCGGCGAAAGGCTCCATTTCGGCCTTGCGGATCAGGTCAAGTGCCGCAAAGTTGAGAGGAATAGCCGCCTCGAGATCAACCTCAGCGGCACCCCGCGGGAAAATTGAGATCCGCCGAAAGGACGGGATCAATCCCGTGTATGAAGGAGCAGTCCCGGCGTCCGGAAGGGCCGATGTGGCCGCCAATACCAGTTCCTGAGTCAGCGGGGATGCAGCGAGCGTCTTGACCCGGGTTTCGAACTCGTCGATCCGGGCGTTCAGAATTCTTGCGGCTTCCTGCACCCGCTCCAGGTTCTGTGTTTCTTGTGCTTCCTGCTGTGCGGTGGACAGCAGGAGCCACCAGATGACTACAAAGGCAGCTGCGACGCCGGTCAAACTGATCTCAACGGAGATAAACGCGAAAGGCCAGACGTCTCTCCGTGCGTCAGCTTCCGTTGCTCCGGATACTACCTCGGCTTCCGTTTTGGACACCTTTGCTCCCGGCTTCACTTCCCGTTCGTATGGTATAGGTGCGTTCTGTAGATCGCGACTGATTTAAGGGTATAGCGGGTTTGTGGGCGCTAACCCACCTGTCAATCGACTGGACAACTCCAGCAGCAGATCCCGTGCCAGCCAATGCTTCGGTCGTTGGTCGAAAAACTTGCGGCCAGTGGCCGTGATCAGAGTAGCCGCGTTGTTGTCGCCGTTGAATCCGATGCGCTTGTCGGCCACATCGTTAACGATGATCGCATCGAGTTTCTTGCGAATGAGTTTCGCCTCCGCATTGGCAATCGTGTTCTGTGTTTCCGCAGCGAACCCGATCACCAGCCGGGGTCGATGCGGGGACGAAGCCACTGTCGCGATGATGTCGGGATTGGCCACCAGGGGGATCGCATCTAGCCCTTGTTCAACCCGTTTGATTTTCTGTTCGTGTACTTCTTTCGGTCGATAGTCGGCAACGGCAGCGACGCCGATGAAAACGTCTGTGCTGTTGAGTTTCGACAACACGGCACTGAGCATTTGTTCGGCGCTCTGCACCTGAATGACGTGCGCACCTTTGGGCGGTGGCAGAGCAACCGGGCCGCTGACGAGGGTGACATCTGCGCCGAGGTCCAAGGCCGCTTCTGCAAAGGCGTAACCCTGTTTTCCCGAACTGTGGTTGGAAATGAACCGCACCGGATCGATCGCTTCTCGAGTTGGGCCCGCGGTGATGAGCACCCGTAGCCCCGCGAGCATACGTGACGTGTTCAGAAACGATATGACATGGGGGGTGATGTCCTCCGGTTCTGGCAAGCGTCCTGGCCCGGTTTCCCCGCAGGCTTGTTCGCCCGAGTCCGGCTGAAAGATGTGGTAGCCGAATTCGCTCAAGCGCTGCACGTTGGCTTGCACTGGCCGTGACTCCCACATGACGTTGTTCATCGCGGGAAACAGCATCACCGGACAACGTGTCGCGAGACAAAGCGTTGTCAGCAGATCTGATGCGAGGCCGCCTGCGAGTTGACCCAGAAGGTGTGCGGTGGCGGGAGCAATCAATACGCAATCCGCCCACCGAGCGAGTTCGATGTGTCCCATCGACGCTTCAGCCTGGAGATCGAACAAGTCGTCCCTCGGAGCGCGACCCGACACCGCGGCGATCGACGTCGGAGTCACAAACGATGTCGCGGCGCGGGTCATAACCACCTGCACTTCAGCCCCGGCCTGTCGCAAACGGCGCACAAGGATTGGCGTTTTGTAGGCAGCGATCCCGCCGCAGATGCCCAGTACGATCTTCTTGCCGATGAGATTCATGTGAACACCCTGAATGAACAGTACACAGGTCAAACCGCAGAAAGTTGATGCTGATCCCGCTTGCGGACCGGAGCCGACGCCTTTGATTGTGGCGCCCAACACCGCTGACGATAGCATCGGGTGTGTAGGGCAACTACCGACCTGCGCAAGTTCCGAAAGTTTCACGCGGCGTCTTGCGGATGCCGAGCAAGGCCGGCCGAGGGAGCGCCTCGTTCGGATGGGGCCTTCGTCCCTGCGCGACAGTGAGTTGCTGGCCCTGTGCCTCGGACATGGGACGGCGGGTCGTTCGGCGATGGAAGTGGCTCGAAGTCTCCTCTCCCGGTTTGGCTCGTTGGGACGGATCTTCCGTGCGCGACCCAAGCATCTGCTTGCCGTACCGGGCATCTTACTTGCTCAGGTTGCGGCGCTCAAAACAGTGCTTCCGCTCGCCGAACATGCGCTGATGGAGGAAATTGAGGCGGGAACGGTGATGCAGGGCGCTGCCACTGTCAAAAAGCTGGTGTCGCTTCGGCTCGAAGGCCAGGAGCGCGAACTCTTTGCGGCGCTCTTTCTCGACAGTCGGCACCGGCTGATCGCCTACGAAGTTCTCTTTTCGGGCACTATCGACAGCGCGAACGTCTATCCGCGGGAAGTCATCCGGCAATGCCTGACACATAATGCCGCAGCAATCGTGCTCGCCCACAATCATCCGTCGGGCTTTGCAGAGCCGAGTGTTGCGGATATCGCCCTGACCGAACGACTGAAACCGTTGTTGTCGGAGGTGGGTGTGCGGTTGGTCGATCATGTGGTGGTGGGCCGAGCCCAAACGGTTTCGATGGCGGAACGGGGGCCGGTCTAGGTACCCGTCCAAGAGGGCCCTGTTTTTGACCTGCCCTAAGGCCTGGTGTATAAAGCCGCTCCTTTTTTCGCTGCCCGGACGCGCCAATGTCCCAAGTTTGCCAGGTCACCGGAAAACACCCGCAGAGCGGGAACAAAATCAGCCACGCTCAGAACAAGACCCGGCGCCGATTTCTGCCCAATCTGCAGAGCAAGCGTTTTTGGGTGGAGTCAGAACAGCGTTTCGTGCGCCTGCGGGTGTCCACACAGGGAATGCGGATCATCGACAAGCGCGGCATCGAATCGGTGCTGAGTGACCTCAGGGCGGCGGGTCACAAAGTCTAGGTCCTTGAAGAGCACAAACGAGTTCTAGAAGGTAACGGCGTGACTGGCCTGACGGCCAGTGCTGTCGAATGTGGTCCACGTCGTGGTCAAGGTCATAATAACCGGGCCGGTAAGGCCCACGGGTCAGTCCGGCAAACAGGAGCAATGCGGTGCGTGACAAGATCAAGCTGGTTTCCAGCGCTGGTACCGGTCATTACTACACGACCGACAAGAACAAGCGGACCACACCGGACAAGCTGCAGATGAAGAAATATGATCCGGTTGTCCGCAAGCACGTGCTCTACACCGAAGCCAAGATCAAATAAGCCAGGATCTGGCAGTCCTTTCCGTTCATTCCTGCCGCTTTGCGGCACGGAACCGCCCTGTCCCTCGGCTCGAACCTCGGCAGCTCTGAGCGCGACAGGATCGCGTAGCGTCGCGCGACAAACCTCCGCCGAGTTGCAGCATGCTTTCGTTTGATGGGGAGGCAAGATGCCTGAACTGCCGGAGGTAGAGACTACCCGGCGGGGCCTCGCCCCCTATGTTGAAGGCCACAAGCTGGTCGCCTTTTCGATTCACGAGCGTCGATTGCGCTGGCCGGTCGACATCCCCGAAGACCTGCTCGGCCAGGCAGTTCGTCGGCTCCGCCGGCGTGGAAAATACCTGCTGGCGGAGTTTGATGGCGGCGCGCTCATCCTGCATCTCGGCATGTCCGGCAGCTTGCGGTTTGTGCCACGCGGCAGCGAGTTGCTGACCCACGATCATGTCGAACTCGATTTTGGTACGGAACAGGTACTGCGACTCAATGATCCGAGGCGATTCGGCTGTGTCCTCTGGCAACAGGGCGAAGTGGAAAGCCATCCCCTGTTGGCGTCTCTCGGACCCGAGCCTCTCGAAAACGAGTTTTCTGGCGACCAGTTGTTCAAGCGCTCGCGGGGGCGTCGCGTTGCGGTGAAAATCTTTCTCATGGATGCGAAGGTGGTGACAGGCGTTGGCAACATCTACGCGAACGAAAGTCTGTTCCTTGCGGGAGTGAGGCCCACTCGAAAGTCCGGCTCGATTCCACGGCATCAATGGGAGCACGTGGCCAGAGCCGTAAGGAAAGTTCTCGCAGACTCTATAAGCCTTGGTGGAACCACACTGCGCGATTTCATCAACCCGGAAGGTCGACCGGGTTATTTCCGCCAGCAGCTCCGGGTTTATGACCGCGAGAGTGAACCATGCATTCAGTGTGGTACGCCGTTGATTGCCGTGGTGCTTGGTGGTCGAAGCACGTTCTATTGTCCGGCCTGCCAGCCGGCGAAGGGTTTTGGCCCGGTGTCATGCAGGAGTTGCTGAATGGTCGGCCGGGATTTGCAGCACAGTAAAATGTCTGGGTCGGCGCAGTGACGACGCGACGACATCCATCAGGTTGATCGAACCCCACTCATCAAGCAGGAGGCAAGCATCGCCACATTGGCTGTTTCGCAGAACATGCGTTCGATGCGGACAGGACTTCTGCCTTTTCTTTTGTTCACCGGATTGGTCACAAACTCTCCGAGCTCGGCTGCGGACGAGCTGGACGAGCCGACGGCAATGGCAATGGCGGGTGATCTGCTGATTGCCCGACCTGCAGGCGTGGTACTTACTGCCCTTGGATCGGTGGCATTTGTCGTTAGCCTTCCGTTCAGCGCGGCCGGGGGCAATGTAAGTCAGGCAGCGGAACACCTGGTGTTCAGGCCCTCAAAGACCACTTTCGTGCGTTGCCTGGGCTGTACAACCTCGGGCTACCGGCGAGAAGCCCGCGACGAAAAATAGTCTGTGATTCCGGCAGCTGTACCTCGGCCCACGATCTGCTGTGAATTGGGCCGGGGGTGAATCACCTTTTTGCAGCCTGGAGCTTGAGCGAAGTAACCACGGCTGGGTGGACAAACTTTGCGACGTCCCCACCGAGCGCTGCGATTTCACGCACCAATGAGCTGGAGATGAAGCTGGTTTCTGTCGAGGTCGGCAGGAACACATACTCAATCTCCGGATCCAGAGACTGATTCATTTCTGCCATTTGAAACTCGTAGTCGAAGTCCATCATGTTGCGAAGCCCCCGCAGGATGAACCGGGTGTCACAACTGCGAACATAATCGACGAGCAGCGTGTTGAAGCCTTCCACTGTGACCCGTCCGCCAAACTGCTTCAGTACCTCTTCACACAGCGCAACTCTATCGGCGAGGTCGACCTTGGGGTTTTTCTGAGCGGACGTACCGATTGCAACGATCACACGATCAAAGAGTCTCAGCGCACGGCGAACAAGATCGGTGTGCCCGTTGGTGATCGGGTTGAATGACCCGGGATATACGACTGTGCGCAACGCCTTCTCTCCGGTGCGAACCTTGGTTGTGGGGCGATGGTAACAATTTGGGTGCTGAAGCCAAACCCGGAACGAGCGGTTACAGGATCACTGTGTCGCAGGACCGGCCACCGAGAGCAATGTCATGCAGGTGTCCGCAAGTTTTTTTTGCCGCTGCACCGCGTAGGAAGGGGGCGGCACGAGGACGTCGCGGCTTTCACAATACACGAGCGCGCCTTCAGCCAGCCGCGGGTAGAGGTGCTGCAGCGTTGGCAACAGCAGGCCCGCTTCGTATGGCGGGTCGACGAATGCGATGTCCCACAGCCGGTCATCCTTCGCCAGAAACTCGAGCACGCCGACCTGATTGACGGTGAGACTGCTGTCGGCGAGAAGCCCGGCGTGCTCGCGCAGTCGGGCCGCAGTTTTGTGATCCTGCTCGATCAAAGTCGTTTGCCGTGCTCCGCGCGACTGGGCCTCAAATCCAAGCGCACCACTGCCGGCGTAGAGGTCGAGACAAAGCCGCCCCTCGATGTGGCCGGCCAGCCAGTTAAAGAGGGTGATACGGGCGCGCTCCAATGTCGGCCTTACCGAGCGGTCTCCCGGAAAGCGGAGCTTTCTACCCTTCCACTTCCCACTGATAATGCGCGCCTCGTTGTTCAGTTCGCAGTTCCATGATCCCGCTTTCCTTCATTTTGCAGAGTAAACCAACCTTTGACAGCTTTGGGCGCGGCCCCAGCGCACATCCAGTCGCAGGAGCCTGGAGGGCGCACCGTGGCGGATGAAGAAAAAGGTGGGCTTTGGAAGCGGCTCAAAGCCGGGCTCTCGCGAACCCGCGAGCAGCTCGCGACCGGTATCGGCAATCTGCTGCTGGGAGCAAAAGCAATTGATGCGGCGGTGCTCGACGATCTCGAAACCGCGCTCCTGTCCACGGATGTCGGCATGGACACCGTGCTGGAGGTCATGGACCAGCTCACCCAGCGGGTCAAAAGGAAAGAGCTGAATGACACCGTCGCCTTGCACCACGCGTTGCGGGAGGTTCTTCGTCAACGTCTGGCGCCGTTTGAAAAACCATTCCCGATAGACCATAGCAAGAGGCCGTTTGTCATCTTTGTGGTTGGCGTCAACGGTGCTGGTAAAACCACGACCATCGGCAAGCTTGCGCACCGGTTCAAGTCGGAAGGTCGCGCCGTGTTACTGGCGGCGGGAGACACTTTCCGTGCCGCCGCAGTCGAGCAACTCCAGGCTTGGGGCGAACGTAATGGTGTCCCGGTGATTTCCCAGCCGCAGGGCGCGGATTCCGCCTCAGTCATTTTTGATGCGGTTCAGGCGGCCCGGGCCCGGGGCGTCGATGTGGTGATAGCGGATACGGCCGGCAGGTTGCAAGCCAAACAGAATCTGATGGAGGAGCTGGCCAAGATCCGGCGAGTCGTATCGCGACAGATTCCGGAAGCGCCGCACGAAACCTTGCTGGTACTGGACGGCGGAGTTGGTCAGAACGCCCTCAGTCAGGTGAAGGAGTTCGACCACGCTGTTGGTCTCACTGGACTGGTCGTGACCAAACTCGACGGCACGGCGAAGGCGGGAGTGCTGTTCGCCGTCACACGTGTTTCGGGCAAACCGGTTTATTTCATTGGTGTCGGTGAAGGTACGGAAGATCTCGAGGATTTTAGTGCTGACAAGTTCGTCGACGCACTTCTGCCCGCACAGCCTTAAGCGCGACAGGATCGCACGTTGTCGCGGACGAACAAGATCGCTCCGTCCACGCAGCGCGATCCTGCTTGATTAAGAAGCGGATGGCTGATGCATGTTCGTCAGGGAGACGGTACGCTGGTGATCAACAAAAGCAATGCCGCGACAGGCACTCTGGAGCACCCTTCAGAGAAGATGATTTGTGGCGCTTTCGCGGTCATTCTTGCCTTTAATCATCCGGAACGCAGATTGTGGCCTTCATAGAATTGCGTGGTGTTACTAAACGTCATGCCAATGGCTTCGAAGCGCTTCGAGACATCAACGTCAGTTTCGAAGAAGGGAGCATGACGTTCCTCACCGGCCATTCCGGTGCAGGTAAGAGTACGTTTCTTCGATTGCTCCTGCGTATGGAGCAGGCGACACGCGGACAGATTCAGGTCAATGGCGTGAACATCACGCAGTTGCCGGAAGCGAGGCTGCCTTATTACCGAAGGCACATCGGCGCAGTGTTCCAGGATCATCACCTGCTCGCGGGGCGCTCCGTCTTCGAGAACGTCGCGATTCCGCTGCGGGTTCTCGGCATGCCGGAAAAAGACCTGGCACGTCGGGTACGCGCCGCACTCGCACGGGTCGGTCTCCTGGAGAAGGAACGATTGTTGCCACAACACCTCTCTACCGGCGAACAACAACGAGTCGGGATCGCGAGGGCGGTGGCCAATCGTCCATTGATCCTTCTCGCCGACGAGCCGACAGGCAACCTTGATCCAGAGTTGTCACGGGACATCCTGGGACTGTTCCAGCAGTTCAACCAGGTGGGATCCACGGTGATTGTGGCCAGTCATGATCGCGAACTGATCGAAGCCAGTGGTCGCCGGATCATCGAGCTCGCAGCAGGTCAAGTCGTTCACGACTCGGAAAACCCCTCCATCAAGGAAGAGGCAGGCAATCAGAGTCGCGCTGAGGGCGTCGAGGTTGAGCTCGCAGTGCCGGATCGCGCGCAAGGCAAGGTGGAGCGCCGTGTTTCCTAAGGTCAAAGACCCCCTCACGGCAGCTGACCGCGTGCAGACCGGCACCTGGCTGCGCGACCACGTCCGAGTGATGAAAGAAGCCATCCAGTTCATCAGTCTTCGCCCGGGAACCAGTCTTCTGGTCTGGCTGTTGGTCGGGATAGCGTTGGCGTTACCCGCCGGATTGTATCTTCTGGAACGAAATCTGGTTGATGTCAGCGCAGGTTGGGATGGGCGGCCCGGTCTCTCGATCTACATGAAACTGGATGCTTCCGAGGCCGCAGTGCATGAGTTGGCTCGGCGTCTGGAAGACCAGCGCGGTGTGGCCAGCGTCGTCACGACTTTACCCGCAGAGGCGCTCGTCGAATTCCAGACCCATACCGGTCTCAGAGATGCGCTCGACATGCTGTCAGGCAATCCGCTGCCGGCATCGATCCGCGTCCTGCTCGATTCGAAGGCAAGGACAGCAGACCTCGAAGTAATCGCGGGTGTAGCGTCCGGGGAGCCGGCAGTTGAAGAGGTGGTCGTTGAAAAAACCTGGCTCGCCCGGATTCAGGACATCACAGCGATCGTCAGCCGGTTGTCGTTCGTGTTGGCCGTCCTTTTCGGTGTCGGCGCGGTGTTGGTGACCGCCAGTTCAATCCGGCTGGCGATTGAATCGCGGCTTGAGGAACTCAAAGTCCAGAAGCTCGTCGGCGCCACAAATGCGCAGATCCGGAGGCCTTTTCTCTACTTCGGCGCTATTTATGGCACGGGCGGCGCTCTGGTGGCGCTCATGCTTATATCTGCGGCGTTGATGGTGATTGAGAGCCCGTTAACTTCGCTCTTCAGCAGCTATGGGGCAGACCTCGATCTGATCGGCTTTTCGCCCTCGTTCCTCGGCTTCATGTTGGGGCTCGGCGCGCTACTCGGGATCTGCGGCGCCCTGGTCTCTTCAGGTCGCAGGGTTCGAGAGATCGAAATTCAGTGATTTCGGGAACTGCGTAGCTCATATCGCCATCGACCGGTTAGCACTCTCGAAGGTTGAGTGCTAATATGCAGGCAACAGTGTTACCGGAGGTATCACATGGCTCATTCGATCGTTCCGCTCGCAAGCCTCAGTCCTGGCAAGGACATTGAAGGCTATTTGCACACGGTCAGTGCCTTCCCCCTGCTGAGCGCTGAGGACGAACAGGCACTGGCCCGTCGTTTCTCCGATGACGGCGACTTGGAGGCGGCGCGTCGGCTGGTCATTTCACACCTTCGTTTCGTCGTGCACATTGCCCGCGGCTATCAGGGCTACGGATTGTCACAGGCTGACCTCATCCAGGAAGGCAATGTGGGCTTGATGAAGGCCGTCAAACGTTTTAACCCGGACGTTGGCGTTCGACTCGTGTCATTTGCAGTGCACTGGATCAAAGCTGAGATCCACGAGTTCATCCTGCGCAACTGGCGCATCGTGAAGGTTGCAACTACCAAGGCGCAGCGGAAACTTTTCTTCAATCTGCGTAGCGCCAAAACCCGGCTCGGCTGGTTGACCGCAGAGGAGACCAGCGCTGTCGCCAAAGAGCTGGGCGTCCCGGAGACGGAAGTCACCCGAATGGAAGGGCGGCTCGCGGGTGTCGATATCTCATTTGAGGCGGACGATGACGACGATGATGAAAACAGCGTCGCTCCGGCACACTACCTCAAGGCTCAACATGCCGACCCCGCAGAGATCGTGCTCGCGGAAGATTCGGAAGGAGATGAGCTTGATCGATTGTCAGGTGCACTCGATGGGCTGGATGTTCGCGCCCGTTCCATCGTCAGCCGTCGCTGGCTGGCTGAAGAAAAAGCCACATTGCATGAGCTGGCAGCGGAATATGGTGTATCGGCAGAGCGTATTCGTCAGATCGAAGCGAACGCCATCCGCAAGCTGAAGGCCGCCATCGTCGCGTGAATCAATGAACCTTGCTTCGATCTGCGCGACGGCTGGAGCGTTCTTCGGCCTTACTGCTGTGATCCTTGGAGCACTTGGTGCCCACGGACTGGCGGCACGTGGACTGGAAGCTGCTCAGATCAGCAGTTGGCAAACTGCTGTGCAGTACCAGATGTATCACGCTTTGGCCTTGCTGCTGGTTTCAGTTTGGCTGCGCGTCGCAACTCCATCAGGGATCAGCGTTGTTGTGGCGGCCTGGTTTCTCGGTGCGCTGCTCTTCAGTGGCAGCATCTATCTCCTCGCGCTTGGTGGTCCACGCTGGCTTGGACCCGTAACACCCATCGGTGGTGTGTTTCTGATCATCGGCTGGGGATCCCTGTTGGTCGCCGCATATCGTTCCTGATGCCACGCGTTGCGACCGTCATATGTCGTTGATGCAACCCTGAAGTAGCGGTAATGCAACAGAGAGGGCGACTGACAATCGCGCAAAGGCGCGCACTCGAAGAACTTCTGCCAGGCTACTCCGTAGATTTCTCCAAGCCCCTGGTGCCACTCGAGGTTTATGGACGCGAAGCGCCGTTAGGCGTGGAGATCGGATTCGGGACAGGGGATGCGCTTGTTCACTGGGGTGAACAGCAGCCGGACTGGAATCTGCTCGGAATAGAAATCTATCCTCCCGGGATCGGTGCTTTGCTCAATCGGCTCGCAGCATGTGACGTCCCGCACGTGAAAATTGCGCAAGGACGGGCGGAAGACGTTTTTGAAACCTGTCTTGGAACGGCAACGGTTGCTGGAGTCCGAATTTTCTTCCCTGACCCCTGGCCGAAAAAGCGGCACCACAAGAGAAGACTCATCCAACCGGCGTTCGTCGGCCGGGTGGCGGATCGGCTGCAGCCGGGTGGGCTGCTGCATTTTGCAACCGACTGGGAGCCCTATGCGGAATCGGCACAGGCCCTGTTTGCTGCTGAACCGACTTTGTGGCAAGTCGAGTGGCGGGACGTAGAATCC
>VGVE01000012.1 GCA_016874135.1 Gammaproteobacteria bacterium | reverse complement strand
CGATCTGCGTCTTCCTTGCCACATGTTGGCCGAGATTGCAAACGCCCCGGTCTTTTGCCTGATCACGCGGTGGAGATGGCTGCGTTTGCGCTCGTCGTGCACAACTTCTTCATCTTCTTCAATGCCGCGATCGGCCTGCTATTCCTGCGCCGTACCCAACGTGAGCTCTTCGATCGGGCGCAGGCGTGACCGCTCGACCGCGCTCGGCTCTGGTTAGCCGACGGATCGTGTGTACGGCTGCGGCCGCTCTACAAAAACCACGTCTGGAGTGGGGACTTCGTGATGGATCGGACCGCCGATGGGAGGCCGCTCAAGATCCTGACCCTGATCGATGAGTTCACCAAAGAGGCGCTCGCGATCTACGTGGCACGCCGTATCCGCGCTCACGATGTGATCGATCTATTGGCCGACGTGATGATCGAGCGAGGCATCCCTGAACACATCCGCTCAGATAACGGCCCGGAGATGGTGGCCAAGGGCTTGCGCGCTTGGCTGGGACGACTCGGTACGAAGACCCTCTACATTCAGCCCGGCAGTCCTTGGGAGAACGGCTACTGCGAGAGCTTTAACGGCAAGCTGAGAAATGAGCTTTTGAACGGCGAGCTCTTTTACACCTTACGTGAAGCACAGGTGCTGATCGAACAATGGAGATGTCACTACAACCGAGTTCGGCCGCACAGCGCTTTCGGCTATCGACCCCCGGCGCCCGAGGGCTGGGGGCTCGCCCCCAGCCCTCGGTTCATCTCAATAACCGGCAAAAAGGCCGCCTAAACTAACTTCAACACTGGACCAATCAAAGCGGGCTGGACACCAGAACAATTCTTCCAGACGACCGACGTGTCGGTCGGACATGGGGGCAGTGACGACTGCGCGTGAGCATCAAGCCACGCAATTGCCAACAGGGGTACAACAATTAAACGAGTCATCGATCAGTGTCGCACAAGAAGAAGATGCGTCGTTCATGGGATCCCAAGATTCCGTGAGTTTGATGGGTTTTATGATGAACGTGAGAGCATTTCAAAAGTTGCGCGATGAAGGAGCGATTTCTAAGTTGAAACGGCAGCATAACGAAGCTTAAAAATACAAAAGCCGCCTCTCGGCGGCTTTCGGGCTGACTTGGCCAGATCGTTACGCCTTAGCTAACGTTTCCTCATTCGCCGCGTACCAGATAAACAGGCCGAAGGCGATCTTGTTCAGAACGTCAGCAAGGTTGTAGACGATATTCAAGGTCGCTTCGTTTGTACCGCCCGCCAGATAACCAAAGAAGTACCCCAAAGGGTAGACCGACCAACCTACTGTAACAGTCCACTTCATAAGATTGAAAGACATCTTGACAGCTGGCGTTGCCTGCGACGCAGCAACTTTGCTCGCTTCACCTGCGAAAATCTCGTACAGGATAAAGACCCAGCCGAACATGCCGATCACAAATCCGATGGTAGTGTTGATGTAACCCGCTTCGCCCATGTAGCCCGGGACAAGCATGACCAAAGTACCAATCAACAAGCGCCAGAAGATGCTGCCCGATACTTTGGTGATCGCAGTCAGGATCAGATAAAACTCAATCATTAACAGTGGTACGGTCAATAACCAATCGATGTATCGAAAGTCGGTTGGTGAGGCCCCCGTGCTGACCCAGACTTCTCTCATGTACATGTAATGAAACGCTGCGATGAAAGTGACTAGCGCAGACACTGTCAAACTGGTAGCCCACTTGCCACCGATGCGAAGCGATTCCATCAGGAAAAATATAGTCGCCGCTGCAAGCGCCATAGAAATCAACCAAAACGAATACCCTACGAAGTCTCCAGGCTGCAGCATTTCGGCTGCAAAAACTGAGCTCGAACTCAGGGCGAGCACGATTCCTGTCGCAAGCTTTTGCCAAGACTTAACATTTGATCTCGTCATTGTGTACCTCCGACTTATTCTTTGGGGTGCTGATGACTTTTTCACTCATCCAAATTTAGACCCACATCCCCGTCCATATCTACTTCTGGATCCGCATCCATTTCTACACCAATCCAGATTTATAGAAAAGCACCGCCTGTGCGGGCAAACGCACACCAGACTCTTCAGGACCTCTTCGTCGAACGCTGAGATGCCCTCGACCGCTTGACAAGCCCGTGTCAAGCTCAGTCAACACCATGAGGACACTGGTAACACCAGTACGTCGTTGAATCGAAGGATTCAAAACAGTGGTTGTATCGAAAAACCCGCTATTTCAGGGCTTTAGATTGGCTCCGCCTGCTGGGCTCGAACCAGCGACCCGCTGATTAACAGTCAGCTGCTCTACCAACTGAGCTAAGGCGGAATGAGGGTATTGACGCGGCCCTTAATTGGCCGGTTTTCGAAGCCAACGTAGTCTACGGCCGAAAAAAACCTTTGCAAGGCAGCTTAGCACCGGAGGGAAAATTGGCCGGCACGGGGAGCGGTAATGCCAGTAGCTGATCGTGATGAAGTTCGCCGCGATCCCGGCATACGCCGGACGGGTGATCGTGAACTGCGCATCACCGGATACGAATGTACCGGACGACTGGATACCGATTGCGCCAACCAGCGAGTTGCAGGTACCGGCAAGGTAGGCGTTGCCACCGCCTGGCGCCAGCGCATCCGAGGGACTGATTTCCTGGATCCACTCCGCAGCGGATGCGGGCAGGATTGCCGTTGTACTCAGTGACGCCTGGCTACTGGATTCGCGTGCATCGCGCGCTTACGTACTGCTGGGCTTGGTTGTAATAGGTCAGCACCTTCGATGTGCGGGCATCCTCGATGTAGTTCAGGTAAGCGCTGGTCGCCACAGACGCAAGCAAACCGATGATTGCAACCACAATCAGCAGTTCGATGAACGTGAAGCCTCTGTTAACGGAAGTGCCGAAACCCGTGGGTCGCACTGCGTCACAAAATCCAGAAAAGATCCTTCGGGCTTAGTTCCGTTGGGAAAACCTGGACCGCGAGCGACCTCACACTTTCGGTCCTGAGACCCGGCAATCCGGCGCATGGCCTCCCGATTTGTGAATTCTCTTTGCGCTTCGGCCGATGCCATGGACTCAGGGGGTGCGGACGAATGTCCGCACGAGATCGAGTTCGCCCCCTTCCGCCCGCACCCGGAGAGTGACCTGGAGCGTCGCCGGACCCTGGAGTGCCAGAGTTTCCTGTGCCCGTATGTCCTCGGAATCGGAATGGATCACAAATTCCCCAGACTCATTCCAGCCTGCGTGAATGGTCCACAGACCGCGGCTTCGCTCTCCCCAGGAGACGTCCCGGTAACCACCTGGCTCGTACTGGATCCCCATGGAATCCGCGTGCTGTTCTATCGACATAGACGTCGCCCGGAGTACCGGGAAATCCTGGGCGATGAAAGCGAACACCGCGCTGTCGACCATCTCGCCACGAACATTGAAACCATCCCGCCGCAACATGCGCTGGTCCATCTCATCCACCACACGTCGGGCATCCGGGGTTACGTCAGACTGCGAAGGGTCAAGGGTCCAGCGCCCGGAAAGGTCAAACCCTCGTTCGACCTGCGTTGAAAGGCTGGGCGTCGATGAACATCCCGCAGTGACGAAGCAGGCAAGCGCGAAAACCCAAGACGGTGCGCACCAACCAAACCTTGCTACCGGCCACTGTCTCATATCCCCAGATCCAGCAGGTTGTAATCACTCAACGTTGAAAAGGCCTCCGGTGAATACGTGATTCCAGCCTGGCGTGATGAGTAAGGCTGATAGTCGAATGCCGCTTCTTCGGGCCGATGCGCCTTGCGCGCTGCGATTCCGAGAGCGATCACCCCGGCGCGACGGTCGATACGGTCATCGTCATAGGTGATGGGAACGTTATGGATACCACCGCCCTGGGCACCCAGAACCGATCGGCGTCGATGGAATCCGAAGTTGAAAGTCACCCGCGGGTCGGGACTCGTGTTGGCGAATGAACCGTGCACCGCCTGGCGATTGCAGATCGCGACATCGCCTGGCGCACACACGAGGGGTACCGCGTCCGGTAATCGGTCTGAGCCGGCAGATTCCACCCATGCTTTGATGTCGACTTTGCCGACTCGATGACTGCCTGGAACCACCCAAACTCCATTGGCTGGCGTGCAACCGTAGAGCTGCCCCATGAAATTAAAACCGTGTGTGCCTTCATCCAAGTCAGGGCTGTCCCAGTGTGTCGTGCCGTCCTGATGCCAGGCGACAGACCCGCCAAGCCCTGCGTGTTTCATCCAGATGGCTTCATTGAAGGGTACGAAGTCTTCACCGTTGATCGCTGCTGCCACCCGCAACAGCTCCGGATGTGCATAGAGCCGCAGAAACGCGGGGGAAAACTGCAGTGCACCGAGAATCAGCTGAACGACGTGCTCTGGCGAACCTTGCGGCGCCTCGGGTTCGATCATCTTCGCCGGGTGGCGGCCATTGGCTTTCTGTGTCCCACCCAACGGATCACTCAAGGGGCGCACCCACTGAACGGTGGGTGCTTTGCACCCGGAACCGATTGCAGGCCTGCCCTGCGCATCAACCTTCGCGCGGATGTCCTCGGGTAGCCGGCTCATGATGTCTTTCAGATCGGCTTCGAGTTCCGCACACTCCCCGGCATCGATCACACCGGTAAACACATAAAAGCCACAGCGCGAATACGCTTCACGTATGTCGGGGTGTAGCGTACCGTCCGTCAGAAACCGGATCGGCCCACGATTGCCTAGTCGCATTGCCCGCTCCGCCCCTGCTTGCAGGAAAGTCTGCATGGCCGCTTCGTGAGCACCGTAATCGACGGGTCGCCAACTCGTTCCAGTCTGTGTCTGCATGTTGTGTCCCCGATGGATTTCCCCGATGGATGGGGTTCTAGTTCACCAAAATGTTCATCCTTTCGGATCGCGGATCGTACAGGTGCCCTGCGCGACAGCGCAGATCCGGCCTTCGTTGCGGACATCGATCCGGATCACCGCCATCGTACGCGTCATCAGCACGATTTCTGCTTCACCTGTCACCTCGCCTTTGGATACCGGCGCCGTCAGGTTGATCTTGAACTCCGTCGTTGCTGCCCACTGACCCTTCTGCATGGCGGGATAACACACGCAGCCGAGCAGATGGTCGCAGAATGCTGACAACACGCCGCCGTGCATGTTGCCAAATCCGGTCAAGAGATCAGGTCGCACTTCAAATCGACCCTGCATCTTGCCTGGTTCAGCGCCAGTGATTTCGAAACCGAGAAAATCAACGATCCCGCCAGCGCCTTTCGAAGGGCCCGTAAAACGTTTGGCAATATCAGGGTTGAACGGTATGGCACTCATTCTGCAGAGCTCCGATGGTTGTTGCCGGTTTCAATGGTTCACTTCCGAAACGTATCAATGATTGCATCCATGTTTTCCTGCAACCGCCCTGGATTCATGCCAACGCTTGGGCTGTAGAGGATGACGTGATCGCTGAATGGTGCCCACTGTCGCAACTGGTCGCGGGCTTCATCCGGCGTCCCGCTAATGGCGATCGCGTCGACCATCTCATCCGGCACCGCCGCAAACATCGTCTTCCAGTCACCTTTCTTGAACGCGTCAGCCACCGTTTCGCCGATTCCCCGCCATCCGTGCGCGTCGAGGATCGTGTGGTAGAGACGCGTGGTGTAGTAGAAAGCGATCTGCCGGCGGGCTTCGTCGCGCGCCTGAGCCCTGTCGTTGGAAACCGCCGTGATGATATAAGGAAAGGGTTTGCATTTTGAACCCGCGACTCGCGGCACAACCGTATCGGCCAGGTACTTGCGGCTGAAAACTGGGTGGCATATCAGACCGTCCGCGACTGCTGCAGCGGCGCCGATCATGCCTTTGTTCACACCGGCCAGGCACACCGGGATGGTGTCGCGCGCGGCGTTAGGCCGAGTATACGCGGGGATATTCACCTGGTAGTGCGTTCCCTGGTACTTGAGGCCACCCCCTTTCTGCGCCGCAAACGCGGCCCTCACCAACCCAATAGCATCCTTGATCTTCGATGCGGGTGCAGGGTCCCACGGCATGGAGTACCAATCTTTGTTCATGCGTTCGGTGCCGCTGCCGAGACCGAGGATCATCCGGCCACCCGACAGTTCATCGATATCCATCGCCGCCGATGCCGCCAGCATCGGTGTCCGCATGAAGGCATACGCGATCGCGGTACCCAGCTGGATACGCTGGGTTGCGGCGGCCACCGCTGCCAGGCGCACCAGACCATTGGCGTTGAAGAACTCAATTGTCCACACCGAATCAAATCCGGCGGACTCCGCCGCCTGGGCAGTCGAGACCATCTGTTTGAGTGTGGGTGTCGTGAGGATCAATCCGGTTTTCATCGCGTCTCAGTCTCTCTGGTCATTTCTGTCTGGGTTGTGTGTTTCCGGCGTGTCCGGTCAAACCGCAGTGATTCAGTGCGGTGGGATCAGGCAGGAGTGAATCGAGGCGTCACCATCAACCTGCCGGGCAAGTGTACGAATGGCGAGCTCCGCGTCTTCCAGCTTGAAGTCGTGCGTATGCATCGGGCGCAGCCGCTCTCGGTCACGCTCGATCAGGCGAATGGCCTGCCGATAGCCGGTCGATGTCACACCGATCGCGCCCATGATGCGAATCTCTTTCATGACCACCAGATCGGAAACAAATCCGTCCACGGGCTTGAAGCCTTTCACACCCGCAAGCACGATCCGGCCACCCGGTCGCACCATGCGCAGTGCATCGACCACTGGCTGTGTTGCATAGGCACTGACATCCACGACCAGGTCAGCGCCCCGACCATTGGTCAGGGCCTTAACCCGTTCAACTGCATTCTGGTTATCGACATCGATGCAGTGATCGGCGCCAAACAGTCGCGCCACAGCAAACTTGTCACTGTCCGCTTCAAGCCCGGTGATGATGATCGTCCCGGCGCCCGCTTCCCGGCAGGCGAGCACGCTGGCAAGTCCACGCTGACCCGGACCGAGAATCACCACGGTTTCGCCCGGCGCGAGCGCCGGCATCTCTACTGCCCAGCGAAAACCCGCTCCGAGCGGGTTGAACATCACTGCGATCTCCGGCGGCAACTCCGGATCGACCCGATGTACCACGCTGTTCGGGTGCAGGTACATGTACTGGGCGTACGCCCCCCACAAACCCGGTGCATCCGTGAGTGGTATGTAGGAATAGATTCGCCGGTGATCACACAGGTGGTAGCTGCCGTGCAGGCAAGGCTGACAGTGCCTGCAACTCAACATGGTTTCTACAGCGACACGATCACCGACATCCACACCCCAACGCTGTGCGGCCCGGTCACCAATGGCAGCGATACGGCCAAGTGGCTCATGCCCCGGAATCACTGGTACAGGGGTTTTCAGCACGCCCTCATATTGCTCGTAGTCACTGCCGCAAATGCCACAGACCTCCACTTCGAGCAACGCCGAGTCTGCGTCGATTGCAGGGATGGCGATATCCTGCGGTACCAGCGTTCGAACGCCGGTTTGCACCATCGCAAACGAAGTTCGCGGTATGGTTGGCATTGTTTCCCCCTTCTCAACGCCTGACTGCGAAGCCTACGAACACCCGCCATACGGTGCAACGAGCAAGACATGAGCGAACCAAACGCTGCGAATTCCGGTTCATCGAAAGGATCGTCGAGAGAGCGTTCCAGCCAAAACCGGAGAATCATCGTGGTCGGCGGTGGCAATGCCGCGTTCTGCGCCGCTATCGCCGCACGTCAGCGCGGCGCTGAAGTGACTGTATTGGAGCGCGCTCCGGAAGCGCTGGCCGGCGGGAACTCCCGGTTCACCGCGGGGGCCATGCGCACCACGCACCAGGGTATCCCTGAACTTGCGGCGCTGATGCCGGACCTTTCCGCGGCGGAATGGGCGCGGATCGACGTTGAACCCTACACCCGTGGAGATTTTCTCGATGACCTCGGGCGAGTGACGCAATACCGGACCGATCCCTGGCTGGCTGAGACTCTGGTCGAACGAAGTTTTGAGACGCTTCTCTGGATGCGCTCACAGGGTGTGCGTTTCCTGCCGCTGTACGGCCGGCAGTCGTTCGAGGTGCAGGGTCGCATCCGATTCTGGGGCGGGCTATTCGTCGAAGTCTGGGGCGGAGGACCGGGCCTGATCGCGGCGCTGACCCGTCGCGCGACCATGCTTGGCGTGGACATCCGCTACGGTCATCGCGCTATTTCGCTGGCCGGCACAACCCGCGGGATCGACGGTGTGATCGCGCATACACCAGCAGGTCTGGCCACTATGAACGCCGATGCAGTGGTTCTGGCCTCCGGAGGATTTGAAGCCAACGCCGCTTTGCGAACCCAGTATCTCGGGCCGGGCTGGGACCTGGCCCACGTGCGGGGTACCCGGTTCAACACCGGTGACGGGATCCGTATGGCGGTTGATATCGGCGCCGCCACGCGCGGGCACTTCAGCGGTTGCCATGCAGTGCAGTGGGATGCCAATGCGCCGGAGTACGGCGATCTTGCCGTGGGTGATAGCTTCCAGAAGCATTCTTATCCCTTCGGAATTCTGATCAATTCACGAGGTGAACGGTTCGTGGATGAAGGCGCGGATTTTCGTAACTACACCTACGCACGCTACGGGCAGGAAGTGCTGCGCCAGCCGGGGCAAACTGCATGGCAGGTATTCGATGCGAAGTGTGATCACCTGCTTCGCGATGAGTACCGCATCCGTCAGGTTTCAAAGGTCACCGCCTCCTCCCTCGAAGCGCTGGCACAGCAGATGGAAGGGATGGACACCGCCCGGTTCCTCGATACGACGGTGGCTTTCAACAAGGCAGTGAACGTGGATGTGCCCTTCAATCCGTCTATTCGCGATGGGCGGGGAACGCGAGGTCTGCTTATCCCGAAATCCAACTGGGCTCAGCGGCTCGACACACCACCCTACTCGGCGTATGCCGTAGGCTGTGGCATCACCTTCACGTTCGGCGGTTTGCATGTTGACGCCAACGCACGCGTGCTGGCTCAGGATGGAAAAGCCATTCCCGGTTTGTACGCGGCTGGTGAACTGATGGGCGGCCTTTTCTACTTCAATTACCCAGGCGGCAGTGGCCTGACCAGCGGCGCGGTTTATGGCCGACTTGCTGGAGAAGCTGCCGCAGGCAGCTGAACAACCGTCGCAAGAGGCCCTGGCACAGCTAGATCGCCGAGCTGCTCTTCAAGGCTCGAACCTTCAACAAGCCCTTCGATAAAGGTCTTGATGGCCGCATAATCATAGGCGCTGCAGGCTTTTTCCAGCGTCGCGAGCGAAGGCTGCAGCTCCGTCCACGGGACGAAGGACTCTTCCGCCCTCAGAATCTTGCGATGCTCCGTGCCGGTAACCACATTGCCCAACAAGAGTTCTTCGTGCAGCTTTTCACCGGGCTTGAGCCCGGTAAAAACGATCTCGATGTCCCCTTCGGGATGTTCAGCATCACGCACCGTGTGCCCCTGCAGCTGGATCATGCGACGCGCCAGATCGAGAATGCGCACCGGCCGGCCCATGTCGAGCACAAAAATGTCACCACCTTCCGCCATGCTGCCCGCCTGCAACACCAGCTGGGACGCTTCCGAAATCGTCATGAAGTAACGGGTGACGTCGGGGTGGGTGACCGTCACCGGCCCTCCCCGCTCGATCTGTTCTTCGAAGAGCGGCACGACCGATCCGGACGAGCGAAGCACATTGCCAAAACGGACTATGGCGAAGCGCGTGCGCAGTTGCGTTTGCTGCAGCGCCTGCAGAATCAACTCTGCCAGGCGCTTGCTCGCACCCATCACACTGGTTGTGCGCACCGCCTTGTCCGTGGAGATCAGGATCAAGCTGTCCACACCACAGGCAATCGCTGCCTGCGCGGTACGTAAAGTACCGAAAGTGTTGTTGATCAGACCCTGGATGACGTTGTTTTCCACCAGCGCGACGTGTTTGTACGCCGCGGCGTGATAGAGCGTTTGGACCCCGTATCGCTGCAGCGTGCGCTGCATGAGCGGGTAGTCCGTTACCGAGCCGAGAACGCTGAGCACGCTCACCTGGGGATGGGTCTGCGTCAGTTCGTTTTCGACCTGAAATAAACCAAACTCGTTCTGGTCAAGCAGCACCAGCAAGCGAGGTGCTTGCCGCGCAATCTGGCGAACGAGTTCCGAACCGATCGAGCCACCCGCCCCGGTGACCATGACGACGCGGTCCTGCACGGATCGCGCCAGCAATTCAGGTAACGGTTCCACCTCGTCGCGATAGAGCAGATCCTCCACGGCCACATCGCGAACGTTAGCGAGGCCCTTTCGTCCTGAAATCAGCTCCGCCAGCGAAGGCAAGAGACGCACCCGCACGGGATACTGTTCGAGGAACTCGATGATGTCCCGGCGTTGATCCGCTGTGGCTGATGGAATCGCCAGAAACACCTGGCACGCTTCCGTGTCCTGTAGCAATCGGTCGAGCTGCGTGCGTGAATAGACGGCCAACCCATCGATGGTCCGCCGCTGCATCGCGGGGTCATCATCGATGAATGCAACCGGCACGTACTCGCCCTGTTGCGTGAAGGCGCGCGACAACCCTACGCCCGCGGCGCCAGCGCCGAAGATGATGATCGCTTCACGCACATGGTTGCGGTGTCGTGCCCACTGAAAGAGCGCCCGCACCGCAAAACGTGTGCCGCTTACATAGACCAGCAGCAGCATCCAAAAAATCACTGGCACAGAGCGCGGGAAGCCGCGCAGCGGAACCAGATAGGCGGTCACTGTGATGGCAACCGCGGCGATGGTGGCACCGATGAGCACACTCAGCATGGCGTGGTTGCCCATGTAGCGAATGACTTGCCGGTACAAACCGAGCTTCACGAACACGGGGATGCACACCAGCACGCTCACCACAAAGGCCGGCCAGAAACCATCGATATCGGGGGTAAAGGTGCCGAGTCGTAACGCCAGTGCCGAATAGAGTGCGAGTGGCAACATCAGGCAATCCACCACCAGCGCCAGCGTCTGCTTGCGATGGCGGTGCAGCTGTTCGATCCAGACTTCAATCATCTGTTTGAACCATCCGTTGCATGCGTTTCCCTGGTTCTTTCCCGGCCGTCCTGGTCCGGCATCCCGGCCCTGAACCGCACCGCTAGCGCCATCAGAGGCGCAACACTGGCCAACAGCAACCAGACACCGGCACCGGGCGTTGTTTTCGCCCACCACGCCAGCGGAAACAGCCAAAGGCAAGCGTAGAACACGAACGCCAGCGACGTCTGGCCGTGCCCCCACCTCGACGCGAGGCGCTGGTAAAGATGTGACCGGTGCGCCGCAGTGAATCGCTGGCCGGTGATGATTCTAACTCCCAGGGTCCAGGTGGCATCAAACACAAACACCGCCAGCAGTATCAATGACGCGACGAACGGCAGGTCGCCCGCGGCATCAAGGGCCAGAACGATCGCTGGCAGGCACAGCCCCAGCAACAAGGCACCCGCATCACCCATGAAAATCTTGGCTGGATGCCAGTTGTACAGGAGAAAGGCGAACGAACTTCCCACCACCAGCCAGACCAGGCTTTCGATCCAGGTGAGTGTGGCGCCGGACAGCAACAGAACACCGAGCCCGAAGAGCAGCGTCTGGGTACCGGCAATACCGTCGATTCCGTCCATGAAGTTGAACAGGTTTACGAACCAGAGTGTCAGTAGACCGATGATGATCAGCGCAGCGCCACCGGCTGTTGCCTCCGTGGCATGCAGGAAGCCTGCAACGCATACCGCCTGCAGCAGGAATCGGGGCCACGCCGGCAGCTCGATGAGATCATCGACCAGCCCTGTCAACGCCAGAACGCCGCCTGACACCGCGAGCCAGAAGCCGAGCGGCTCGGGCGACAGCGCACACCAGAGAATAACTGGCAAACCGATTGCGATACCGCCCCCGGTGGGCGTCGGATTCACGTGGGAGCTGCGCGCGTTGGCGATGGCGATGAGTTTCAGCCGAGGTGCAAAACGGATCAGCAGGGACAACATACCGGCTGTGGTCAACAATCCGGCAAACAAGGCAAACAACGGCAACTCGTGGACCAGCGTCACACCATCACCTCAGGTGTGGTGGATGAGCCGGCCGCCGCCATCAGGCGATCACCTCTTCAGTTGAACCATGATGCTGTTCGTGCAACAACGTCGCATAAATGCGCAGCGTACGTTCCACAACGTCTTCCACGGAAAACGCCATTGCCCGGGTTCGTCCTGCACGGCCCATCTGGTCGCGCAAGGCCCCGTCTTCCCCGAGAGTACGCATGGCTTCCGCGAGCTCCGTCACCACCCGTGGTTGCACGAGAAGGCCATTGACCCCGTCCCTCACGATATCGCGACAACCGGGGATGTCCGTGGTGATGATCGGCCGACCGCACGCTGTCGCTTCGAGCAATGTTTTTGGCATCCCCTCACGATACGACGGCAGGACAACCACATGGTGCGCGCGGATCTGGTCTGCAACATCGCTGCGATGTCCGAGCCAATCGATGCCTTCGTTGTGCCAGGCTTCGAGTTCGTCTTTGCCGATCGCCGACGGATTGCCGGTATCAAGTCCCCCGAGGAGGCGGAAACACCACTCAGGGTGGTCGCGACGGAGCAGGCGTGCCGCATTGACGTACTCGCGTACACCCTTGTCCGCCAGCATGCGCCCGATGAGCAGGAACGAAACCGGTTCCGGTGGCGCTTCGCTGGTACTGAATGTCGCCAGGTTCATGCTACTCCCGCGGATGATCACTGCATCCACCGCAGAGACCAGGCGCCTGCGCACAAACGCATCACGGTCTTCACTGTTCTGGAAGATCACCCGGATGGCGGGATGGCGCGTGAAGCTTCGATAGAGCAGATTGGTCGTAGCCCGTCTGAGTGCGGCGAAAAATCCTTCAGCGGTGTACACGAAGCCTAGCCCGGGAATGGCATTGACCACCGCGGGTATGCCCCGTTTGCGGGCGGCACGGGTTCCATAGAGTACCGGCTTGATGGTGACGTGATGAACCAGGTCGAGCGGATGATCCCGGTACAGCCGCGACAGCGACAGCAGCGAAAGAATCTCGGCAAACGGGTTTCTTCCGCTGCGGGAAAGCGGGTAGGTCACCACTCTGAAGCCTGATTCGATGAGCTTTTCCTCACCAGAAGCTGCAGGACAGAAGATGGTCAGTTCAGCGCCGAGGTCACGCAGCGCGCAGGCCAGCTCATACCGATGGGAGATCAGGAAGTCGGCCTGGTTGACCACCAATCCGATTCGTCGACCGGAAAAGAGTGCAGCGCGACGGTTCATACCGCAAGAAATAACGAATCCATGTAAAAAAAGGATGTGCCGAAGAATACTGGCACGCTGGATCGCGGATTGCCACGCTCCGGAACCGTCGCCGTGGGTTCGGAATGGATGGCCTGCGAACGGGATCACGTGCGCAGGCCGAACCCCCAGTCTGCGACCGGAACTTACTTCACCCGGATGCGGGATTCGTTGCGGTCGATGGTTCGTGTACCGATGCCTTTGACGTTTTCCAGCTCGTACAAATCCTGGAACGCGCCATTGGCCTCGCGATACTCAACAATAGCCTGCGCCTTGGTGAGGCCAACACCGACGAGTGCCGTGGCGATTTCTTCGGCGCTGGCCGTGTTTACCTTGACACTCACCGCTTCTTCCGCAGAAACCGGGGAGAAAAACAGACAACCGCCGATGAATGCGACAATCCGTACACGGGTCCTGATCTGCATGCTGATGCTCCTTTGATGTGGGCAGCCAGTGTCAGACAAGGTTCGACGCACTACTGACGGTGAGTCGCCTGGGACGTTATCGGTTTTTGCCATCAAAGAAGGTACGTGTTTCGCCACACGACCGCTGCACCGTCGCATCAGCACCGGCGGGATCAGGCCTGATCGGTCGGGGATGTGCTGACCGATTTGGATGTCCCGCCACTCTCGGCAGCTTTGAGCAGCCGCCTGTTTTCAAGACGCAGCGGAAAGGTGGTGAAGAGCGCCAGCAGATGTCCCACCAGGCCACCGCTGACAAACGCGGCCAGGAGCCACCAGAACACACTCCATTCCGGCGTTTCCCAGATCAAAAACCGGAGCTTCACGGGCTCCTGGTTAACCGCCACGATGGCGAATACCGCAACACAGAGCAGAAGACAAAGGAGGGCAACCCGTTTCAGCCACTGCATCATGCTGGCCTTATCTGATCAACCGTCAGCCCGCATCAACCGCGGCGGCGGCCATAATGCGTTCAATCCTCTTCATCATCCGGATCCGCTTCATGTGTCGCCACAGGTGCCGAACCGTTCACCACTGCAAACGCGTTCACGCCTTCGCGCAGCTCCTTGCCGGGTTTGAAGTGCGGGACATATTTGCCGGTGAGCCCGACGGACTCACCGGTCTTCGGGTTGCGTCCGATTCGCGGTGCACGGTAGTGGAGCGAAAACGAGCCAAATCCGCGGATCTCAATCCGCTGCCCCTGCGACAGGGAGATCGACATCTGCTCCAGCATGGTTTTCACCGCCAGCTCCATATCCTTGGGCTGCAGTTGCTCCTGCCGTGCGCAGATCCGTTCGATCAGCTCGGACTTGGTCATCGAATCACTCCTTCCCAGCACCTCGATGTGTCACCTCTGGTTAACCCAACCCAGGGCCTTCAGCAGGTGACACCTTCGACCTTCGCGCAGTGACCTTAGTTGCCGACGGACCGCTGGTCTATCTGGGCCTTGATGAGATCGCCAAGTGTCGTGGCACCACCCCGCTCATCTTCCTTGCGACGCAGTTCATTCATGGCCGCACGATTGTATTCCTTGTCTTTTTCCTTCACGGAAACGGCCAAAGTGCGGTTGCGACGGTCAACACTGATGATCTTCACTTCGACCGACTGGCCTACCGTCAGCAGGTTGCGCGCGTCTTCCACGTGATCCGCGGAGAGTTCGGATGCCTTGAGAATCGCCACCACGTCGGCTGCGAGTTCCACGTAGGCTTCTTTGGCACCCACTTCAACCACTTTACCGGTGACTACACTGCCGCGGTCGTTGGCCGCGACGTAATCCGAGTACGGATCCTGGTCGAGCTGTTTGACACCCAGGGAGATACGTTCGCGTTCCGGGTCCACGGAGAGGATGACCGTTTCGATCTCTTCGCCCTTCGAGTAGCGGCGCACTGCAGTTTCGCCAGCTTCGTTCCAGGCGAGGTCTGACAGGTGTACCAAACCGTCGATGTTGCCTTCGAGGCCGATGAAGATGCCGAAGTCGGTGATCGACTTGATCGTTCCCTTGATACGGTCGCCCTTGGCGTAACGCAGGCTGAATTCTTCCCAGGGGTTCGGCCGGCACTGCTTGATACCGAGGGAGATGCGGCGTCGCTCCTCATCGATGTCGAGGACCATGACGTCGACCTGATCGCCGACTGAAACCACCTTCGACGGATGTACGTTCTTGTTGGTCCAGTCCATCTCGGACACGTGCACCAGACCCTCAACACCTTCTTCGATCTCGGCAAAACAGCCATAGTCGGTGAGGTTGGTAACCGTCGCACGCACGCGCGATCCTTCCGGATAACGCCGTGTAATTGAAGTCCATGGATCGTCGCCCAGCTGTTTCATGCCAAGGCTGACGCGGTTCTTTTCGCGGTCGAACTTGAGAATACGGACGTTCACTTCATCGCCAACGTTGACCATCTCGCTGGGATGACGGATGCGCTTCCAGGCCATGTCGGTGATGTGCAGGAGACCGTCGACGCCACCCAGATCCACGAACGCACCGTAGTCCGTGAGGTTCTTGACGATACCCTTGACGTCCATGCCTTCCTGCAGCGACGACAACAGCGCTTCGCGTTCGACGCTGTTCTCCTGTTCGAGAACAGCACGGCGCGATAGCACGACGTTGTTACGCTTCTGGTCGAGCTTGATGACCATGAAGTCGAGCGGCCGGCCTTCGAGGTGGGCCGTTTCGCGCAATGGACGGATGTCGATGAGCGAACCGGGCAGGAAGGCGCGGATTTCGCTAATGTCGACGGTAAAGCCACCTTTGACCTTGCCAGTGATAATGCCTTCCACGGCTTTCTGATGGAGATGGGCACCTTCGAGGCGGTCCCACGTTTCGGCCCGCTTGGCTTTTTCGCGCGAGAGCCGGGTTTCGCCAAAGCCGTCATCGACGCCTTCCATTGCGACCTTGACCTGGTCACCGATGTTCAGATTGAAGTTGCCCTGGTCATCGAGGAACTGGGCGCGCGGAATCACGCCTTCGGACTTGAGACCCGCGTGGACCGTGACCCAGTCACTGTCGATGTCGACGACGGTTCCGGTGACGATGGCACCTGGCGCCATTTCAACGGTGGCCAGGCTCTTGGCAAAAAGATCGGCAAAAGATTCGGACATGGAATTGGTGTATTGCCCCTGGCCCCGGCGGGACGCTCCTTGAAGTGGTTGGTTGTCGTTCGTACGGTCAGATGAGGCCGATCGCGCGAGCCCGCTCCAGTGACAATGCCAGTACTGCTTGGATCGAAAGCGACGTGCTGTCGATGATGAAGGCATCCGGAGCCGGCTTCAGCGGTGAAACCGTACGTCCCTTGTCTCGCTGATCCCGTTCCCGGAGGCCAGCCAGAAGCCGATGCAAGTTAGCAGCTAACCCCTTGTCCAGCAACTGTTTATATCTGCGCTCAGCCCGTGATTCGAGACTTGCGTCGAGATAAATCTTGAACGGTGCATCCGGAAAAACGACGGTGCCCATGTCGCGTCCGTCTGCCACCAGACCAGGCGGTCGACGCTGCTTCAGCTGCAGGTCGAGTACCGCATGACGCACGTCCGGATGTGCGGCAACGATGCTGGCACCGGCGCTCACCGCCTCTTCCCGGATGCGCAGGCCAAGTTCCTTGCCGTCGACCCGCGCCCCATTGTCGTGGAACTGGATGTCCAGACCGGCGGTGACGGCCGCAAGAGCGGCGCCTTTGTTCAGATCGATCTGCCGCTCGATCCCAACCGCCGCGACGATCCGGTAGAGCGCGCCGGAATCGAGCAGATGCCAGCCCAGCTCCCGGGCGATCAGCGCCGCGAGGGTGCCCTTGCCGGAACCACTCGGCCCGTCGACGGTAATGACTGGCACAACTTTCTGCACTGGTTCTGATCCCCGTTGATTCACGGCAACTTCCGGCGGCGATCAGCAGCTTCCGCCAGAAGGCGCAACCCGGTTCGTGAATCGTTCGTGGCGAGCGCTTCCCGCAGCGCTTTCAGGTCCGCGTCAAACCGGTCTACCGCCGCCAGCAGCGTGTCGCGGTTGAGCTCGAAAATCTTCCACCAGAGTTCCGGGCTCGAGGCGGCGATCCGACTGAAGTCCCGGAAGCCGCCACCTGAAAAACGCAATTCTTCATCGGCGATGCCGTGCATGAATGCAAAGGCGAGAAGGTGCGGCAGGTGGCTGGTGCGCGCCAGTATTCGATCATGATCTTCGAGTGGCATGGTGTGCAGGATCGAACCGAGGTCCCGCCAGAAAACTTCAGCGGTTGCGATCGCTCTGGGATCGGTTTCCGGCAGCGGCGTCAGGATCAAGAGGCGTTCGTGAAAAAGCTGCTCCGGTGCATGTGCGGGACCGTGTTTTTCTGAACCGGCCAGAGGATGACAGGGAACGTAACGGGGTGGCGCCGAGCCGAGCCGGGCCCTCACCGCACTCACAATCGCTCCTTTCACGCTGCCTACGTCGATGATCACACCACGGTGGTCGCGCAGTTCGATGACCCGGTCGGCGATGGCCTCACTTGGCGTCGCGATCACGACGATATCGGCATCGTCCGGTACGTCCGCCTGCATGCGTTGCACGAGGCCGAGGCGAACGGCATCTGCGGCGTGTACCGGGTTATTATCAACGCCGGTTACTTCGCGCACCGATCTCAGCCGCCGTGCGGCACGGGCAACGGCGCCACCTATCATGCCGGTGCCGACGATGGCGATTTTCATTGCCGCCCCGGGCTCACCGCGCCAGGACGCGGCGCAGGCTGTCGAGCAGGCGCTGATTCTGTGCCGGCAGTCCAATGGTGATCCGCAGATGCCGCGGCAATCCGTACTCAGCGATGGGCCTGACAATCACACCTTCGCGCAGCAAGGCGTCGTACACCGGTCGAGCCTCACGACCGACATCCACCGCGATAAAGTTGCCCGCAGATGGAATCACCGCAAGCCCGAGTTCGGCCAGCCCTTGCACCAGCATGGCCATGCCAGTGCGATTGAGCTCGCGGGATCGGAGCACATACTCATCGTCCGACAACGCCGCCTCCGCCGCTGCGAGCGCCATGCTGTTGACGTTGAATGGCATGCGGATGCGGTTGAGCAGGTCGGCGAACTGAGGCGAACTCACCGCATAACCTACCCGAAGCGATGCGAGGCCGTAAATTTTCGAAAACGTTCGCGTGACGATGAGGTTTGGATACTGCGCTGTCAGGGTCAACCCATTCGGGAAATCCGGCAACTCGACATACTCGGTATAGGCCTCATCCAGCACCACCCACACGTGCGCAGGCACCGCATCCAGAAACGCAATGAGCGCATCGCGCTTTACCCAGGTTCCGGTCGGGTTATTCGGGTTGGCGATGAAGATGATGCGTGTCTTCGCCGTAATTGCAGCAAGAAAGGCGTCGAGGTCGGCGCCAAAGTTCTTCGCAGGGACCGTAACCAGCGTTGCACCCGCGGCAACGGTTGCGAGCCGATACACAACAAAAGCGTGTTCAGAAACGATGGCTTCGCTGCCGGGCTCGAGTGCAACCCGCGCGGCAAGTTCCAGCACATCATTGGAACCGTTGCCGAGTGTGACCAGCGCCGCGTTCACCCCGAGTTTGTCAGCGATGGCCTTCTTCAGCCGAAAGCCGGCTCCATCGGGATAGAGTGACAAGCCGTCAAACACGCCGCGCAGCGCTTCACGTACCCGTTCACCGGGACCGCGCGGATTTTCGTTGCTGGCAAGTTTGATGATGTCGGTAATGCCGAGTTCCCGTGCCAGCTCATCAATGGGTTTGCCGGGCTGGTAAGGGCTGAGTCCTGCGATCGATGGATTGATATTGGACGAATTCACAACCGTGCCTGTGGATAGGAACCGAGCACACGTACCGACATCGCCACGCTGCGAACTGCGTCGAGTGCGGCTTTCACCGGGCTATCGGTTTCGTGGCCATCAAAATCAATGAAAAACACATAAGACCAGTTGCCATCCCGGGCCGGCCGCGTTTCGATTCGGGTGAGACTGATCCCGTGTTTCTGCAACGGCTCGAGTACCCGGAACAGTGCACCGGGTTCATTGCGTGTCGACACGAGGATGGACGTCTTGTCAGAACCGCTTGGCCCGACATCTTGCTGTCCGATCACAAGGAAGCGGGTCTTGTTGTCAGGCCGATCTTCGATGTTACGGGCGATAATCTTCAGTCCATACAGCTCCGCAGCCTGTTCTCCTGCGACCGCAGCCTTGCCCCTGCGTTCACCTGCCAGCCGCGCCGCTTCACCATTGCTGGACACAACGGTGCGTGGGATGCCTGGGTGATGTTGATCCAGCCAGGAACGGCACTGAGCGAGAGACTGTGCGTGACTCAGGATCTCATCGAATCCCTCTTCATCCGGACGCTGCATCAGGCACTGGTGAATCGGCAGCTCCACTTCAGCGCAAACCTTCAGTGTTGACGAGATGAAACAGTCGAGCGTGTGATTGACCATGCCTTCCGTCGAGTTTTCTACGGGCACCACACCGTAGTTCATGGCGCCTGATTCAACTTCGCGGAAAACTTCATCGATGGAGGTCAGCGGCCGGATGCGTGCAAAGTGGCCGAATTGCTTGATCGTCGCTGCCTGGGTGTAGGTGCCGGCTGGTCCGAGATACGCCACAGAAACCGGTTGTTCGAGGTTCAGGCAGCAGGAGAGGATTTCGCGGTAGAGGTGCGCCAGATCCGTATTCGAGAGCGGCCCGGTATTGAGCGCCTCGAGTTTGTCGAGAATCTGCGCCACCCGCTCGGGTCGATAAAAAAACGCGCCGTCGCCACCTTTCGCCTGTTTGATATGCCCGACGTCGAGCGCGCATTGGGCACGTTCATTGAGCAGCGCAATCAGCTGGCGGTCGATCTCATCGATGCGGCGCCGCAGCGGTTCGAGCTCGGCGTTATCCGTGCTCACGCTCGAACTCGGCCATGTACGCAACCAGGGCATCCACGGAGTCCTGGCTCACCGCGTTGTAGATGCTCGCCCGCATGCCACCGACACTGCGATGGCCGGGCAGGTGTGTCATGCGTCGTGCTTCAGCGCCCTTGAGAAAGTCCTTGTCGAGTTTCGCATCGGCGAGCGTGAACGGGACGTTCATCCACGAACGATTCTCCCGGATGACGGGAGCCGAATAGAAATTGCTGCTGTCGATGGCGTGATAGAGCGTTTCCGCCTTGCGGCGGTTAATCGCAGCCATTCTCGCGAGCCCACCCTGTGCCTTGAGCCACTTGAAAACGAGTCCCGAGAGATACCACGCGTAGGTCGGCGGGGTATTCGACATGGAGCCGGCTTTGGAGTGCACCTTGTAGTCGAGCATGCTTGGCGTGTCTTTGCGGGCACGACCGAGCAGATCTTTGTGAACGATCACGAGTACCAGCCCCGCGGGGCCGATGTTTTTCTGCGCCCCTGCATAGATGAGCCCATACCGGCTGACATCAATCGGACGCGAGAGGATGTCCGAGGACATGTCGGCAACCAACGGCACGCTGACGGCCGGCAGGTCATGAAACTGCACACCACCGATGGTTTCGTTCGAACAGATGTGGACGTACGCATCGCCTGCATCCACCTGCCACGAAGCATAAGCCGGAATGCGATCAAACTTTGTGCTTTCACTTGAAGCGGCAATGCGCACGCTGCAGTACTTGCCGGCTTCTTCAATGGCCTTCGTCGACCACACACCGGTATTCACATAGGCCGCTGAGTTCTTATCACCGAGCAGGTTCAGCGGAATGGCAGCAAACTGCTGTGTAGCGCCACCCTGCAGGAAGAGAACGTGGTAGTCGGCAGGTACTCCGAGGAGATCTCGCAGATCCTTTTCAGCCGTCTCGGCAATCTCGATGAACGCATCACTGCGATGGCTCATCTCTATCACGGACATGCCGGTGCCGCGGTAGTCGAGCATCTCGTCGCGTGCCTGTTCGAGTACCTCGGCGGGTAACGCCGCAGGTCCTGCAGAAAAGTTGTGCGCGCGCTCAGTCACGGGAATCATCTGGGTCATCGTCCAGGTCTTCTGCGTCATCGAGGTCGTCATCATCGAGGGCATCATCTGCATCGCCATCTGCAGAGGTTTCATCGTCACTCAAAGCGGATTCATGATCCCTGCGCACGGACGCTGAAGCATCGGCGCCCGACGTCAGTTCCGAAATCACGCCGGACTCATCCTCTTCACGCTCTTCGATACGTTCCACGCTGATGAGTTTTTGTCCACGTCGCAGGTAGATGAGTCGAACCCCCTGGGTATTGCGGCCAAGCAGGGAAACCTCACCACACTTGGTGCGAATCAGTTTGCCCTGATCGCTGATGAGCATCAGCTCATCACCATCAAACACCTGCACTGCACCCACCACCGCGCCGTTTCGCGACGAAGTCTGGATGGCGATCACCCCCTGTGCACCCCTGCCTTTGACAGGGAACTCAGTCGCAGGGGTGCGTTTTCCATAGCCATTTTCCGAGGCGATGAGCACATAACCATTCGGTTGCGGAATGATCAGCGAGATCACTTTCTGCGACGCTGGCAACCGGATACCGCGAACACCGCGCGCACCGCGCCCCATTTCGCGTACATCCGACTCCTTGAACCGGGTCGCCTTGCCGGAACTCGTCACCAGCAGGATGTCGCACGATCCGTCGGTGATCGCGACACCAACGAGCGTATTGTCGCCATCAAGTTCAAGGGCGATGAGCCCGGCGGTACGCGGCCGTGAGAACTGCTCAAGTGGTGTCTTTTTCACCTTGCCGTTGGCGGTAGCCATGAACACGAACCGGTTCTGGTCATATGACCTCACCGGCAGGATGGCGGTGATGCGCTCACCTTCACCGAGAGGCAGCAGGTTCACCATGGGGCGCCCCTTGGCGCTGGGGCTGCCTTGCGGAATCTGGTACACCTTGAGCCAATACACCTTGCCCTGATTGGAAAAACACAGCAGCGTATCGTGGCTGTTGGCGATGAGCAGGTGTTCGACGAAGTCTTCGTCCTTGACTTTCGTCGCCGCCTTGCCATGGCCACCCCGTTTCTGCGCCTGGTAGGCCTTGAGCGGCTGCGTCTTGGCATAACCCTGGTGGGAAATCGTCACCACCAGATCTTCTTCGATGATGAGATCCTCGATGGTGAGGTCTTCCTGGGCGGCAATGATCTCGGTGCGACGCTTATCACCGTAGGCATCACAAACCTCTTCCAGCTCTTCTCTGACAACCCGGGTGAGGCGCTCTGCCGAGCCCAGGATATCGAGCAGATCGGCAATCTCGTCGAGTACTTCCTGATAGTCCGCGATGAGCTTGTCCTGTTCGAGCGCAGTGAGACGGTGCAACCGCAGATCAAGAATCGCCTGCGCCTGTTCTTCAGAAAGCCAGTACGCACCATCACGAAGCCCGAACTCCGCGCCGAGGTTTTCCGGACGGCTCGAGCCGCTGCCGGATCGTTCGAGCAACTTCACCACCGTGTCCGGGGCCCAGCCGCGGGCCATCAGCGCCGTGCGCGCCTCCGCAGCCGAAGGTGATTTGCGGATCAGATCAATGACCTCTTCGATATTGGCCAGCGCAACTGCCTGGCCTTCGAGGACGTGTGCGCGCTCCCGCGCCTTGCGCAGCAGATAGATGGACCGCGCCGTAACCACATCGCGGCGGTGGCGCAGAAACGCTTCCAGCATCTGCTTGAGATTGAGCGTTCGTGGTTGCCCGTTGATGAGGGCGACACAGTTGATGCCGAACACGCTTTGCAGCTGGGTCTGGGCGTAGAGGTTGTTCAGCACCACCTCACCACTTTCACCACGACGCAGCTCGATGACGATGCGCAGCCCATCCTTGTCGGACTCATCCCGAAGTTCAGAAATGCCTTCGATGCGTTTTTCCTTCACCAGCTGGGCGATCTTCTCGATCAGGCGCGCCTTGTTGAGCTGATAGGGAATCTCGGTAATGACAATGACTTCACGCCCGCCTTTGTCATCGGTTTCAACAGTAGCCCGCGCCCGTACCAGAATGCGGCCACGTCCGGTTCGATACGCTTCGATGATGCCGGCGCGACCGTTGATGATGCCGGCAGTAGGAAAATCCGGACCCTTCACATGCTCCATCAACGCATCGATGGACAACGTCGGGTCATCGAGCAAGCCGATACACGCCCTCACTACTTCGGTCATGTTGTGCGGCGGAATGTTGGTCGCCATGCCCACTGCGATGCCAGAGCTGCCGTTGACGAGCAGATTGGGTACGCGAGTTGGCAGGACTTCCGGCATCTCGAGCGTATCGTCGTAGTTCGGTACCATCGGTACCGTTTCCTTGTCGAGATCAGCGAGAAGCTCCGATGCGAGCCGCGACATGCGCACCTCGGTATAACGCATCGCCGCCGGCGGGTCGCCATCAATGGAGCCGAAATTGCCTTGTCCGTCGACCAGCATGTAGCGCAGCGAAAAATACTGCGCCATGCGCACCACGGTGTCATAGATCGCGTTGTCACCGTGCGGGTGGTATTTGCCCATTACATCACCGACGATACGCGCCGACTTCACATAGGGCCGGTTGAACGTGTTGTTCAACTCGTTCATGGTGAAAAGAACACGGCGGTGAACGGGCTTGAGGCCATCCCGGACATCAGGCAAAGCACGACCGACGATGACGCTCATCGCATAGTCCAGGTAGGACTGGCGAAGCTCGTCCTCGATACTGCGCGGGAGGATTCCCCTGCCCTGTTCGGATCCTGTTTCGCTCATGTTCTGGTCAGGGAAATTGGGTCTTGAAAAGCTCGCAATGTTAGCACGGTACGTATAATCCCGGCATGCAAAAGATCATCTGCGACACGCTCATCGATGCCGGCCACGTGCTGCCGATTGCGCCTGAAAACCGCGCGTTCAAGAACCATGGCCTCGTGCTTCAGGGCGACCGCATCGCAGCGATCGGTCCATTGCCAACGTTGCTCGAAAACTATGCCCCGAAGGAACATCTGTCCTTCCCTGAGGGCATCCTGATCCCCGGGCTGATTAACGCCCACGGCCATGCGGCCATGACCCTGCTGCGCGGTGTCGGCGAGGACATGCTGCTCGAACCGTGGTTGCGGGACCGGATCTGGCCAATGGAGAAAGACCTCGTTTCCCCCGAATTCGTCGCAACGGGTACCGAACTCGCTATCACCGAGATGCTGGGGCGCGGCGTCACCACCTTTGTCGACATGTACTTTTTCCCGGAAATCACCGCAGATGTGGCCCGCCGTGCCCACATGCGCTGCCTGCTCGCTTTCCCCATCTTCGAAGGCGTCACCAATTGGGCGCGGGATGTGGACGATTGTTTTCGACTTGGCTTTGAACTGCACGATACGGCGCGAGGTAACCCACTGATCGATGTGGCATTCGGTCCGCATGCGCCTTACACGGTCAGTCGCGCTACCCTCGAACGGGTACTCATGTACTCACAGGAACTGGGACTCGGGGTACACATCCACCTGCATGAAACAGCTGCGGAAGTCGCTGCCGCTCGTGCACGGGAAGGTCGGTCATGGATCGATGTCCTGGACCAGATCGGATTGCTCAATCCGCAGTTGCAGGCTGTGCACATGACCCAGGTTACACCGGCTGAAGTCGAACGATTTGCGGAAACCGGCGCCCACGTCATCCACTGCCCCGGATCCAACATGAAACTCGCTGATGGCATTTGCCCGGTGAACACACTGGATGCGGCCGGCGTAAACGTCGCCATCGGCACTGATGGCGGCGCCTCCAACAATGGCCTCGATGTTCTGCACGATGCACGGCTCGCAAGCCTTCTCGCCAAAACCGAGGCGCGACGTGCGGATGCCGGCAAGGCATCTGCGAGTCTCTACAAAGCCACACTCGGCGGCGCCAGGGCCATTGGACGCGAAGATGACCTTGGCTCACTGGAGCCGGGTAAACTCGCCGACGTCGTTGTGTTCACGCCCGCATCCCTTGCTGCCTGGCCACTTCATGACCCGTTTGCTGCCTTGTTGCACCACGGCTCGGCCTGGAACGCCAACGCAGTGTGGGTGGGCGGTCGCAGGACTGTCGCTGACGGCAAACCTCTGCTAATCGACACTGCAGCATTACGCGGCCGAATCGAAACCCAGACACGCCGGATTGCGGCACTCACCGCTCGGGGATGAAGCGCTCATGACCAATACTGCGGAAAGCAACAACGTCGATACCCGGGAAATCGCCAAGTTCGAAGTACTTGCCCACCGTTGGTGGGATCGCAATGGCGAATTCAAACCGCTGCACGACATCAACCCGTGCCGTCTGGATTTCGTCGACAAGATCGCCGGGCTTGCCGGCAAGACCATCATCGACGTGGGCTGTGGCGGAGGCATCCTTGCCGAATCTATGGCGAGGCGAGGTGGCACAGTCACCGGGATCGACATGGGCGGCGCACCACTGGAAGTGGCCCGATTGCACGCGCTCGAGTCAGGGGCTGATGTGTCGTACTCGCAGGGTACTGCCGAGGCTTTCGCCGCTGCGCACCCGGGTGCATTCGACGTCGTCACCTGCATGGAAATGTTGGAGCACGTGCCGGATATCCACTCGACGATCAGGGCTTGTGCCGAGCTGACAAGGCCAGGCGGCCATCTCTTTTTCTCGACAATCAACCGCCATCCGGAAGCCTGGGTCCTGCTGATCCTGGGTGCCGAATACGTTGCCAACATTTTGCCGAAGGGGACCCACGACTACGCCCGCTTCATCCGTCCGAGTGAACTGGCGGCTGCCTGCCGTGCAGCAGATCTGTCAGTGCGCGCCATCCGCGGCATGCGCTACAACCCGCTGACTCGCACAACGACCCTGGGCGACAACACACGAGCGAACTACCTTGTCCATGCCATCAAAGAATAGCGCCGGTGATTCACGGGCTCATCTGCGGGTGTTTCCGGAGCTGCATCAATCCAGTCGCGGCTGGCGATTCGTTCCTGCGGCCGATGCCCTCAAAGACCGCACCGTGCTCATTACCGGAGCGGGCGCCGGCATCGGGCTGACCCTTGCGAAGACCTGTGCGCTGCATGGTGCCAACGTGGTGCTTCTCGGCAAGACTCGCGCACGGCTCGAAGCGGTGTTTGACTGGATTGGTGAACACACCCACACCCGCCCGGTGATCGTGCCCTGCGATCTGGCGGCATTCGCCGATGAAAACGGCCAGGCTCTGCACGACGCCATCGCCGATGAATACGGGTCGCTGGATGCGCTGGTACACAACGCCTCCGTACTCGGCTCGATCACACCCATCGCCCACTATCCGTCGAGCGCCTGGGAAAACGCTTTGCGCGTCAACACCTCCGCGCCTTTCTATCTCACTCGGGCATTGTTGCCGCTGATGGAGGTGACCGGCAGACACAGCAGCCTGATCTTCACGTCGTCCGGCGTCGCCCGACAACCGCGGGCATTCTGGGGCGCCTACGCCGTTTCAAAAGTTGCCCTCGAAGGTCTGTGCACGGTGCTGGCAGAGGAACTCGCCCAGACCAGCAACGTCATCGTGACGAGCCTCAATCCTGGCGGCACGCGGACCGTGATGCGCAGGGAGGCCTATCCCGCCGAGGATCCAAACACGCTGCCTATGCCGGAAGATCACATGGACCTGTATCTCTGGCTGCTCTCAGCCGCTACACGCACCCAACACGGTCAGCGATTCAGCGCGCGCGAGTGGCAGGGACCCTCTCAAAGCGGGGATTCCAGCGCTGTGTGAGTTCCGGCAGGGCTGAACGTCATGCCGTTGTTTGCGATCCCTCTCACTTTTTGGCCCACCTCTCCGCCACAATCCGGGTGCATAACCGGATGGCCGCGAAGACCCAAGAAGCTCACAGGGACATGACCACTGTCACAAAACGATTCGAACCCGGTGTCGCCCTGACGATGGTCCAGGCCTTTCACCGCGAACTCGAAGTCAACGCGCTACTCGAACGCATCTTCAACCAGGCGGTGACCCTTTCACCGGCGACCCATCTCGGCTACACCAACACCGATTCCGGCATCGACTTCAGCGTCGGTGAACCGGGACAGCACAGCGTCAACTACAACTTGCAACTCGGCACCGCCGGTATCAACGGCGGCGAAGTCAAACTGACCGCACCGCGACGATTCAGTACGGGTGACCTCGAAACACTCGAAGAGTTGCTGCATCTCGTGGCACCCGCGCTGGCCAACGCACTCATCGTGCATGGCCTGACTACCAAAGATCGCTCGCGTAAGGTCAAGAAGGCGAAGCCCAACCAGGAAGACGCATTGATCCTCGTGCGGCTGTCCGGCATCGACATGGTGCGTGCCTCACACGGTACCGCTGTAGCCCAGCAGCTCACGGACAAGCTGCAACAACAGCTCGCCGAAAAACTGCGCGAAGCGGATGGAGTCTTCCAGATCGACGACGATCACCTCGCCGTACTCTTGCCCCGCACCACCAAGGCGGGCGCACAGCGGGTTGCTTCGAAGGTGGAAACGCTGGTCAACAGCCTGGACTTTGCTGAAGCCCATGTACGGGAACATGTGTCCGCCACCATCGGTATCAGCACGACGAACGGTGCCAATTCAGCAGAGGCGGTACTGAGCGAAGCGCGCTCGGCGCTGTCGGAAGCTGCGGAGCACCAGACCCGCAACATCCTCGTTCACTGATCTACTTATCGCGCTGCAGGTTGCCACGGCGCTCTTCCAGTGCCGGATAGGGCAGAAGTACCGTCTTCTGACGCCCGCCTTTCGCGGTGGTGGGCCCTGGCGGTAGACCCACCAGATAACGCAGCTGTTTGACGTCAGCCTGCGCCAACTCCTCGAACCGGCTCTCGATGAGCCTTGATGGCAGGATGACCGGACCGAAGCGCACCCGCTTGAGCCGCGACACCACCCTTTCAATTGCACCAAACAATAGTTTCACCTCGTGCTGCTTACCTTCCATCAGCACCACGTGGTACCAGTGGTTGCGGCCACGACCATCATAGTGACGGATATCGGTAAATCGCATGGTTTCACCGTCGATGGTCACGCCGGCTTGAAGCGTGGCCATCTCTTCATCAGTGAGTTTGCCGTCGATGCGCACCGCATATTCCCGATCGAGCATGCTGGAGGGATGCATCAGGCGGTGCGCCAGATCTCCATCGTCAGTGAAGAGCAGAAGCCCGGTGGTCATGGCGTCGAGGCGGCCTACCACCACCCAGCGCCCGCGGGGGATGGAAGGTAAATCTTCGAAAACCGTCGGGCGACCTTCAGGATCGGTACGGGTACAGATGGTGCCGGCGGACTTATTGAGAAGAATGACGCGAGACAGCACCGCTCTGCGCTGCACGGTGACCAGACGGTCATCCACCTGGATCTTCTGCTTTGGTGTTACCTTGATACCGAGTTCGGCCACCACGCCATCAACGCGGACACGACCCTGCTCAATCCAGCGTTCGATTTCACGGCGACTGCCGAGGCCAGCCTCAGCTAGAATTTTCTGCAATCGCTCCGGTGGAGCAGTTTCCGCCTGCTCCCGCGCAGATACCCCGTGGCTGCGAACCGGGGCAGACTTGCGGATTGCCCGTTTTGTGGAGTCATTCCGCCGCGATGACGGTTGGCGTGGTGTGCCTGGCTCCTTTTCGCCGTTCCTCGACTTCGCCGTGCCGCGCACGTGGGGCCGGTTCACCCGTGTGCTGTGGGCAGGTGGATCACATTGCTCGCGGATACAGATTGTTCAGCGTCGCCTGCGGCCGCCTCCAGGACAGCACCACCGACAGAGGTCCCAAGTGCGGGCCCTTCTGGCGATTCATCAGCCGCGGCCATCGTGATCTGAGGTGGCTGGCGGTCCGTGGACAGGTCCACATCCAACTCCACGCTCATTTGCACGCTCACGCCACCTTCGACCACGACACCGTCGGCGGCGAATCCTTCCCTCGATCCCACATCCTGCTGTTCGAACTCGTGTTCGACACCTGGGTCGTCCGGTTCATTCTGTTCGAGCAAGCTCCGAATTTCCGCAAGCGGTGGCAACTGGTCGAGATTCTGCAGGTTGAAGTAGTCGAGAAACTCCCGGGTCGTGCCGTAAAGCGCAGGTCGTCCGGGAACATCCCGCGTACCCACCACGCGAATCCAGCCTCGCTCCATCAGCGTGCGGATGATGTTGGGCGACACGGCAACACCTCGAACCAGTTCGATGTCACCCCGGCTCACCGGTTGTTTGTAGGCGACCAGCGCAAGCGTCTCGAGGAACGCGCGCGAGTATTTCCCTGGCTTTTCTTCCCACAGGCGGCTGACCCACTCCGACAGTTCCTGGCGCACCTGGTAGCGGAAGCCTGAGGCCACTTGTACGAGCTCGAATCCGCAGCCTTCACAGTCCGCCTGCAATTCTTCCAACCCCTGCCGCACTGCTGCCTTGAGTTCATCCTGGGGAACCTCGCCACGCCGGAACAGCCTGACAAGACGGTCCACGGACAGTGGCTCACCGGAGGCCATGAGTGCGGCTTCGACGATCTGTTTGATGCGATTAACTTCCATACGCTGACTCAAGGCTCCGAAAACGCGGGTGACTCCGACCCGGCGCGAAGGTAGATGGGGGCAAACGGTTCATTCTGGACGAAGGTAATCAGACCGGCGCGGGCCAGTTCCATCAGCGCGAGGAAGGTGACAATGACACCCATGCGACCTTCTACACGTGTAAACAACTGCGTAAAGGGAACAAAGTCCCCGGCGGCGGTAATGGTTGCCAGCACATTGGACATCCGCTCACGCACCGACAGCGGCTCGAGTACCACGCTGTGGTTGGAGAACATCTCTGCACGGCGCAATACTTCAGCGAGTGCCATTAGCAGGTCTTTCATGTCGACCGGTGGATCCACGCGCTCTCGCACCGGCTCTGGTCGCGCCGGTCGGGCAAGGAATATGTCGCGATCCAGTCTCGGGACCTTTTCCAGATCTTCCGCTGCAGTCTTGATCTGCTCGTATTCCTGCAAACGCCGGATCAGTTGGGCACGTGGATCATCTTCATCATCGATCGCATCCATCGGCCGCGGCAGCAGCATGCGCGACTTGATCTCGGCCAGCAACGCCGCCATGACGAGGTATTCACCGACGAGCTCGAGCTGCAGCATGCTCATCAGTTCGATGTACTGCATGTACTGCGCAGTGATTTCGGCGACATTGATCTCGAGGATATTCAGATTCTGTTTGCGGATGAGGTAAAGCAGCAGATCGAGCGGCCCCTCAAAGGTTTCGAGAAAAACCTCAAGCGCTTCCGGCGGAATGTAGAGATCCGTCGGCAGCTCCTTGACCGGCCGCCCCTGAACGAGGGCGATGGTCTGCGCATCCATCGTGCGGACTTCCGCCAGCCGCGGCTGCGCGTTTTCAACAACTTCGACCATTTCAGCCACGCTCTACTCCCGGACAGGTCTTCAGATTACCCAAGCCCGATTGCTTCACGTACATCCTCCAGCGTTTCCCTTGCCATGGCGCGAGCCGCTTCCGAACCTTCCTGCAGAATCGAGCTCACCAGATCAGGATCTTCCTCGAACTGTTTGGCCCGCTCACGCATCTGTGCCTGTTCGGCATTGATCGAGTCGATGAGCGGTTTCTTGCAGTCGAGGCAGCCAATGGACGCCGAGCGACACCCTTCGTTCGACAACGCAATCTGATCCTTCGAAGAATACAGCTGATGCAGCGCAAACACCGGACATTTGTCCGGGTTGCCCGGATCCTTGCGCCGCGCCCGCGCCGGATCGGTCTTCATGGTGCGCACTTTTTCTTCCACCATACCGGGTTCTTCGCGCAGCTGAATGGTGTTGTTGTACGACTTCGACATCTTCTCGCCATCGAGCCCGGGTACCCGCGCCGCTTCATTGATGAGCGCTTGCGGTTCGGGAAGGATGATCCGGCCACCACCTTCGAGGTAGCCAAAGAGGCGTTCGGTATCGCCGATGGACAGATTTTGCTGCCCTGCCAACAACGCCCGAGCCCGTTCCAGCGCTTCGCTGTCACCCTGTTCAAGGTAGGCGCGGCGGCTTTCTTTGTAGAGCCGGCCGTTCTTCTTGCCGAGCCTGGTGATCGCCGCTTCCGCCATCTCCTCAAAACCCGCTTCCTTGCCGTAAATGTGGTTGAAACGTCGCGCCACTTCCCGGGTCAGCTCGACGTGGGCGACCTGGTCTGCGCCCACTGGGACGTGTCCGGCCCGATAGATGAGGATGTCCGCAGCCTGCAGCAGTGGGTAACCTAGGAAGCCGTAAGTGGCGAGGTCCTTGTCGTTGAGCTTCTGTTGCTGATCCTTGTAACTCGGCACCCGCTCGAGCCAGGACAGCGGCGTGATCATGGAGAGCAGGAGGTGCAGCTCCGCGTGCTCAGGCACCCTGGACTGCACGAAGATTGTGGATGAGCCCGGGTTGAGACCCGCCGCAAGCCAGTCCACCGCCACATCAAAAGTGTGTCGACTGATGTCCTCAGGGTTTTCATAGGCGGTGGTCAGCGCGTGCCAGTCGGCCACGAAAAAGTAGCAGTCGAATTCGTACTGCAACCGTACCCAGTTCTTGAGCACACCGTGATAGTGCCCAAGGTGCAGGCGGCCGGTCGGCCGCATACCCGAGACGACACGTGTTGCCGAATCGCTGCTGCTCAAGCGAACCACCCTCCCCTGAAAGGATCTGAATTCTGAATCGGTGTTATGGCCCGGCAGTATACCGGCCAACCCCTTGTCGTTCGACCACTGGCTCAGATGCGGTGAGATCGACCAGCGTGGTGGATTCGACCCCGCCGCGGCCGCTGTCGATGACCAGATCGACCTGGTGCTCCAGACGGTCGCGCATTTCCTGCGGCTCTGTCATGGGCAGATCATCCCCGGCGAGGCGCAATGTCGTGGTCATGATGGGCTCGCCAACAACCTCGAGCAGCTCGCGAACCACAGCGTGGTCCGGCACGCGGATACCGATCGTGCGCCGTTTTTCGTTCACCAGCCGGCGTGGCGTTTCCCGACTGGCGGTGAGAATGAATGTGAACGGCCCAGGGGTGTAGTGCTTGAGGATGCGGTACTGCGTCTTGTCGACCCGGGCATACGTTGCGATTTCCGAGAGATCACGGCAGGCCAGCGTAAACCGGTGTCCCTTGTCCAGCCGCCGCAGTGCCTCGATCCTGTCGAGCGCCCGCTTGTCACCGATGTGGCAGCCGAGCGCATAGGAGGTATCCGTCGGATACACAATCAGCCCACCCGACCGCAGGATTTCAGCGGCGCGAGTCAGTAGCCGCTTCTGCGGGTGGGTAGGGTGGATTTCGAAGTACTGGCTCATCCGCCAATCGAACCTGGCCGGGTGAAAGGAACTTCCCGGTTGCGGGCGACCGTCCGGGGGCCGCGAGTTTCCGGGACTGATCCGAAATTTGAAAGCACCGGGTTCGGGTTCCCGGCGCGTGGACCCGGCTCTATCATGCGAACGCACAACCGCAGATGGTCCCACGTGAACCAGCTCCTCGACTTCCTGCCCATCGCCTTCTTCGTCGCCGTCTTTTTCAGCACCGCAGCGCCGGACAACATCCTTTGGGCAACAGCTGCACTGATGGCAGGGGTGACGTCACAGCTCGCGGCTTACTGGCTGCTGAAGAAGCCGATCACCGGCCAACTCAAATTTACGTTCTGGGCGAGCATCATCCTGGGCGGGCTGACATTGGTGCTGCGCGATGCGACCTTCATCCAGTGGAAGCCGACCGTAGTCAACTGGATGCTGGCGCTGGTGCTGCTCGGCTCAGATCTCTTCGCGAACAAGAACCTGCTGAAGTCGCTACTCGGCCAACAACTGCAGGCTCCGGACAACGTCTGGCGCAACCTGAACTTCGGGTGGTCGGCGGGGTTCATCCTGGCCGGCATACTCAACCTGCTCGTGGCCTGGAACTTCTCGATGGAATTCTGGGTGACCTACAAGCTGCTTGGCGGCTTCGGACTTACTTTGCTCTACATCATTCTGACCGTCGTGTATCTTGCTCGCCTCGGCCATCTCAAGGATCCACAGGCGGACATGCCTGCAGAGATTACACCTAATGACCACAAGCCATGAGCGGGACCACGACTATCATCAATGACAAACTGTCTCTGCTGCTCGCCGGCGCGCTTGTCCTGGCGCCGTTGCCACTGCATGCCGAGTACGTGACCGAGTCCCTCCGTGTTGAACTCCGCAGCGGGGGATCAAGCGGAAACCGTATCACCGACTTCGTGAAGGCAGGTACGCGGCTCGAGGTGCTCCAGGCCGGTGAAGAATTCACCCAGATCCGCACGGAAAACGGCAGCGAAGGCTGGATTGCGAGTCAGTACGTCGTGACCGATCCGCCGTCGAAGGATCTGCTCAAACAAAGCCAGGCGCGAATTGATCAGCTCACTGCAAATCTCGAACAGGCGACTGCTGGTACCGGCAACGTGTTCGCTGAACTGGAAGAGGCCAAGATCCAGGTCACCACGCTCACTGAACAGCTTACGAACGAACGGGCGGAACTCGATCGCATCCGGCGAATATCCGCCAAAACCATTGAAGCTGAGCGCAGAGTGCAGAATCTTGAAGAGCTGAATGGCCTGCTTCGCGAAAAACCTGTCTGCCGAGCGCCAACGACTCGAAGACGGTCTCGAGGAGCGCTGGCTGCTCATTGGCGGAGGTCTGATTTTCGGGGGGCTGTTACTGGGTGTGATAATCAAGTCCCGACCGCGCCGCAGCGCCTGGACATGATTGCCCTGTCCGTCAACCTCAACAAAATCGCCGCACTGCGAAACACCCGGGGTGGTGCGATTCCGGATGTCCTGCAGGCGGCGCGCACCGTACTCAAAGCCGGTGCAGATGGCATCACCGTTCACCCACGTCCCGATCAGCGACACATCACGCCCAGAGACGTTCACGCAATCGCAGCGTTTCTTCGGGATGACTATCCCGGTGTCGAGTTCAACATCGAAGGCAATCCGGTGCCAGGCCCGCGCGCCAACGGTTATCCGGGCATGGATGCACTCATCGAATCCGTGCGACCGGCTCAGGCGACCCTGGTGCCCGACGGCGACAATCAGCTGACGAGCGATCATGGTTTCGATCTGCTTGGCGACAACGGCCCGCTGATCGATCGCATTCGGTATTACCAGTCACTGGGTGCGCGGGTCTCGCTCTTCATGGATACCGACCTCGGGGCCATCGAACGTGCCAAGGCAGTTGGTGCGGATCGCATAGAGCTGTATACCGGCCCATATGCCGACGCCGTCGCGTCATATGGCGTCAACTCCGCCGAAACCCAAGTGAGCTTTGCTGCCTATGCTGAAGCGGCGGCATTCGCTCAAAAAATTGGCCTCGCCGTCAACGCTGGTCATGACTTGAACCTCGTGAACCTGCCGCTGCTGGCTACCATCGATGCCATCGTCGAGGTATCCATCGGCCACGCTCTGATCGCTGATGCGCTTTATCTCGGGCTCGAACCCACCACCGCTGCCTACCTGCGCGCACTCGGTCGTAGTCCACCTCGAACCTGACAGGGACCTAAAGATGTTGCGAACCTCGCTCACCCGAACAATTGGCCTTCTCTGCCTGTTGTTTTCACCACTCGGATGGTCCGAAAGCAGCGTGCGCCTGACCACCAGCATCGGTGTAATCGATATGGCGCTATACGATTCACAGGCGCCTGAGACGGTGAAGAATTTCCTCGAACTGGTGGACTCGGGTTTCTACAGTGGCCTCATCTTCCACCGCGTGCTCGCCGGCTTCGTGATCCAGGCCGGTGGTTATGATGAGAACCTTGTGTACCGTAAACCGCCCCGAACGGTGAAGAACGAGTCCAAAGTCGGCCTTGGCAATCGCAAAGGCACCCTCGCCATGGCGCGACTCGATGATCCCGACTCCGCCGACACCCAGTTCTTTATCAACGTCAACGACAATTCACATCTCAATGCCAAGCCCGGTATCCCGGGCTACACCGTTTTTGGTGAAGTGGTCTCCGGATGGGAGGTGGTTGAGACGATTGAACTCTCCGAGGTGGGTACCCGTGACGGCATGGAAGGCGTGCCGAAAAGCACGATGGTGATTCTCAAGGCGGAGCGGATCTGACGCCTACAGAATTTGTTATGGCGCGCGGCTGATCATTCTTCTCGCAAGCCGTCGCATCTGTCTGAGTCAATCGCGCGACTACGTCGCGTCTCTTTATGAAAAAGGGGCTGCTAACATGCCCGCCTTTCCGGAGAAGCTCTTTACCATGCAGATTCTTTACATCGCAGTCATCGCGATTTTCCTTGGCGCCACGCTTGGCAATGTGGTGCCACGCCTTTGGCCAGACAGCCCGATGGCGTTGACCGTTGTGGCGATCATTGCCCTGGTCATCCAGGGGCTAGCCACCCTTCGGCTGCGCCCTGCCAGCACTGCTCCGTTCGCGGCGGATCAGGCTCGTAGCACAATCCAGAGCACTGCCAGTGCTTCCGCGCCTGCTCCTCAGCTCGCCAGGAGAACCTTGCCTCCCGATAACGCGGGCACCGAAGAAGGGCGGGTCAAGTGGTTCAACCGCACGAAGAGTTACGGCTTCATCATCCGCCCGAACGGCGATGAGATTTTTGTGCATCAACGCTCGATTCGCCGGCCAGGTCGCGGCGGCGATGACCGGCAAAGACCGGTGCTCCGGGACGGCCAACGGGTGCGCTATGTCGTCGGAAAGAGCGAAAAAGGGCTGGCCGCGGAAAACGTCCAGTCCCTGGACTGACCCATGAACCTGCGTACAGTCATCGAGCTGCGCCTCAGCGAGGCGATGCGAAAGGCCGGTTTTGCCGGCAATCCGCTGGTGCAAACCGCCGCCCGTCCCGAGTTCGGCGACTATCAGGCGAACGGCATCATGGCACTCGCCAAACAGGCAAAACGCAATCCGCGTGAGCTCGCCCAGGCAGTCATCGCCGAGCTCGATTCGCCAGACCTGATCGATCCTCCCGAGGTTGCGGGTCCGGGTTTCATCAACCTGCGCCTCAAGGACAGTCATCTCGGTGCGGCTCTGCAGTCGTCTTCCGGAATTGATCCAGTGCCGAATCGGGAGCGGGTGGTCATCGATTATTCGGCGCCTAACCTGGCCAAAGAAATGCACGTCGGTCACCTGCGCAGCACCATCATCGGTGATGCGATTGCACGGGTGCTCACGGCGCTCGGCTACCATGTCATCCGCCAGAACCACGTTGGCGACTGGGGAACACAGTTCGGCATGTTGCTCACGCACATGCAGGATGCCGGAGCCAATTCTGCACAACTCGCCGATCTTGAGAGTTTCTACGTCGCGGCAAAAAAACGTTTCGACGAAGAACCTCAATTCGCTGAACGCAGCCGTCAGGCGGTGGTCGCTCTGCAATCGGGTGAATCTGCCGCGCGCGCTGCGTGGCAACAGTTCATCAACGTTTCGCTCTCCCACTGCCAAGACGTGTATGAACGCCTGGGTGTGCTGCTCGCCTCTGCGGACGTCATGCCGGAGAGCGCTTACAACGATGACCTCGAAACAACCCTCAACGACCTCAACGCCTGCGGTCTGTTGACGGAATCGAACGGTGCGCAATGTGTGTTTCTGGACGGGTTCAAGGCCAAAGACGGCAATGTGCTGCCACTCATCGTGCAGAAGTCGGACGGCGGTTATCTCTATGCGACCACCGATCTTGCCGCCATCCGCTACCGCAACAGGACCCTGCACGCAGATCGGGTGCTCTACTTCGTCGATGCGCGGCAGGCCCTGCACTTCCGGCAGGTTTTTGCGGTGGCTGAAGCCGCCGGGTTCAAACCTGCCGGTATGCAGCTTGAGCACATGCCCTTCGGGGCGATGCTCGGCAAAGATGGCCGGCCATTCAAAACCCGCGCCGGCGGCGTGATCAAACTGTCCGGCCTGCTCGATGAAGCGGAAGAGCGCGCGCTCGAGGTCGTCAGCAGCAAGAATCCGGATTTTTCAGCCGAGGAGCGTCAGCAGATTGCCCGCACAGTGGGCATCGGTGCGGTGAAATATTCAGATCTGTCCAAACATCGCACCAACGATTACGTCTTCGACTGGGACCAGATGTTGGCTTTCGACGGCAATACTGCTCCCTATCTGCAGTATGTCTGTGCGCGCATTCGCAGCGTGTTTCGACGCTTGGACGGCGAGGTGAATATGCGCGTCGACCTTACGCCCACCCATCCCGCGGAACGCAGCCTGGTGCTCCAGCTGCTCCGCTTGCAGGAGGTGGTGGAGAAAGTCGCCACCGAAGGACTGCCGCACTATCTCTGCGCCTTTCTGTATGACCTCGCCACACGCTTCAGCCAGTTCTACGAGCAGTGTCCGGTGTTGAGCGCGCACTCCCTCGACCGCAATCGCCGGCTGGCCTATTGCCGCAAGACGCTCGATACGATGGAGTTCGGTCTCGGACTGCTTGGCATCGATGTGCCGGAGCGGATGTAGGCCGTCGCTCGCCCCTTCGGGACGATTGGCAGGGGGGGCGTCTGCCGGCGAGGAGCAACACGCATCCCGCCGGCACACCAGGCAGGGTCAGGCGGTTCTCGGCGCCGGCATTGCATAGGTCTTGAGCTCGGTCACAAACTCCTGCAGCGCGTGAATACCGGACTGCTCCGCTTTCACACACCATGCCCGCAGCCCTGAAAGCAGCTCTTCGGCATTGGCACGTTTCGCCCACACTTCGTTGAGCGCGAGCCGATGCTCATAGATCAACCGCAGCTCGTGACTTGCCTTGACCACGTAGTCGATGGTCGACTGCTGCCGCTGCGTGACAATGCTGCTCTCGCGAGCAAGGGCCTTACGCGCACGACGAAGTACCCGGCGGGTCGCAGCATCTGCCTTACCATATTCGGTGCGCACACTCGGCGTGATCACCTGCTCCGCATACCGCGACATGACCCGGAAGCGATCGTTAAGAATCGCCCAAGCGGTATCAAGGTCGAGGGAAGCCTTGCCTTCCACACGTCTCGCCACCGGGCCCTTACTGCGCACCCGGGCCAAACCAAACGTTTCGAAGAGGCGAATCCAGAACCAGCCGATATCAAACTCCCACGGTTTGGACGAGAGCTTGGCGGAGTTCGGGTAGGTGTGGTGGTTGTTGTGCAGTTCCTCGCCACCGATGAGGATCCCCCACGGCAGGATGTTGCGTGCTGCATCCCCACACTCGTAGTTGCGATAACCCCAGAAGTGGCCAATGCCGTTGATCACACCAGCGGCGAAGAGCGGAATCCACACCATCTGGATCGCCCAGATCGTGATGCCGATGCCACCAAACAGCAGCACATTGGTGGTGGCCATGAGAATGATGCCGAGCCAGGTGTGCTTCGAGTACAGGTTCCGCTCAACCCAGTCGTCAGGAGAGCCGGCGCCGTATCGTGCCAGTGTTTCCGGCGTGCCGGCCAGCCGATACATCTCGACGCCTTTCCAGAAAATCTTGCCGAGCCCCATCACCTGCGGGCTGTGCGGATCTTCCGCGGTTTCACAGGTGGCGTGGTGTTTGCGATGAATCGCCGTCCATTCCTTGGTTCCCATGCCGGTGGTGATCCACAGCCAGAACCGGAAAAAGTGAGCCAGCGCCGGATGCAGCTCCAGCGCCCGGTGAGCGGAATGCCGGTGCAGGAATACAGTGACAGATACGATGGTGATGTGGGTGACGATCAGCGTGTAGGCAACAATCGCCCACACGTTCCAGGGCACGAGTCCCTCGGCCAGCAAGTCCAGTAGCACGTCCACCTCGTTCGTCGGGATTTGGGTGATTCTGGCGCCGCATCCTCGCGGCCGCCAGATTGTTTTAGCCCGGCCTTTGTGCTTCAGCCGTTGAGCGGCAGCCGCGACCTTGGGCCTCAACCCTGTCTTCGGATGAGTGTAGTGATGCGTTTCCCGGCAACCGCCAACTGGCGCACAATTCAGCCCATGACTAGTCGCTTCAATACTCTGATTGAACCTGCTGGCCTTGCAGATCTCCTTGGCGCGGCCAGCGCCGCTCGAATCATCGATTGCCGCGCGAGGCTGGGGGATCCCGGATTCGGTGCCCGGGTGTTTGCCGAAGGTCACATCCCGGGCGCCGTCCTGGGCGATCTCGACCGCGATTTTGCGGCCGCCCCGGGAAACCGCGGGCGGCATCCGCTCCCGGATCCGAATGGCCTCCTCGAACGGCTGCGTGGCTGGGGAATCAATACCACCATGCAGGTTGTCGTCTACGACGACATGGGTGGAATGTTTGCGGCCCGCGCCTGGTGGCTGCTCCGCTGGCTTGGGCACGACGCCGTGGCGGTGCTCAACGGCGGTTCGCCTGCGTGGCTCGCTGCCGGCTTGCCACTGGAAACGCAGGTAGCGAATTGGTCCCGTGGCGACTTTGCCCGACGACCCGCGCTGACCCGGGAGATTGATGCCGCCGGTTTGTTGAACAACAGTACCGCTTCCCGGGTCGATGCGCGTGCTGAAGAACGGTTTGCCGGCCGCAAGGAACCCATCGATCACACCGCCGGCCATATTCCCGGCGCGGTGTGTATCCCCGCTGCGGGCAATCTCGATGCAACCCAACGTTTCCTCTCGCGGAATGAGCTGGCGCAGCGCTTCAACGGGCTTAGCCGTGAGCTGATTTGTTATTGCGGTTCAGGAGTCACGGCCGCACATAACATTCTCGCCATGCGAATCGCCGGTCTTGATGAGCCCACCCTCTACCCTGGCTCCTGGAGTGAGTGGATCGAAGACAAGATGCGGCCCATCGCTACAGATCAGTGAAGATCGAACCCGCCGAGATTACCTGGGACACCTCAGGGGCCCCTTTTAACACCCGTTATCGCGACATCTATTCGAGCCATGATGCCGCCAGTGAAGTGCAACGGGTGTTCCTCGAACCCGCCGACATTGCCGACCGCCTCACCGTCACTCCGCACTTCACCATCGCCGAACTCGGGTTTGGCACTGGTCTCAACTTTGTCATCGCGGCAGCGCTCGCCTTGCGCAACGCCCGGCATCTGCACTTTCTCAGTGTGGAACGGCATCCCTTGCATGCCGCTGACCTGAAGCGACTGCGTACCTGCTGCCCGGAGTCCGCGCTGCCGCTGCTGGATGAACTGATCCGGCAGTGGCCACCGTTTCTTGACGGTTGGCACCGCCGCGAGTTTGCGGGCGGCCGCATTGTGCTTTCCCTGTGGTTCGGCGACGTCACGGATTTCCTGAGCCGCCTCGTCACAGATCAGCTGTACGGCGTGGATGCCTGGTTCCTCGACGGTTTTGCACCGGATCGCAATCCCGACATGTGGAGCGAGGCGACTTTCACAAGCATGGCAAAGGTCTCCCGATCCCGCGCAACCGTAACCACCTTCACTAGTGTGGGTCGGGTTCGGCGTGGGCTTGAATCTGCAGGCTTTGCCATGCGGCGTGTCGATCAATCACCGGTCAAACGGGAGAGCCTCGCTGGCGAATTCATGCGCCCAGGCCGCGACTGTTTGTTTCCTTTGCGGGCACAGATCCTCGGTGCAGGCATTGCCGGTTGCAGCCTCGCTGCACACCTTGCTCGCCGAGGCGTTGAAGTCAGATTGCTCGAACCGTTTGGGGCGGTCGCCACCGGTGCATCACAGATGTATGCCGCGCAGCACAGCCGCCTGCTCGCCGATGACAGCCCCGTAGCTGCGTGGCGCGCTGCCAGTCATCTGTACAGCCTTGAGTTCACTCAAGGACGTGACGGTGTGGATGCCTGCGGAGTGATCCAGCTGCCAGGGCCGAATGCATCCCTGGACCGCCTCGAACGGACGCTCGCCTGTTATCAATCCAGTGGCGACTGGTTGCAATGGACCTCACCGGAGGCTGTAGCGGCGCTCGCCGGTTCACAGTGGCGACCCGATAGCGCCGGCCTCTGGTTTCCCTCCGCACCGGTGGTTGATCTCGCGCGGCTCTGTACCGATCTTGCGACAACACCCGGTATCCAGCTTGCGTTCAGCGATCGCGTCGACCCTGAAGTCCCGTTGATCTACTGCAATGCTGCAGGCATGGCCTCACTCGCCGGCGAACATCACATCCCCCTGCACACCCTCTGGGGTCAAGCGGATCACGTGGTTTTTCCCGATCCACCCCGGACTGCCCTGCTAGGTGACGGTTATGTTCTGCCGCGGGGGGAATTCGGCGTCGTGGGCAGCACCTACGAATACAGCCCCTGGGATCCGGAAGAAGCGACCCGCACCAACCTCGCGCGATTGTCGTCTCGCACACACATCTGGACCCGTCGCCAGCGTGCCACACGGGTCACCACTGCGGATCGCATGCCGCTGATCGGCAAACTGGGAGATGTATGGGTCAGCACCGCACACGGTTCCATGGGCGCAACCTCAGCGCACCTCGGCGCGGCAGTGGTGCAGAGCCTCATGATGGGATGGGCACCTCCGGTGACACCGGAGGTACTCGACGTGATTGCCCCAGAGCGTTTCGCCCGTCGCGCGCAGAAGAAACTCAGGAAGGTCTGAGAATTCAGACCTTCCTGTGCATAGCGCGGGAAAATGTGAGGCAGGCTTCGCCTGCCGACCTGATCAATTCGCAGGAGCGAATTGATCAGACTTAACCTGAGCCGCCAATCACCCGCACGCTGACCACACTGTCGACCGCGTTGATCGCTTCGAGAAGACCGGCATCCGGCGCTTCACCGAGATCGATGAGGTTATAAGCGACATCGCCGCGGCTCTTGTTGAGCATGTCTACGACATTGATGCGCCGCTCTGCGAGCAGAGTGGTCATCTGTCCCAACATGCCGGGTACGTTGCGGTTGACCACGGCAAGCCGGAATCCAGTGGAGGCTTCGAGATTCACTGACGGAAAATTCACCGAATTCATGATGCTGCCGGTTTCAAGGAAGTTCACCAGCTGGTTTGCGGCCATGATGGCGCAGTTCTCTTCCGCTTCTTCCGTACTTGCGCCAAGGTGCGGGGTGAGCAGCACACTCGGATGGCCGATGAGTCCGGCGATAGGGAAGTCGGCGACGTATTTGCCGATCCGGCCGCTGTCGAGTGCGGCCTTGAGTGCGTCGCCATCCACGATGGGTTCACGCGCAAAGTTGAGCAACACACTGCCTGGCCGGAACGCACCGAGGCTCTCGGCGTTGATCATGCCGCGGGTTTCCGCCAGCAGGGGCACGTGCAAGGTGACGTAATCAGCACGGGCGAAAAGACTCGGCAGGTTCTGCATGCGCTGCACTTCACTCGGTAATCGCCACGCAGCGTCAACTGAAATCGCCGGATCGTAACCGAGCACATCCATACCAAGGTCGAGCGCCGCTCGCGCGACCAGTGAGCCGATGGCACCAAGACCGACTACGCCGAGGGATTTGCCGACGAGTTCACGCCCGGCAAAGCGCTTCTTCTCCGTTTCAACAAGACGGTCGAGTTCGGCAGCATCGCTGATACCACTCAGTGTATTGACGTACTGGATACCGCCGTAGATGTCGCGTGAAGCGAGCAGCATCGCGGTCAGAACGAGTTCCTTTACGGAATTGGCATTCGCTCCGGGGGTATTGAAGACGACAATGCCCTTCTCTGTGCATGCATCTACCGGCACATTGTTGACACCGGCACCGGCACGGGCGATGGCCTGCAATCCCGGGGTCAGATCCGCGGTTGACAGCTTGTGACTGCGCAGCAGTACCGCGGCCGCACTGTTGATGTCGGCACCCACCTTGAAGCGGTCAGCGGGAAATCGCGCGATGCCTTTGGCGGCGATCGCGTTAAAAGTGCGCACGTTGAAGGTTCTGGTCATGGTGTCCCCCGGAAAACGGCAGGCATTCTAACCATGTGCCTCAAGTGCCGCGAGGCGGCAGGTTCATAGTCCGCTTGCGCCCGATTCATGCATTCGGACGGTAAAGACTCAGTGTCGCGCAGGCGCCAGCGCCTTGATTTCATCGAGCAGCGCCGCTACTGCATCCTTGCGTTCAAACGTGGCCAGACGCTCCCGGTAAGAATCCGCCTGGCGTTCAAGCGAGACCAGGCCTTCTATCAGCGTTTCCGGGCGCAGCGCAGGTTCTTCGATCACAAGACTGAAGCCGCGGGACTCGGCATAACGCGCGTTTTCGATCTGATCACCGCGGCTCGCTGCCGCAGAGAGCGGCACCAGAAGACAGAGCTTACGCAGCGTGAGGAGCTCAAACAGAGAATTCGCACCCGCCCGCGAGATCACGATATCCGCCGCCATCAGCAGATCCGCGAGACCTTCGCTGATGTACTCCAGGGGGTGATAGCCGGGTTGTTGCAAGTCTTCGGCGTTTCCCGGCCCGCAGATATGCACCACTTCATAACGCTTGGTCAGTGGCACAACCGCCAAGCGCACCACTTCGTTGAGCTTGCGGGCGCCGAGACTGCCGCCGATGACCACCAGCACCGGACGATCAGCGGGCAGATCGAAACGGGCTCGCCCGCGTACGGCATCACCGGTCAGAAACTCCGGCCGCAGGGGACTGCCGGTATGCACCTCGCGTCCAGAAAAACCGGGAATGCGCGTCTCCGCGAAGCTTGTGCACAACGTGCGCACAAAGGGGCGCGACAGTCGATTGGCGAGGCCTGGGCTGAAATCGGATTCGTGGCTGATCACCGGAACCCGCCGCAGCCAGCCGGCAAGAACCACGGGGAAAGCGACGAAGCCACCTTTGGAGAAAACCACATCGGGGCGCAGCCGGCCCAGCAGAAAAAACGCCTGCACGATACCGAGCAGAACCTTGAATACATCCTTCAGATTTTCGAAAGAGAGATATCGTCTGAGCTTGCCGGAAGAAATGCCGTGGTACTGCATATCGACGCCGTTGAGCAATCGCTCTTCGTAGCCGGATGTCGTACCGACATAACTCACCTGATGACCCTGTGCGCGCAGCGCTTCCATCACCGGGATCGCGGGAATCACATGGCCACCGGAACCACCACCCGTTACGAGTACATGCATCAAAGGGTCTCAAGCGTATGCATCAGGGTTCCAGTACGGACTTCAGGAACGGTACCGTCAACCGGTGTTTCTCCTGCCAGCTGGCGGTATCGAGCCGCTCGAGATCATCCAGCAGCGCTCCAACAGCACGGCTACGTCGCGTCAGCCAGTAGTCGAGTACCGCAGAGCTGACAGTCAATCCACGATCACGCAATCGTCGCTGCAGCAACTGGCGAACGCCTGCTTCATTCAGCGGCTGCACCTCGAAGACCTGACACGACCGGCATCTCGACGCCAGATCCCCAAGCGCGAACTCGAGTGCCAGCGGTGACCGTTCATCGGCGAAAATCACCTGACCGCCGCTGCGCTGCAGCGTCTGCCAGCGCTCATAGAGGCGCACCTCCACGCGGCGCAGGCCAATCAATCCGGATACATCATCCACTGCAAGACAGTGCACCTCCCCTGTCTCTGTGAGCTGTCGAACCGCATCCGGCTGTGCAGCATCCAAAAGGAGGCAACGGACCCCATACCCGCGCTGTGCGTGCACTGCCGCTTGCAGCAGATGACTCTTGCCGGCACCTCTTGGACCGTGCAGCCAGGTCGCGCTGAATCCTGTAGGGCTCTCACCGAGGCGCGTGACCAGTTCTTCGTTGTCGTGACCGGCAAAATTGAAAAACGTTCGTACACGAGCGCCACCGAACGGAAGTGCCTGCTGCGAGGGATCGTTGTTGCTCACCCGACTTTCCGGTGTTCGGCAACCGCTCTGCGACTCCATGTCACGACATAGTCCACTCCGGACCAGATGGCGAGCACCCCGAGCAGCAAAAATCCCCATGGCGCGACCAAGGCCTGCATCCAGTCGCTCACATCAGCAAACTCGCACAGGGCAAGCAGCACCATGCCGAGCAGCACCACTTGCGCGGCAGTGTTGACCTTGCTGATCCAGGTGGGCGCCACCTCAAGCTCACGGAACAAGACCCGGTAGACCGCCGCGCCAATGAGGATGACCACATCGCGGAGGACCACGATCACCGCCAACAACAGCGGCACGTGCCCCTTGACGGTGAGCAGCACCGCCAGCACGAACACCAGAAGTTTGTCGGCAACCGGATCGATCGTGGCACCAAACTCACTCTGCCAGTTAAAACGGCGCGCGAGTTCACCATCGAGAAGGTCCGATACCCCCGCGACGATGAGCAGCAGCAGTGCCAGCCGATAGTCCGCCGACCAGATGGCCCAGGCAATCGGCGCCACCAGGAGGATTCGCACCAGAGTCAGAACGTTGGGAAGTTGGCCGATCAGTTTTGCCATGTGAAAACGGGCAATTCGGCCGGCATCAGCACTTCCGTGGCTGGAGCGGAACCTTCAGGCGGTGCATCCGGCGATATCTCTTCTGCCGGTGACGACCCAGCGATCCCGGAAGATTCTTCCGGTAACAGCCGGCCATCTACCTTGAACACCAGCACGAGCGCGTCCGCACTCGCCGGTGTCGTCACGTTGAAAGCAAAGGATTGCGCATCTGCCTCCAACAAATCGACTCGCGACAGGAGCTCCTGACGACCCAGGTAGCGCATCAGCTCGGCGTAGGCGCCGATGCTCTTGACCAGCTTGACCTGCATCGTCCTGGTCTGCGGATCGACCCAGGGGATCGCAAAACGACGCGCGAGTTCATCGGTTACGCGATCCACAATCGCTACCCCCTGGGCCACTGCATCCCCAACGGGCAATTCGACCACGTCGCGATCTCGGCCTACTGCCCAACGGAATGCGGGCCCGGGAATGACGTCGGGTGCGGGCGGCAAAGTCCGTATTTCACCGACGAGCACGATCTCGGTTTCGAGCGGGATGATGTCCGGCAAAAACGGTTCCGGCGGCGGTTCAACCGGTTGGACGATCTTGGGCGCACCGGTTAGCGGGTCGATCACCCGATCTTCCACCCTGGCGTCCGTGGTGGGTGTGGGGGTGGTCTTCGCTTTCGACTGAACGGCTGCGCGCGGGTCAACGGGGCGGTTGGGATTGATCTCTTCGAGCATTGCGTTCACGGGCACGGTCGAGTCGTTGAACTTCGCAAACGTCAAGACGAGGCCACGTTCCCAGGCGCGTCGGGTCATCGCCTGCCGAGCGGGATGGGTTTCGGCGAGCGGCGCGAATGCCCCATCTTCTTCCTGCACGAGCAGATAGAGTTTGACCGCGGGCCGGCTGGCGCCCCACACCGGCAACCCAGAGTTTCGTGCCGTGGCCAGCGTCTGGCTGGGATTGAACGAAAGTTTGACCCGTGGCTGTCGACGGCCATCGACAACCGCCGAATGGTAGGAAAAACGGGTCATCTGCCGATCCGCCGAAGCCCCACTGATCCGAATGGAAAGGCCATGATCGCCTTGCCCCGTCAGCCGCCCGAGAACCTGCCTGAAACCTGCTTCCGCAGCCTGCACCCGAGCGGCCTGCGACTGGTTCTGGACAGGGACGTCCGCCTCGTACATCCAGCCGATGTTATGGGCGGCGGCAAGGCTCGCCGAGTAGAGAACGATGCAACCCGCCGTGATGAGCGTTTGCAGGGTGAGTGTGCGCATGCCAGGATTCTATCAGGCGACCCGTTTAACCCGGCACGCCCTTTTTCGACAGGCAAGCAACCAGCAGCGCCGAGGCAAGGTTAGAATCGCGCGCCTTGCACTTCAGGCGCCGGCATAAAAAATGACCGACAAACGATCGTTGACCTACAAGGATGCCGGTGTTGATACACACGCGGGTCAGGACCTCGTCAATCGCATCAAGGGTGCGGCCAAACGCACCGCGCGTCCGGAGATGCTTGGTGGGCTGGGCGGGTTCGCGGCGATGGCGGAAATTCCGGCCGGTTATCGGCGACCCGTCATCGTCACTGGAACGGATGGCGTCGGCACAAAACTGAAACTCGCCTTCGACCATGACCGTCACGACACCGTAGGCCAGGACCTGGTGGCGATGTGTGTGAACGACATCCTCGTTAATGGCGCCGAACCCTTTCTATTCCTCGACTACTACGCCACGGGCAAACTCGACGTCGACACCGCCGCCCGGGTGATCATCGGCATTGCCCGAGCCTGCGAACTCGCCGGCTGTACCCTCGCCGGTGGTGAAACGGCGGAGATGCCCGGATTCTACCAACCGGGTGAATACGATCTCGCCGGTTTTGCGATTGGCATCGTCGAGAAGGATGAGATCATCGATGGCACCAAGATCGATACCGGCAACGTGCTCATCGGGCTGCCCAGTTCTGGCCCGCACTCCAACGGTTATTCGCTGATCCGCCGCCTTCTCGAATCAGGCGGGAGCAAGCCGACCGCCACCATCCTTGACCAGCTGCTGATGCCCACCCGGATCTACGTGAAGAGTGTGCGTGCCATGCTCAAGGCGGTACCGGTTCACGGCATGGTGCACATCACCGGGGGCGGCTTCTGGGAAAACGTCCCACGCATGTTCCAGCGCTCGGGACTTGCAGCGCGCATCGACATCACACGCTGGCAGTGGCCCGAGGTGTTCAGCTTCCTGCAGCAGGTCGGGAACGTGGAAACGCGGGAGATGCTCGCCACCTTCAATTGCGGTATCGGTTTCATCATCTGCCTACCTGCAGACCAGGCGAACAAGGCGATGGATGTCTTGCGCGACAACGGTGAAACACCCCTTCTGATCGGCAACATCGTTTCGGCAGATACCGAAGCACGGGCACACGAAATCATCGTCGCGTGATCGCGGTGCCAGCTGAGCGACACCAAAGGCCACCACTGGCGGTGGTCTTCGACATGGATGGTCTGCTGCTCGACTCCGAACGTCTGGCGTTGCACACGTTTATCGCCGCCTGTCGTGAATTCCGCTTTGAGCCGAACCTCGACGTCTACCGCAAGTGCATCGGTGCCACCTACGGCGTCACCGAAGAAATTCTGCGGCGGGAACTGGGGCCGGGATTTCCGTTCGAGGCGGTGTATGCCAGCTGGAGCCGACGCTACGATCAACACGTGCATTTCCGGCCGTTAGACATCAAGCCCGGTGCAGTTGAACTGCTGCAGGTCTTGCACGATTCCGGCACGCCGCTGGCATTGGCGACTTCCACCCGAAGGCCAACAGCGGAGAAGAAACTTGAGCTGGCACGCTTGGATCACTTTTTCCAGGAACTCGTCTGTGGCGGCGAGACCACACACGGCAAACCCTATCCGGATCCTTATCTGAAGGCCTGTGAGCTGCTGAACGTTTCTCCTGAGGGATGCTGGGCGTTTGAGGATTCAATGAACGGCACGCGAGCGGCGCTCGCCGCGGGACTCACCGTGTTTCAGATCCCCGATCTCATTGAACCGGGAGGTGGTGAACGTGCGCTCGGACAGGCGATACTGCCATCGTTGCACGACGCATTGGCGCACTGGAAATCACTTCGGAATTGAACGCTTGCTGCTAGCTTTCCCTAACCTCAATTCTGGGGCGTAAGGTCACCTCTGCACTGAGCGAATTGGTGATAAGGCAGTCCTCCTTGGCTTTTTCCAGAATGCGCACCGCACGCTCCGCACGGCGGGCATCCGGGACCACGAGCGCTACGTCGAGTTCGAGCACTGTGAACCGCATGGCATGGCCGACCCGGTCGAGCGTAAGCAGGACGTTGCACTCAACCGCCGTCCAGTTGAGTTTCGAAGCGCCGGCAATGGTGCGAAACCCGAGCACATAACAACTCACCACGGCACCGGTGAGCAGGGTTTCCGGGGACCACTGCGCTCCCGTGCCGCCGAACTCAGCTGGTGGCGCTACATGGTGATCCGCCAGGCCCGGCGACGTCAGATCCGACAATTCACCGCCTGCATCACTCTTGACCTTGGCCCGATAGTGGTGGGGAAATGGCTGCATCTTCCTGTCCTCGGTGGTGCGCGGATCACATGGTCGCCGAATTGAGCCTGGCGATACGACCTGCGACTGCTGCGGACCTTGAGCCCTGTTCACGGTTTGATCCTGAACTCTCTACCGATCCTTGGCGCGCAGCGTTGTTCAGGGAGTCCTTGCGTCACTCATCTGCGCTGGTGGCGGTTAATCCGGAATCTCAGCAAATCGCAGGATATCTGCTGTTTACCTTTCACTTCTTCGGCCGCGCCTTTATTGAAATGGTCTACGTTGACCCTGCTCTGCGACGAAGTGGCATCGGAGGCACACTCATCACCGCAGCATGCGCGCAGCTTCCCGGTCCGGATGTTTTCACATCGACCAATGAGTCCAATATCCCTATGCATGGGCTGCTCACCCGCCTCGGCTTTCAGCACAGCGGCATCGTGTTCAATCTCGATGCAGGCGACCCTGAGCTCTTCTATAACAAGGTCCTCTCCGACCGATCAGCCCCACTACCTGCACCAGGGAGAGATCAAGAATGAGCCGTTTCGCGACCACCCCGAAGCCCCCCTACTACGCCGTGATTTTCACTAACCAGCGCACACCCGGTGATAACGGTTATGACGCGATGGGTGAAGCCATGGCGTCCCTCGCGATGACTCAAGCCGGCTGCTTCGGCATCGAATCTACCCGGGACAAAAACGGACTCGGTATCACCGTCAGCTACTGGCAAGACGAGGCGAGCATCGCTGCATGGAGAGCGAACGCGGAACATGCCGTCGCCCGCGCGCGGGGTAACTCCACCTGGTATGCGCACTACGAACTGCGCGTCGCAAAGGTGGAACGTGCCTACAACGGTCCAAAGTGAGCGCGCCGTCAGTCCCAACGGATGCTCCCGGCGTCTGATTCACACAGGTATGCTGTCGCGCCGCCGCCAATCCCGCTGATGCCACGTGATCCGTATCCAACAGCTCTACCTGCCACTTCACGACCGGGAGGACATCCCTCCTGAGGT
>VGVE01000011.1 GCA_016874135.1 Gammaproteobacteria bacterium | reverse complement strand
AGTACCAGGCGAACGAAACGACCAACTACCGTCGTACCGGCGCACTCACCGACCCGCGCCTGTGGGGTCTGGAAGTCCGCTACAAGTTCGGCGCGTTCCAGTAAGCGGAGTTCGCCTGGCTTACCAGGCGCGTTCCGATACAGAAACGGGGCTTCGGCCCCGTTTCTATTTTGGCCTGCCGCGGGACTGAAACTAGTAGAATCCTGATTCATCTTTCTTCGCTGAGCTGTTCCATGCCCAGCTTCATCCACGGCGTCATCCACTTTCAGGATGTTGTGTTCCCGGAAAAACGGGCCCTGTTCGAAAAACTCAGTGAGGGTCAGCGCCCCGAGGCCCTCTTCATCACCTGCTCCGATGCGCGGATAGATACGGCCATGATCACGCAGACCGAGCCAGGCGAACTCTTCATCTGCCGAAACGCGGGCAACATCGTTCCGCCACACACGCATCACATCGGCGGCATGACAGCTTCCATCGAGTTTGCCGTTGCCGTACTCAAAGTTCCGCACATCGTGGTGTGTGGACACACGCAATGCGGCGCGATGCATGGCGCCTTGCACCCGGAATCAGTGGATGGCCTTGATCACGTCAAGGAGTGGCTTGGTTACTCCAGGGCTGCAGTCAGTATCGTCAGAGAGCTGGGGTCAGACATCAGCGAAGAGGCGCGTATGCGAATGCTGATCGAGCAAAACGTCATGCTGCAGCTGCAACACCTGCGCACACACCCGTCCGTTGACGCGAGTCTGGCTCGTCGTACTGTGGAATTACACGGGTGGGTATACGACATCCGCACGGGAAAGGTGGACGCCTGGGACCCGCTGACGGATAGGTTTCTTCCGGTGGGGGAGCGCTACCAGGTTTAGCTCACCTGATGCAGCTGGAGAGCCCCCGGCTCCACGAACTACGACTCCGCAGAGCGTCCCGCGGCTTCGTCTTCCTGCTCCTTCTGGATACGCCGGTAGATTTCTTCCCTGTGAACAGCAACGTCTTTGGGTGCGCCAACTCCAAGTCGAACCTGGTTACCTTTTACACCCAGCACTGTAACGATGATGTCGTTGCCGATCATGAGGGTTTCACCGATGCGCCGTGTCAGGATCAACATGGCTGCTGCACCCCGATCTTTTCAGGACGGGGCTTGCGATCGGAACACACACTGCTCTCCATGGACTTTTCCATATGACTCTCCTTGATGTCCGCACGGCTCGTGCAAGCGGACTCCTTGTAAAACTGCGCTCAAGCCAGGCCCCCATCCAATGCGGTTCCTTCGACATCCCCCACCACTTCTCTGGCGCCATCCAGGAGCACAGATCTGCAGGCGAAGCCATGCCCGGCCGAAGCCGTTTTACCTGACATTTCCAAGGCTACTTCGACCAAAACGACTGGTAAAGCAACCTTCAACTACGGGTTTGTGAACGATTCAGGCCGGCACGGCCTGCTCGAGACCAAACTCGGAATGCAACGTACGGACCGCCAGCTCCATGTAACGCTCAGCAATCACCACCGAAATTTTGATCTCGGATGTCGAGATCATCAGGATGTTGATGTTCTCCCGGGCCAAGGCATCGAATACCCGGGTCGCCACGCCGGCATGCGATCGCATACCTACACCCACGACTGAGACCTTTGCAATTCCGTCATCGCCGCTGAGGCTTCGGGCTTTAAGCGAAGACTGCACCGGCGCCAACAATTCACGGGCCTTGTCGAAGTCACTCCGCTTGACCGTAAAGGTGAAGTCGGTCAGGCCGTCGGCACCCGTGTTCTGTACGATCATGTCCACTTCAATATTGGCAGCGCTCACAGGCCCGAGAATTCTGGAAGCCACGCCCGGGACATCCGGCACACCGGAAATGGTCAGTTTCGCTTCATCCCGCGTGTGGGCGATGCCAGATACCAGTGGTTGTTCCATCGTCTCGCTCTCCATCGTAATCAGGGTGCCACCCGCCTCCACAAAGGTGGACAGAACACGAAGCGGCACCTGGTATTTGCCTGCAAACTCAACAGATCTCGGGTGCAGCACCTTGGAACCGAGACTCGCAAGTTCGAGCATCTCTTCAAACGTAATCGTATCGAGGCGCCTCGCGCGCGGTTCGACCCGGGGATCTGCGGTGTAGACGCCATCGACGTCCGTGCAGATTTCGCACTCATCCGCTTTGAGTGCGGCGGCTACCGCGACTGCGCTCGTGTCTGAACCACCTCTGCCAAGCGTGGTGACGGAATCATCTGAGGCAACGCCCTGGAATCCCGCGATCACCGGGACGATACCCTCTCGCACCGCGGCCATAAGGCTTTGTGTATCGATCTCCTCGATTCGTGCGCGACCGAACGCATCATCTGTGCGGACCGGTACCTGGAATCCGAGGAACGATCTTGCAGGCACGCCTCTGGCAATGAGTGCCATCGACAGCAAGGCGATGCTGACCTGTTCGCCTGCAGCCAGCAGGACGTCCATCTCCCGCGAATCGGGCCGACTCACCAGTTCCTTGCCAAGCGCATCGAGTCGATTGGTTTCGCCGCTCATCGCGGACACGACCACCACGACCTGGTGACCTTGATCGCGGTAACGGGCGACCCGCTCGGCAACGTGCCGGATGCGGGCAAGGTCCCCAACGCTGGTGCCACCGTACTTCTGGACAATCAAACTCATGCCGAAACTCCCGATCCGGTCTTGTCCCGCACAAACGGCACGACAAGCTTCAACGCATCATCCAGCGCCTCCGGCTTTTCGCCACCACCGGCGCGCGCAAGCTCCGGTCGTCCGCCACCTTTTGCACCCACCGCCAGGCCGACGTGGTTGATCAGCTCGCCCGCTTTCACCTTGCCGGTGACGTCTTTGCTGACGCCCGCGACGAGGGATACCTTGCCATCGTCGAGTGTCGCCAACAGGATCACGGAACGCTGTAACTTGCCTTTGAGTGTATCGAGTGTCGGCATCAACGCAGCCGCGCCACCTTGCACCAGAGTGGCCAGTACACTGACTCCATTCACATCAACGGCTTGATCCGCCAAAGCCCCACCGCTCGCCGCAGCAACTTTCTGGGACAGCTCGCCGGTTTCTTTTTGCAATCGGCGATGTTCCTGCAACAGGAGCTCAAGGCGTGCCTCGATCTCACCCACGGGTGCTTTCAGCAGTTCAGCAACCGCTGCGAGCGATCGCTGTTGTTCACTGATGATTCCTATCGCCCGATCACCCGTGGTGGCCTCGATACGGCGAACACCAGCGGCAACACCGCCCTCACCCAGGATTTTGAAGAGACCGATGTCGCCGGTTCGACTGACATGCGTCCCACCACAGAGTTCCACCGAGAAGCCGGCGTTCATCGTGAGCATGCGAACACGATCGCCATACTTTTCACCGAACAACGCCATCGCTCCACGCTTCACTGCATCGTCGTATGGCAAGACATCGGTCTCTACTGCGTCATTGCGGCGAACCTGCTCGTTGACGATGGTTTCAATTCGCGCGAGCTCAGCCGCCGTGATCGGCGCAGCGTGGGAAAAGTCGAATCGCAGCCGCTGGTCATCCACCAGTGAACCTTTCTGCTGTACATGCTTCCCAAGCACCTGTCGCAGCGCCGCGTGCATGAGGTGTGTTGCGGAATGATTGCTCCGGATCTTTGCTCGACGCTCAGCATTCACCCCTGCCTGCAGATGCAGACCGCTGCGGATCTCTCCCCGCAACAATCGGCCGATGTGCAAATGCTGTTCGCCCGAAATCTGCGTGTCCGTGACCTCGAACTCCACACCGTCTGCTGTCAACGATCCCGCGTCCCCGACCTGCCCACCGGATTCGGCATAGAAAGGAGTACAGTCGAGTACAACACAGCCGCTTTCGCCGGGACGCAAAACGTCGATCGCGGCGCCATCCGCTGAAAAAAGCGCTTCGATCACGCCGGCATGTTCGACGTATTGATAGCCTTCGAAGCTCACCTTGCCGCTGGTGTGTACAACCTGCCCGAGGTTGGCAGTAAAGCGGGCTGCAGCGCGCCCCCTGTTGCGTTGCGCTTCCATCGCCGCTTCGAATCCAGGCATGTCCACCGACAGTCCCCGCTCACGAGCGACGTCGGCAGTGAGATCAACCGGGAACCCGAAGGTATCGTACAAGCGGAAGACCACTTCTCCGGGAATCTCGGTGCCCTTCAAGCCGTCGATTTCCCGCGACAAGAGCGACATACCCTGACTCAGCGTCTCGGCAAACTTGAGCTCTTCGCGTTCGAGAATACTGGCGATCTCCGCCCGCTTGTCCTGAAGAAGTGGGTACGCCTGTCCCATCTCTTCAACAAGCGGACGTACGAGCCGATGAAAGAACGGCCGCGTGATGCCGAGCTTGTGGCCGTGGCGCAACGCCCGGCGGACGATGCGTCGCAACACATAAGCACGGTCTTCATTGCCAGGATGGACACCGTCTGCAACCAGAAACGCGCTCGACCGAATGTGGTCGGCAATGACCCGGAGTGATGGGCTTGCCTGAATCACCGGGTCGTTATCCGCGCCAGCTTCATGCTGCACGGCCCGCATGATCTTCTGGAAAAGATCGATGTCATAGTTGCTGTGCACGTGCTGCATGATGGCGGCGACTCGTTCGAGTCCCATGCCAGTATCTACGCCCTTCTGAGGCAAGGGATTCAACGTGCCATCGGGTGAACGTTCGAATTGCGGGAACACGAGATTCCAGAACTCGATGTAGCGATCGCCGTCTTCTTCAGGCGAGCCCGGAGGACCGCCAGCGACCTCCGGACCGTGGTCGTAGAAGATCTCCGTGCAGGGTCCGCAAGGCCCGGTATCGCCCATCGCCCAGAAATTCGCTTCGATGTCGACGATCCGTTCGGCGGGGATGCCGATCTGATCGCGCCAGATCGCCCGACTCTCTTCATCCGTTGGGTGGACAGTCACCCAGATCGAGTCTTTGGGGATCCGAAGTACGGACGTCACGAATTCCCACGCCCAATGAATCGTCTCGTTCTTGAAGTAGTCCCCGAAACTGAAGTTCCCCATCATTTCGAAGAACGTGTGATGTCGCGCCGTGTACCCCACATTCTCAAGGTCGTTGTGTTTACCGCCGGCGCGAACACATCGTTGCGCTGACGTTGCACGCCGGTAACCCGGATTCTCTTTGCCAAGCAGTGCATCCTTGAACTGAACCATACCGGAGTTGGTAAACAGCAGCGTGGGGTCGTTCAGGGGAACGAGACTGGACGACTGCACGACGGTGTGCCCTCGTGCGACAAAGAAGTCCAGATAGGCTTGTCGTATTTCGCGAGCCTGCATAGGGGCCCCGGCGTGAAAAAGTCCGAAAGTATAATCGCGGGCAATCAGCTTGTCCGCGCTGCCAAACCTGGAGATTTTTCAGTCCCTTTGGTCACCCAGTGCGGCGTAGATCATCGACGAAGTGAAGCCCTTGCGACCAAGATACCTCGCCTGAGCAGCCCAGTCCTCACGACTACGGGGCACAACCTTGAAATGCCTGAGAGCAGCCGAATGTGCTTTGTCGATCCAGAACGTCGTTGACTGATCCAGTTCGACATCAATCAACGTGTCTTCGATTCCCCGCGCCCGCAGTTCAGCCCGGAGCAACAACGGTCCCTGACCCCGCCCCAGCCGGCTTCGTACGAACACTTCCACAAAACGCTCGTCGGATTGAAGACCTTCTTCTGCGAGTTGCGCGATCACCCGCTGGGCGAGGTGTCGGGGCACTCCACGAGATTCGAGGCGCCCGACCAGCTCAACCGATGCATACTCCCGCGTCGCTAGCAGACCCAGTGCCATCCTGCGCACTTCTTGCACCAGCGCCCGCTCGCCAACTTCAGCAACGCCGTCGGAGCTCTGCGGGTCTTCCCCGTACGCTGAGCATTTGCTCAGCTCGCGATGCCTTAACAGCCTCAGTCGCACCATTGGACTATCGGAGACGGGTCAGAGCGTGTCGCCACTCGGTTCCGGAACGAGCACGTCTTCTTCTCCGCCTTGTGTACGCGGCAATAACGTCTGGCGGATTCGGGCTTCAATTTCCTGGCACATCTCGCGATGTTCCAGGAGATAGTCGCAGGAGTTTTTTCTGCCCTGCCCGATCCGATCCTCTTTGTAGGTGTACCAGGCGCCAGACTTTTCAATGATGCCCTGCTGCGAACCCAGATCGAGGATCTCGCCCATCCGGTTGATCCCGGAGCCATAGAGAATCTGGAATTCCGTTTGCCGGAAAGGCGGTGCCACTTTGTTCTTCACCACCTTGACCCGGGTCTCGTTGCCGACGACTTCCTCGCCCTCTTTCACCGCGCCGATCCGGCGGATGTCGAGCCTTACCGATGCGTAGAACTTCAGAGCGTTACCACCGGTGGTGGTCTCCGGAGAACCGAACATCACGCCGATCTTCATACGGATCTGGTTGATGAAGATCACGAGGGTATTCGACTGTTTGATGCTCGCCGTCATTTTGCGGAGGGCCTGACTCATCAACCGTGCCTGCAGACCCACATGGGAATCACCCATCTCGCCTTCAATTTCCGCTTTCGGTGTCAGCGCGGCCACAGAGTCAATGACCACCACATCCACCGCTCCGGACCGCACGATCATGTCGCAGATCTCCAGCGCCTGTTCGCCCGTATCCGGCTGGGAAACCAGGAGGTCTTCGATGTTCACGCCGAGCGACTGAGCGTAGATCGGATCCAGGGCGTGTTCGGCGTCGATGAACGCACAGGTGCCGCCGCTCTTCTGCGCCTCAGCAATCACCTGCAGGGTCAGTGTGGTTTTACCGGAGGATTCAGGACCGTAGATCTCAACGATTCGTCCTCTGGGAAGACCGCCAATTCCGAGCGCCACATCAAGGCCGAGTGATCCGGTTGATATTGCCGGAATGGAAACCTGCTCACGGTCGCCGAGCCGCATCATCGAACCTTTGCCGAACTGCCGTTCGATCTGGGCCAGTGCCGCACTCAGTGCACGGTCACGCTGCGAATCATCACCACCGTCTTTACCGCCGTCTCTCAGCCCCGGCCGTTTGCTTTCACGGCCAAGCGCAGAAAGGTCTTTGGGGGTTCGTTCGGTGGGGATGCGGCTCATGTTGCGTGTCCTGTCTGGTAGTTGCCGATGGATCCCAGCACTGTATATCCGACCAGTATGACGACGCAAGCGGGAATCCCGACGCATCGGTTGAATCGCACAATCTTCCATGCAAATCTCGCACGCCCCGAAACCTGATACCCGCCATTGAACGCCGACCCGAGCGCCGCCTTCGCCGAGCACACACCCATGATGCGGCAGTACCTCGGCATCAAGGCCGAACACCCCGACTGCCTCCTGTTCTATCGCATGGGGGACTTCTATGAGCTCTTCTTCGAGGATGCACGCAAGGCCGCCGAGCTGCTCGAGATCACCCTGACTCAGCGGGGTCAGTCAGCCGGTCAGCCGATTCCCATGTGCGGGGTGCCGTACCACTCGGTGGATGGCTATCTCGCCCGTCTCGTGAAGCTCGGCATCCGTGTCGCCATCTGCGAACAGGTGGGTGACCCGGAAACGAGCAAGGGGCCGGTCGAGCGTCGCGTGCAACGAATCGTCAGTGCGGGCACTCTCGTCGAAGAATCACTGCTCGCCGAGTCCGGCGACAGCTCACTCGCCGCGGTTTGCGAACGCAATGGTCAATTCGGACTTGCCGTCCTCAGCATCGCCAGTGCACACGCGGAGGTGGTCAGTACCGATCGCCGCGAAGAACTCCTGCTGCACCTGAAACGCGCCGAAGCCAGCGAGGTTCTGGTCCAGCCCGAGTCTCTACTACTGTCATTGCGGGCCGCGGGTTTCGGCCAATCCATGGAGCTCGCCACCGGTGGCCACACACCTTGGGCGATCTCGACTGCAAGAGTTCAGGAAGCGCTCGGGGTGGCGACGCTCGAAGGATTCGGAATTCAACCCGAAAGTGTAGTCGTCGAAGCGCTCGATCTCGGGCTTGCCTACGCCCGTCGGGCGTATTCGCGGCTGGTACGAATTGACACACTGTGTCGAATCGACACCAACGACGTGATTCTGCTGGACGCTGCGGCGCGGCGAAATCTCGAGATCGACAGCCGTCCTGACGGGACCACAAACAACACTCTTCTGGCGCTGTGGGATACCACCCGTACGCCCATGGGGCGTCGCCTCATCCGCCGCTGGCTGGTGCAACCGCACCGCTCACAGACCGAAGCGCGGCAACGCCAGGCGGCAGTAACGACACTCATCGAGGTCGATCCGGAACTCCTGCGCCGAACTCTGCGCCTGTGCGCTGACGTGGAGCGGATCACCAGCCGGATCACGCTGGGCTCTGCGTCACCGCGGGATCTGTCGAAGCTCGGTGAGACCCTGGCGCTCCTCCCCGAAATTCGCGCCGCTCTTGAAAAACTCGATGCGCCGCTGCTGCAAGCGCAACTCCACAGTCTTCCGGATTGTGCTGACGATGCTTCTCTGCTGCGTCGCGCCATCGTCGAGTCACCGCCGGCAGTAATCCGGGAAGGTGGCGTCATCGCGCCGGGCTTTGATGCGGAACTCGATCGCCTGCGCAGTCTCGATGCCGATGCCGGTGCATGGCTGAGTGAACTGGAGTCCCGGGAGCGGGAGCGGACGGGGTACGCCACTCTGAAGGTGGGCTACAACCGCGTCCACGGCTACTACATCGAGCTCGGTCACAGCGCAGCCACACCACCACCGGACTACATGCGCCGCCAGACGCTGAAGAATGCCGAGCGATACATCACTCCCGAGCTCAAGGCATTCGAAGATCAGGCGCTGACCGCAAAGGCACGTGCGCTGCAATCCGAGCGCGCGCTCTACGCCGAGCTGGTTGAAACACTCGCTACCGCCCACTCGCGCTTTCGGCGCGTCGGTGAGGTGCTTGCGACGGTGGACGTGCTCGCCTGCTTCGCGGAACGCGCACTCGCACTGGATCTCTGTGTTCCCACCTACTCGCCCCTTCCCGGCCTCAGGATCGAGAATGGCTGGCACCCGGTGGTCGCCTCCCGTTTGCAAACACCCTTCATCCGCAACGGCATCGACCTGGATTCCACACGACGGATGCTGGTCATCACCGGTCCCAACATGGGCGGCAAATCGACCTTCATGCGCCAGACCGCGCTGATCGTGATCCTCGCCTACGCCGGCAGCCGGGTTCCGGCGACGGCTGCATCCCTGGGACCGGTTGATCGTATCTTCACCCGCATCGGCGCAGGCGATGATCTGGCTGAGGGTCGATCAACCTTCATGGTCGAGATGATCGAGACCGCCACCATCCTTAACAATGCCACCGCCCAAAGCCTGGTCCTGCTAGATGAAATCGGCCGCGGCACCAGCACCTACGACGGACTTGCCCTCGCCTGGGGAACTGCCCGACACCTCGCGGAACGAATCCGGGCGCTGACCCTGTTCGCCACGCACTATTTCGAACTGACCAGTATGGCGGGTGAGGTCGATGGGGTGCAGAACGCACACCTCACGGCGACGGAGCATCGAGGCGAGATCATTCTGTTGCACAGTGTGGCGCCAGGGCCTGCCAGCCAGAGCTACGGGATCCAGGTGGCACGGCTGGCCGGCGTACCTCCCCTGGTGGTTCGCACGGCCCAGGAGTATCTGGATCGACTCGAACGCAGTGTCGTCTACACTGATAAACCCCAGGGTGACCTCTTCGCAGCCGCCGCCAAGCCTGCGCCTGAAGCCGCGAGCTGGCCTGCCGAACATCTCGCCATACTGGATGAACTCGCGGCACTCGATCCGGACGCCTTGTCACCCCGCGACGCACTCGCCCTGGTCTATCGGCTGCGGGGGCTGCTCTCGACAGACCGGGATACTCCGCTAGAATGACCGCCTTTTTTGAATTGCGGAACGATCGCCATGCCCTTCGTCGTCGGAGAAAACTGCATCAAGTGCAAGCACACGGACTGCGTAGAAGTCTGCCCGGTGGATTGCTTTTACGAAGGTCCCAACATGCTGGTTATCCACCCCGACGAGTGCATCGACTGTGCGTTGTGCGAGCCGGAATGTCCGGTCAATGCGATCTATTCCGAAGATGAGCTGCCCGCAGACCAGAAGGTGTTCCAGGAGCTGAACGCCAAGTACGCAGAGATGTGGCCAAACATCACCGAGAAGAAAGATGCGCTGCCCGACGCTGAAGACTGGAACGGCAAAGCCGGTAAACGCAGTCTCATCGAAGGCGGCTGACAAATAGGGGCTCTCAAGTAGAGTCTCCTGTTCACCTTAGATGTGGCAGGCTGAACGGCCGTCGCGTCCCAGCCCATCGAGCGTTTAACGAGACGGCAACTGCAACGTTCCCCGCCATCTCAGTCTGGTGAGCGGCAACATGATTCCCGCGCAGCATCACTTCAGCAGGGTGCGTGGACTGACCGGATCGCCATCCCTGCGAATCTCGAAGTGGAATCGGGCAGCACGTCCACCGCTACTGATGTCAGCGATCGGATCACCCGCCTTGAGCACGTCACCTTCCTTGGGCGCTACGGCACAATTCAGGCTGTAGGCGCTCAGAAAGCCGCCGTCATGGCGAAGAATCAGCAGGCTTTCATAGCCGCCAAGACCCACACCGGAATAAACCACAACCCCGGTACCGGCAGCGCGCACCGTGGTACCCACTGCCACCTCGAAGTCGAGCCCCTTGTTGCCCCTCCCGAACTCGCGCAGTGGTGTGGCAGGCACGGGCCATGACCATCGAACAGGTCCGGATGGTGTTTCCACGACGGGAGGCAAAGAACCGCCAATGCCGGTTGACAGGGTTCCAGCCGCGCTTGCATCACCGGACTGTAGACCGGGTGCCGATGGCGTAACGGCGCCCTGTACCCGCAGCCGCTGGCCCGGAAAAATCGCGTACGGCGGTTCAAGTCCATTGGCACTTGCAATCGCTTCGACCGTTCTCCCGAAGCGCCACGCAATCCGGTAGACCGTGTCACCCTTCCCTACCACGTACTCGTCCCGCTCGGGGTTCGGTGCCGACCGAACATCACTGTTTCGCACCACGAGTACGGGTTTGCGCTGCTCCGTTTTGTCGATCACAAGCGGTCGCCCCCGCTCTGCACAACCTGTGGCCATGAGGAACAACCACATCAACACCGCTGCCTGTGTTGATGCTGCGGCGACAGCACGCCAGTGCAAAGTCGTCCGGCTCCGTATGCTCACTTGTCAGAGACCATTGTCGCCGTTTCAGTCATCTAGGTCACTCCCCCGGTACTGCCTGACTCCCTTTACTAATGGCACAAAACGTACGTTTTCCACAATCCGGGTGGCAAACGTATCTCCGACACGTTCGATGAACCTGAGTTCCTGGCCATCATCTCCGCCAACAGGAACTACCAACCGCCCACCTTCAGCCAACTGTGACAGGAGGACCGGAGGTACTTCCGGAGGCGCCGCTGCAACGAGAATCGCATCAAACGGACTCTCGGCCGGCCAGCCTTCGTACCCATCACCCAGACGGTAACGGACGTTGTCCACACCGAGAACCCGCAGCCGTTGTTGCGCTTTCGCAAGTAGCCCTTCGATACGTTCAATGGTGAGAATCCGGTGCACGAGCGGTGCCAGCACCGCAGTCTGATAGCCCGTTCCTGTGCCCACTTCCAGGACATGCCGTGGATTGTTGGCAAGCAACGTCTGGGTCATCCGCGCGACCACATAGGGCTGGGAAATCGTCTGCCCGAAACCCACCGGCAACGCCGTGTCTTCATACGCGCGATGTTCGAACGCTTCATCGACGAACAGGTGTCTCGGCACATCGCCTATCGACTGCAATACGCCTTCATGGGTGATACCGCGTTGACGCAGCCGCGCAACCAGCCGGTCGCGCGTGCGTTTCGAAGTCATGCCGATGCCTTCAAGTTCCCTCTTCATCGATCCGCTCTGTCATCGAGAGCGAAGAGCTCCGCGAGCGCAGTCGTTGCATAACTGCCGGTCGTCAGAGTAAATCCAATCTCGAGCCGATCCGCCGACGGCCAGTGCGCAATCACGTCGCGCGCTACGCCCACAAAGCTGCGTCTGGACTGATCCACACCGGCGAACTCAAGGCCTTCACACACCTGCTGCAGTTGTTCGAGCGCCGCTGATTCGAGGGCGGCGGCGGCGCCTTGCGTCCGCGAGCGCCCCCGACCCCAGAGCGGTCCCGTTGGAAACCCGGCAGCATCGGCAACATCTCCTGGTATACACGTGGACCAATTGTCCGCGTCGATACGTGCGGCCAGCACCTTGTTGAACAGGAGCGAACGCAACACCGACAGGTAGATACCTTGTTTGAATCGGCTGATGCGTCGCGAGCGGCGGGAATCAAGCCACTCGAGCGCCCGTTCAATATTGTCCGTGCCGAATCGCCGCGAACCGAAGGCGTTGGGAAAACGCCACTCTGCTAGAATTTCGATCCGCCTGGTCACATCCCGCAAAACGATCTGGAATCGGTTGCCCGCATGCATCCCGCGGCGCAGCTTCCCCGGCTGAAGTACGGTCTGCAAAACCTGGAGTTCACCCTCCGCGTCAGAACCGGGCGGCGCCGATATGTCGCCACGAACGGGAACGCTGAACCACTGTTCCGAGATTGATCGTTCGTCCTTGAGCCCGGAATAGCCCACGTCCCGCACATCAATCTTCAGCAGCTCAGCAATCCTGCGGGCGGCAGCGGGAGTGCTGATCCTCGTCTTTCGGATGCGAAGCCAAAGATGTTCACCTTGCAGAGAAACTTGCGGCTCAAGGATTTCGAAGACTGCAAAATCTTCGACGTGTTCACGCAGGCGGCCACAAGGACGCTGCCCGGCACCAATCGCCGACACGTCACTCAAAACACTGCCAGACACTGAGAACCCGGAATCCGACATCAGCGCGGAGCGTCACCAACCAGAACAAAAATCTCATCCTGGCGCACCATACCGAGAACCAGACGCGCACGTGCCTCGAACACTTCGGTACCGCTATTGAGCGCCATGACTTCGGCCTCGAGAACCGCATTTGATGCCTTGAGCTCTGCAGTCTTTTCCTTCTGTGCCTGAAGCTCCGCTTCGAGCACCTGTGCGGCGCGGAAGCCGACATCGGAAAACCACACTTTGTACTGCAGGGACCCGACAATGAGCATCGCGATGAGAATGGTCAGGCGCACCGCATCCTCCGTCCGATGGAGAACCTAAGCCTGAGCGGGTTCAGTTGATGTGTCATCACTCAAGATCCATGTCGGTTATCAGGGTATCAATCAGCAGGTGGGTCAGGCTCTGCTCGAGTCGTGCCGCCAGTCCGGACGACACCATGTTCATTCAAACCCGGATCAGCGGGCGAACTCTGCTCTGCCTCGGTACACGGCGTCTTTACCCAGAAGCTCCTCGATCCGGAGCAGCTGATTGTACTTGGCAACTCGATCACTGCGGCACAGAGATCCGGTCTTGATCTGGCCCGCACCGGTGCCCACGGCCAGATCTGCGATCGTGACATCCTCGGTCTCACCACTGCGGTGCGAGACGACGGCGGTATAACCGGCCTGCTGCGCCATGCGGATCGCATCGAGGGTTTCGGTCAACGTGCCAATCTGATTGAGCTTGATCAGGATCGAATTGGCGATACTCGAATCTATCCCGCGCTTGAGAATCTTGGTGTTGGTGACAAACAGATCATCACCGACCAGCTGCACCGATTTGCCGACCAGGCGAGTCAGTGCCGCCCAGCCATCCCAATCACTTTCATCCATGCCATCTTCAATGGAGACAATCGGATGCCTGCGCGTGAGATCAGCGAGATATTCGGCAAAACCGGTATTGCTGAACGTTCGACCTTCGCCGTGCAGGGTGTATTGACCATCGGCGTAGAACTCGGACGCGGCACAGTCGAGCGCCAGGGTTACGTCCTTGCCGAGAACATATCCGGCCTTCGCGACCGCTTCACCGATCACATCCAGCGCTTCGGCATTCGAATTGAGATCGGGTGCAAAACCACCCTCGTCACCAACCGCAGTGGTTAAACCCCTGCTCTTCAGAACGGTTTTCAGCGAGTGGAATACTTCCACACCGCAACGCAGCGCCTCGCGGAAACTCTGCATCGATACCGGCTGGATCATGAACTCCTGTATGTCGACGTTGTTGTCCGCGTGTTCGCCACCGTTGAGGATGTTCATCATCGGGACCGGCATGGTCATTCGCGGCACACCAAACAGCTGGTTGATGTGGCGGAAGAGTGGTCGTCCGGACTCCGCCGCCGCCGCCTTCGCAACGGCCAGTGAAACTGCGAGCGTGGCGTTGGCACCAAGTATCGATTTGTTGTCAGTACCATCGAGTTCGATGAGACGACGATCGACGCCATTCTGGTCATCGGCCAGCAATCCCCGTACAGCGTCGCCGATGACACCATTGACCGCCGCTACGGCTTGCTGAACGCCTTTGCCGAGATACCGGCCTTTGTCACCGTCCCGCTTTTCCAGCGCTTCGCGCGAACCGGTTGATGCCCCCGAAGGTGCACACGCGCGGCCATGAGCGCCCTGGCCTGTCCACACTTCGGCTTCAACTGTCGGATTGCCGCGGGAGTCGAGAACCTCCCGTCCAATGATCCTTGAGATTTTCACGCTGTTTCCTGTAATCCCGTGTGTTGCTGATCTGTTACTGATCACGTGTGAAAGAGTGTGCAAATGGTCGGCGCCGGATGCTACTGCGCTTGCTACAGCAGCATCAAAGCCCAGGCGTGTCCTCGACAAACGGTGTCGACTTGACCACTTCGTCAAGTCGCCGCAACTCGGTCAGCAGTGGCTTCATTAGGTGCAGCGGCCATGAGTTCGGCCCATCGGACCGTGCGGATGCCGGGTCTGGATGGGTCTCCATGAACAAGCCGGAAATGCCCGCCGCTACCGCTGCCCTCGCGAGCACTGGCACCATTTCGCGTTGTCCGCCGGATGATGTGCCGAGGCCACCAGGCATCTGCACGGAGTGAGTCGCGTCGTAAACGACCGGACATCCGGTCTGCCGCATGATAGCCAGCGATCGCATATCGGATACGAGGTTGTTGTAACCAAAACTTGCGCCGCGTTCACACACCATGATGCCGGGATTGCGAGTGCTGCGAGCCTTGTCGACAACGTTTTTCATGTCGTGCGGAGCAAGGAACTGGCCTTTCTTGATGTTCACCGGCAGGCCACGGCTACAGACACCCAGAATGAAATTGGTTTGCCGGCAGAGAAACGCAGGCGTCTGCAGAACCGACACCACATCACACACTTCATCAAGTGGTGAGTCTTCATGAACATCCGTCAACACCGGAACCTTTAGAGTTTCTTTCACCTTGGCAAGGATTCGAAGGCCCTCGCCGATACCCAAACCACGAAAGCTGTTTAAGGAAGAACGGTTGGCCTTGTCAAAAGAGCTCTTGAAGATGAACGGGATGCCAAGATCGTCCGCCAGCCGCTTGAGGGAATCAGCGGTTTCCATTTGCAATCGTTCACTTTCGACAACACACGGACCAGCAATCAGAAACAGGGGCTTGTCGAGCCCGACCCGGAAACCGCAGAGTTCCATCGTCAACCCGCCGACTCGGCCAGTGCGACGTGCGGATTTGGACTTCCATGACGAGTCTGATCTTCTGCACAGGCGAGCGCAGCTTCAATGAACCCGGTGAAAAGCGGATGGCCATAACGCGGTGAAGAGGTGAACTCGGGATGGAACTGGCAGGCTACGTACCAGCGGTGCTCAGGCAGCTCGATCATCTCCACCAAACCGTCTTCTGACTTGCCGGCAACGGAAAGCCCTGCACTGCAGAGCACATCGAGATAACGGTTGTTTACCTCGTAACGATGGCGGTGGCGTTCATGAATGACGCTCCGGCCATACAGCCGTTCCGAGAGTGAGCCCTGATTCAGCAGGCAAGGCTGTTCGCCGAGCCGCATGGTGCCGCCCAGATCGGCTTCGACACTGCGCTGCTCCACTCGGCCATCCTTGTCCGTCCACTCGGTGATCAGGGCGATGACCGGGTGGGGCGAGGCCGTTTCGATTTCCGTCGAATGCGCACCTTCGAGATGGCAACGCCGACGCGCAAAATCAATCACCGCAGCGTGCAGGCCATAACAGATACCCAGGTAGGGAATGTTGTGATCACGCGCATAACCGGCAGCGGCAATCTTGCCTTCGAACCCGCGACGACCGAACCCGCCGGGTACCAGAATAGCCGCAACACCTTCAAGGCAGGCCGTACCCGCACGTTCAACCTCTTCCGCATCGATATAGTGCACATCGACCCGGGTATTGGTCTGGATGCCCGCGTGTTTGATCGCCTCCGTGAGGGACTTGTAGGCATCCTGCAGGTCGAGGTATTTGCCAACGAATGCGATCTTCACCTGATTCGCGGGATGGAGCTCTTTCTCAACAACTGCATTCCATTCATGCAGATCCGCAGGGCCACAGGTGATACCGAGCTTTTCCAGAACGATATCGTCGAGCCCCTGTTCGTGCAGAAGCGCAGGGACCTGATAGATCGTTTCGGCGTCATAAACAGAAATGACGGCCCGTTCCTCAACATTGGTGAAGAGTCCGATCTTGCCGCGAGCACCGCGGGACAGCGGAACCTCCGAACGACAGGCGAGGACATCCGGTTGCAATCCGATGCTACGCAGTTCCTTTACGGAGTGCTGGGTGGGTTTGGTCTTGATTTCCCCGGCGGAGCGGATGTACGGCACCAGCGTCAGGTGGATCAGCAGCGAGTTGTGGAAGCCGATTTCGAGTCGTAGCTGGCGGATGGCTTCCAGAAAGGGCTGTGATTCAATATCGCCGACGGTTCCACCAGTTTCGACAATCACCACATCCGAACTTTCCCCAACGAGACGGATACGCCGCTTGATCTCATCAGTGATATGCGGAATAACCTGTACGGTGCCACCAAGGTAGTCACCACGCCGTTCGCGGCGGATCACCTCGGCATAAACGCTACCTGTAGTGAAGTTGTTGCGCCGCGACATACGCGCCCGACTGAACCTTTCGTAGTGCCCCAGGTCAAGGTCAGTCTCTGCGCCATCAGCGGTGACGAAGACCTCGCCGTGCTGGAACGGGCTCATCGTGCCCGGATCGACGTTGATGTACGGGTCCATCTTCAGGACATTGACCCGTACGTTGCGCGCCTCCAGCAATGCGGCCAGTGATGCCGTGAGAATGCCCTTTCCAAGGGACGAGACCACGCCGCCGGTGACAAATATGAACTTGGTCATTGGTTCCAACTGTGAGGAGCACAATCTGGTTTGCAGTGCATCAAGCGCCGGCGCCATCTTGCCGCGACACAGGAAAGTGCGTCAGGGGGGCGGAATGATCCGGTACGCAAGATGGACTGGCACGTTAACAAATGCCCTTGCCGAGCTCAACCAATAGCGGCGCAGGCCATGTTCAGGAACCGGCAGAATCAAAGTCCGGCCGAAGGGTGGGAACGGCTGGAACAAAACGGAAAACACCCTCCTTTGACTCGCTCTGCGCCACATCCGGAATGGAGACGAGCGCACCATCGCGGACCACCAGCGGATATCGATAGCGCTCCCAGGGCAGAACTGCGCGCTGCAGCAATGCACGCGCCGTGGTGAATCCGCGCCCTCTTCTCAGCCGCAGCTTCGGTTGATCGAAGTCCACACGTAGACCAGCACCCACATTCGCATCACGCCAGTGGAAACGTCCGTGTGGCAGCTCGACCTCTCCATCGATGGTCAAAATCGGTGTCGCCTCAACACCGGTCAAGACATCTTGCCAATACAACCGCGACTGATAGTGGATGAGCCGACCACGCCTCAGTGACAGACCACAGGTTGCCGAGTTGCTCCGTACCGAACTGATCCAGTTGTGAAGATCGCGTGATGACGTCTCCGGCCCACCCTGCGCAAGCAGCCACCAACGCAGCACTTCGGCAGCGACCTCCGCTGCCGCAGGTAACGCCTGCAGATGTACCGGCCGAGGTAGCGTCGCCGCGAGATGAGTTGCAGCAGATTCGCGGTGCAATTCCCTGTGCGCAAGGCCAGCAACACGAGTCAACACATCAGGCCCGCGGGAAGTGAGCCGTGGCAGGACCTCTCGGCGAAGCCAGACCCGGTCATAGCGTGGCTCACCATTGGCCGGGTCTTCGATCCATTGCAGACCTGACGCAACCGCAACGGAATGCAGATCCGCTCGTGGAATGGCGAGAAATGGCCTCACCAGTTCGCCTCGTCCCGCGGCGCGGTGCACCGGCATGCCATACGCCCCCCTGCCCTGGATCACCCGCAACAACAGCGTTTCTGCCTGATCATCCTGATGATGGGCGAGCAGAAGCAGATCTCCGGTCTGCAACAATCCTGCAAGCCATGCATGCCGCGCACGCCGCGCCTCGTCCTCAAGATTGCCGATTCGATCCAAAGACAGGCGGGTACTGCGAAACTCCACACCCAATCCTCGCGCAGTCGCCTCGCACCTTGCCTCCCAGTGCGCAGCGTCCGGATGCCAACCATGATTCACATGGGCCGCAATAACCCGGGAGCCCACCTGTTGGTGGGCGGCCCAGAGCAGTACCGTTGAATCAAGACCACCGGAAAAGCCGACGACACAACGACCCGTCCGGTCCGAAACAGCATTCGCAACTGCCTGAAGGACTTTCGGGCGTGGCGATTGATCAGACTGTGGCATGCAAAAAAGCGAGCCGGGTACTCTCGGGGCCGAAACGATCACGAAGACTGCGCAGCAGTTCGTCACTCGGCCGCACGCGCCACTCTTCGCCGAGCCAGATGTGCGCCATAGCTTCGGGTGAGCTGTAGATCAGCGATACACCGCACCCTTGATCCGGAAGGCGATGGGGAGCAAGCACAGCCGACAACGTCTTTACGAGCGCATGTGACATCGATTCACCGCGCGCCGGCGACACCTGCGGATCAACCCGGATTTCGACCGCGCGCGCAAACCTCCGTCGGGCTTCTTCCATCGACAGAACACGTTCGACCCGGAACCGGGTTCCTTCACTGCCATTGAACTCATCCATGTGCGCCATGCCTTCGAGCATGACCGGCACGTCCTCACGCAGGTGCTCGCGGAAGCTGTCCCACACATCATTGAACAGCGTCGCCTCGATCCTTGCGCTGCGATCATCGATCACGACATAAGCGTTGTTGCCACCGCGCTTCGATTTCATGACACGGATCGAAACGACTGTCCCGCCAATGAACTGGGTTTTCCGATCCGGAACCAGATCGACGAGGCGGGTCCGGCACATGGCCCGCAGCTCCGGGAGATAGGGGTCAACGGGGTGTCCGGTCAGATAGAGGCCGAGTGAGCTCTTCTCCCCGGCCAGCCGTTCACCGTCATCCATCGGCCGAAAATCCACCTTTACCGGTACCGCAGCATCGCCTGCGGCCACGCCCCCAAAGAGATCGACGATGCCAAGGGAGCGGTCCCGAGACACCTGCTCCGCACTTTGGATGGCCTGCGGCAATTCAGCCAGCAACGCGGCGCGACGAGCATTAAGGGAAGGTGTGCCAGCACACAAGCCATCCATCGCGCCTGAGCGGATGAGTGCTTCAATCACCCGCCGGTTCACTTTGCGTCCATCGATGCGCTGGCAAAAATCGGCAAGGCTTACAAACGGCCCCTTCTGCCGCTCGGCAGCGATCAGTTCCACCGGCCCTTCACCAACGCCACGTACCGCGCCGAGGCCATAGACGATGGCGCCATCACGCACCACAAAGCGGAAATCACTGCGGTTGATGTCAGGCGGGTTGAGCGCCAGCTCCATACGCCGCACTTCGTCGATGAGTTGCACGACGCGATCAATGTTGTGCATGTCCGCAGACAGGTTGGCAGCCATGAAGTACGTCGGAAAATGCGTCTTGAGGTAGGCCGTCTGGTAGGACACCAGCGCGTATGTGGCAGAGTGGGATTTGTTGAACGCGTAGCCGGCAAATTTCTCCATGAGGTCGAAGATGTCACCGGCCATGTGCTCGTCGACGCTGCGCACCGCACAACCTTCAAGGAACTGTTTGCGGACCTTGGCCATTTCCTCCGGCTTCTTCTTGCCCATCGCGCGACGCAGGAGGTCCGCCTGACCCAGAGAGAATCCAGCCAGGACCTGTGCGATCTGCATGACCTGCTCCTGGTAGAGCACCACACCCCAGGTTCCTGAAAGTACCCACTCCAGCGATTCGTGTGGATACTCAACCGGTTCCTGACCGTGTTTGCGATTGATGTAGTCGTCCACCGCGCCACTCTGCAAGGGTCCGGGGCGAAACAAGGCGACCAACGCAATGATGTCTTCGATGTTATCGGGCAACAGGCGGCGGATGAGGTCCCGCATGCCGCGTGATTCGAGCTGGAACACCGCAGCGGTTTCAGCCCGTTTGAGGAGCCCGAATGTTGCTGCATCCTTGAGAGGGATGGAATCAATGTTGAGGGGTTCTTCGAGACGGTCCTCATTGATCGCCTTCACGCACCAGTCGATGATCGTGAGCGTCTTGAGCCCAAGAAAATCGAATTTCACGAGCCCGGCTTTTTCAACATCGTCCTTGTCGAATTGCGCCACAAGCGAGCCGCCGGACTCTTCCGTGTAGAGCGGTACGAATTCAGCCAGTTCCGTTGGTGCAATCACCACACCACCTGCGTGCCTCCCCACATTGCGAACGATGCCTTCGAGTTTGTAGGCCATCTCCATGATTTCGCCGACTTCGTCGCTGGAGGCAATGAAGTCACGCAGTTCCTTCGTTTCACTGACCGCCTTATCCAGGGTCATGCCGACTTCAAACGGAATCAGCTTCGAGAGTTTGTCGGCGAGCCCATAGGGTTTGCCTTGCACCCGGGCAACATCCCTTACCACCGCCTTCGCGGCCATGGTGCCGAAGGTGATGATCTGGCTGACGGCAGCATGACCGTAACGTTCACTGACATGACTGATGACCCGATCACGCCCCTCCATGCAAAAATCCACATCAAAATCCGGCATCGAAACGCGCTCCGGATTCAGAAATCGCTCAAACAGCAGGTCATACGCAAGCGGGTCCAGGTCCGTGATGCCAAGGCAATAAGCCACCAGCGAGCCGGCTCCGGATCCGCGTCCGGGACCCACGGGAATCCCTTGCTCGCGCGCCCAACCAATGAACTCCATGACGATGAGGAAGTAACCCGCGAACCCCATCTGCTTGATCACGCCAAGTTCAAAGGCCAGACGCTGCCGATAGGCGGATTCTTCGGGGTGCTGTTTGTTGCCCGTCACGGCGGCACGTTGCGCGTCCTCATATACGCGGACGAGACGCCGGTTAAGGCCTTCTTCCGACATGCGATCCAGGTGCGACTCCAGCGTTTCACCCGCACTCACCGGGTAGTTCGGCAGAAACGGTTTGCCAAGTGTCAGCGCCACGTTGCAGCGTCTGGCGATCGCGACGGTATTGGCGATAGCCTCCGGAATATCCGCGAAGAGTTCGATCATCTCTGCAGATGACTTCAGATACTGTGCCGCTGAATAACCTCGTTCCCGCCGCGGGTCGTTGAGTACACGTCCCTGGTGGATGCAGATGCGGGTTTCGTGCGCCTCATAGTCTTCGGCCAGCAGGAAACACACTTCATTGGTTGCCACCACCGGAAGTCCAAGTTCACGCGCCAGCGCAACATGCGCACGCACGGAGACCTCTTCGCCAGGGCGACCCGTGCGTTGCAGCTCAAGATAAAAACGTCGATCAAAAACCTTGGCCCAACTAGCGGCGATGGCAGCGGCTCCCGTCACGTCGCCGGAAGCAAGCGCAACACCGACCTCACCGTAGCGCGCGCCAGACAACATGATCAGACCGTCCTGGTAACGGCTGATCGCTTCGGGTGTCACCAGTCCGTGTTCGGCATCACCCACGTAGGCATCGGAAGCGAGGCGCAGAAGATTGTTGTAACCGGTCTGGTTCATGGCGAGCAGCACAACCCGGGCAAGCCCGCCGCTTGCGATGCGGTAACGGACTTCCACACCGAGAACTGGTTTGATGCCCGCGCTTAAGGCGGCCTGATAGAACTTCAGCAAGGCGAACAGGTTACCCCGGTCCGTCATCGCCACCGCGGGCATCTCCAGGCCCGCTGTTCTCTTCGCCAAGTCTTTGATCCGGACGATGCCATCCGCCAGTGAATATTCACTGTGAACCTGCAGATGCACGAATCCAGTGGACACCGTCATGGGCTCGGCCCCACCCGCACCTCAAAACAGCCGTCAGAGCGCGGAGCACCAGAAACCGGAAAATCTGAGACTGGAGAATGAGCGACTAGCGAATCAGCCACTGGCGAAAAAGAGCGGCGATGAACCGGCAAAGCGCCTCTTACGCGCAGCGCCTCCAGATGTTCCCGCGTACCGTAACCCTTGTGCCGCTCGAATCCATACCCTGGATACATCAGCGCCAGTTCACGCATTTCTGCGTCCCTATGCACTTTCGCCAGAATGGATGCTGCGCCGATGCAGGGGATCCGCGCATCACCGCCGATCACCGCTTCAGCAGGATAGCCAAAATCAGATGTGCGATTACCGTCCACCAGTACCTTTGCTGGCCGAAGAGGCAGAGCGGCAACGGCGCGGCGCATGGCCAGCAGCGTGGCCTGCAGAATATTGAGCGAGTCGATTTCATGAACCTCGGCTCGGCCGATTGACCAGGCCAGCGCCTGCTTCCTGATCAGCTCAGCCAGCACTTCCCTTCTGCGTTCGCTGATTTGTTTGGAATCGCCAATGCCTGCAATCGGATGGTCCGGATCAAGGATCACTGCTGCCGTAACCACAGGGCCTGCTAATGGACCACGCCCGACCTCATCCACGCCGGCAATGAGGACATGATCGCGGGTGGCCACAGATCCCGGCCTCACGGTCATGCCGGTTCCACCAGAGAGAGCACTGCCCGTGCTGCTTCCATATCCGCCCCTTCGCCAACGGCCAGAGCATTTCGCAGCGCCCGCAATTCCGCAAGCAGTGTTCCACCTGAAGCAACGGCCTCGAGTTCACGCAGCAGCGCAGCGGCGAGATTTTCCGGGGTCGCGTCATCCTGCAGCAACTCGGGTACCACGGCACGATCGGCGAGAATGTTCGGCAACGCGACGAATCGGGTATGCACCAGGAGCTTTGCAAGGCGATAGGACCACGGCCCGAGTCGATAACTCACCACCATGGGGCGGCCGATGCAGGTGGCTTCCAGCGTGCCCGTTCCGGATTTCACCAGCGCGCCGTCACACGCGGCGAGCGCGAGGCGGGCGTTGCCGTTGTATCGAACGACGTTCAGCGACCGGTGTTCACGCAGCAGCCCATCCAGCAACGCTCCAAGCTCCGGACGTACACACGGCAGTACGAATGTGGTCCGTGCATCCTGATCGATGAGGTTCGCCGCACCGAAGAAAGAACCGGCCATGAGTTCAACTTCAGTCCTTCGGCTCCCCGGCAACAGCGCAACCACCCTGGATGTTTCAGCTATGCCCAGTTCACGGCGCGCCGCCGCGCGTGCGGTGGGTGAACCCGCATCCACCGGGATCGACTGTGCCAGTGGATGACCAACGTGAGCTACGCGCAGCGGAAGCCCTTCGTAGTACGCGGCCTCAAACGGATACAGCGCAAGCAGCAGGCCTGCAGACTTCGCCAGCCGTTTGGCACGGCCGCGCCGCCACGCGTAGACGGAGGGGCTAACATAGTGAACGGTTCGGATGCCGGCTGACTTGAGGCGACGTTCAAGAAGTAGATTGAAGACGTTGAAGTCGACGCCGATGAAGGCGTCAACGGAATGGGCAACACAGGTCTTTTCTACATGCCGCAGGAGGTGCCAAAGTTCGGGCAGCCGGCGCACAGGTTCCACGAAGCCGTTCACCGCGAGTGCGCTGATCGGCACGAGGGACTTCAAACCGGCCGACTCCATCTCGGTGCCGCCCACGCCCACAAATTCGATGGTGCTGCCGGATTCTTGCATGAGCCGCTGCAGCGAACGAATCAATCCTGCACCAAGCTGATCGCCTGATGTTTCTCCGGCGACGATACCCAAACGCAATGGCCGCAGCGGGCGAGACGACGCCCCGCTCATGAAACGTCCGTGTCTTTGCTTGGTCGGATGATGCCGTACTTCGAAGCGGCAATGCTGGCGGTGAACGACGCCACCTCCGGGCAGGTACCCGAGAGCGCCTCGAGGGCTTTCAGGGCTTCACTGGTCGTCAGCCCTTGCCGGTAAACGGTTCGATGTGCGCCCTTGATTGTATCCACAGTTGCGGCGTCGTAACCGCGGCGTTTCATGCCTTCGACATTGAGGCCGATGGCGGAGGCCGGATTCCCACCGACGGTGAGATAGTCGGGGACGTCCTTAATGACAAGGCTCATCGCCGCGATGTGGGTAAACGCGCCGATACTGCGAAACTGTGCAACGCCGGAATAGCCGCCGAAGTTCGCGTGATCGCCGACACTGACATGTCCGGCAACCGAAGCGTTATTGGCCATGATGACGTGATTGCCGAGCACGCAGTCATGGCCGACATGCACGTAGGCCATAAGCAGACAATGATTGCCAATGAGCGTACAACCACGATCCTGCACCGTGCCCCTGTGAATGGTGACGCCTTCACGGATGACGTTGTTATCACCAATCTCGAGGATGGTTGGTTCACCGCCGTAGGCCAACGCCGGCGTGTCTTCACCAACTGTCGAGAACTGGAAAATCCGGTTGTTCCGGCCGATCCGCGTCGGCCCCTTGATCACCACATGGGACGCGACTTCCGTGCCTTCGCCGATCTCCACCCCCGCTCCGATCCACGTCCAGGGTCCGATGGTGACACCCGGTGCAATTCGCGCATCGGGATCGATGATGGCACGGCCGTCGATCACGACCCGGCCTGCTGCTGCACGACGGTAAGTTCGGACGTGCAGGCGAGCTGCTCGTCCACGAACGCCTTGCACTCGAATTTCATGATCCGCGAGCGGTCTGCTGTCACCCGGCTCTCCATCATCAAACGATCTCCAGGAACGACAGGTCGTTTGAAACGGGTTTTTTCGGTCGCACCCAGCAGATACAGCGTGCCGTCACCGGGTCGGGTGCCGCGTGTTTCAAACGCCAGCACGCCGGAAAGTTGAGCCATCGCTTCAACGATCAGCACACCGGGGAAAATTGGCTGGGTCGGAAAGTGTCCGTTGAAGAAGGGTTCGTTGATGGTCACGTTCTTGAACCCGCGAACGTGACTGCCAGCTACGATCTCGACGACGCGATCGACGAGCAGGAACGGGTACCGGTGCGGCAGATACTGCATCACCTCCTCGATCAGGATGGTTCGATCAGCGGTCTCACTCATGCAAATGCGTACACAGGTCTCGACTCCTGATACTCGGATGGCAGCAATGGCTGCTCCCGTAGCCGGTGTCCGGCGTCAATCATGTGCTTCCTCCCTCGATGGTCTGATTCAATGTTGATCGTGAGGCTCAGACTAATCCGAACCAAACGCTCAATGCCTCGCGCCGCGACGCTGCTCTGTGAGTGGTTATCGCAGCGACTTTTCAAGCGCACGCACCCGGGAAAGCAGCTCGTCGAGTTTTGCGAGCAGAAGTGCAGTCCGTTTCCAGCGGGAATGGGTATTGTGCAGGATCGATCCGGAGTAGACACCGGGTTTATCGATGGACGAGGTCACGATCGTTGCCGCCGTCAGGGTAACCTGGTCGCAAAGGACCACTGGTTTGTCACCACCGCAGCCTGCGCCGCCTGCAAGCACACAGTGTTTGCCGATGACCGTGCTGCCGGCGAGCCCGACCATTCCACATAACACACTGTGCGCACCGATCCGGCAGTTGTGGCCGATCTGGACGAGGTTATCGATCTTCACTCCGTCTTCGATCACCGTATCGTCGATGGCGCCACGATCAATCGCCGTATTGCAGCCGATCGAGACGTCATCGCCGATGCTAACGCCACCAAGCTGGGCGATGGCATGCAGATGCCCCTTCTGATCCGGAGCAAACCCGAATCCGTCGCCACCAATCACCGCACCGGAGTGAACTATGCAGCGCGCCCCCAGATGGACATCGCTGTACAGCACCGCGCGCGCGCGAAGCTCGGTGCCAGCGCCGATCACGCAACGTTCACCGACGGCCACACCAGCGTGAATACGAACACCTGACGCGATGGTCGTATCGGCGCCAATCATCACGTGAGGGCCAATGGCCGCATCCGGGGCAATCCGGGCAGACGTGTGAACGGTTGCAGAGGGGTGAATCCCGACGGGCAAGCCATCAGGCTGGTAAAAAAGCTGGCTGACCTTGGCAAATGCAAGGTAGGGATCAGCCACGATCAGCGCGTTGGTCGGGCACGCGTCCAGATCGGTTTCGCGCAGCAAAACAGCCGCGGAACGCGTCGCCGGGAGGTGATGACGGTAACTCGGCGAGGAAAGGTGCGTAATTTGATCACTGAGCGCTCTATCAATCGCACCGAGTGAGCGGATGACAACCGATGGGTCGCCGGCGAGACGCGCGTTCAGGAGCTTCGCGAGCTCGCCTAGTGAGAATTCGGATGCGGACTGTTTCACCCTGCGCTCTTCACCCGTCAGTAGGGGCCGCGACGGGTGCCTGATCAAATCTTGAAGAGCCCGGCACCCGGGAAGGCGGGTTACTTCGCCTTCTGGTTCAGCTTTTCGGTCACTTTGCGGGTGATGTCGTGCTTGTTGTTCACGTAGTGAAAGCTCTGCCGTTCAGCAATCAGGTCGAAACCTTCCAGCTCGATCAGATCCTTGAGGGCGGCATCCACCCGCGGAACCATGTCGCGCATGAGTTCTTCGCGGCGATCCTGGACCGCTTTCTGCAGCTTGTTGACGATGAACTGCAGATCGATCTGTTTGTCTTCAATCTGCTTGGCTGAGCCACGCTTCTGCTCGTCGCTCATCACCGCGGCATCTTTTTGCAGTTTTTCCTGCAGCGCCTTGAGTTCATCCTGCAGCTTTTTTGCATCGTCCTGATCTTTCTTCAGTTCAGCTTCGACCCTGGTGAGGAACGCCTTGCCTGCTTCCGACTCAACAATCGCCCGCTGCGTATCAAGCACCGCAATCTTCAGTTCCGCCTGTGCAACCGGGCTCACCCCCAACGCGGCGGTGAACAGAACGGCCAGGAAGGTCTGGTACGTCTTCATGTGAATCATCTCTCCTCAGGATTGAATTGCAATCCGGCTTCCCCGGAGCGGCAGCTGATTCTAGCAGCTCGCCCGAAAACTATCTTCGCCCAGGCAGCGAGGAAGTCTATCGGGTCTTTTTAAGAGTTTTGTGTCAGAAAGAGCGTCCCAGCTCAAACTGGAAGCTCTCCTCTTCATCAAACTCGCCGGCGTTGAAGGGTTTGGCGATGCTGAAGGTCATCGGTCCGAGCCCGGTCAGCCAAGTCACGCCGAAGCCGACGGAATAGCGCAATTCGCCCATGTCGATATCAAAACAGTTGCGGCTGTACGCGCGGCAGTTGGTTCTGAACACATTGCCCGCATCAAAGAAGAAGGCCGACCGGAACTGATTGGTGTCTTTGACCAGGGGCAGCGGGAAAATCAGTTCGGCCGCAAATTCCATGAGGACATTGCCCCCAAACGGGTCACCTTCATCATCGAAGAAGCCCGGCGGAACGGGGTTCCCGTCGATATCGAAGTCAGGTGGTGTGGACCGCGGGCCAAGAGAAGAGTTCTCGAAGCCCCGGACCGAACCGAAGCCGCCCGCGAAGAAATGTTCGTAGAACGGAAGCTGTTTCTTCCCATAGGAATCGGCGTAGCCCAGTTCTGTGCGCAGCCGCATGGTCCAGTTACCCCACAGCCCCACGTACTGTTCGGCGGACAGCGTTACCTTGTAGAACTCGAGTTCACTGCCGGGAACCGCCGCTTCGAACACCAGATTCTGCGATGAACCCCGGGTCGCGAACATGCCACGATTCAGGGTCGAACGGCGCCAGCCGACATTGGCCTTGAAGTTGATGGCATCTTCGCCGTTCTCCCGCAGGAAATCCTGGATCTCACGTGCCGGGAATCGACCTTCCAAAACCTTGGTGTATTCGGCCTGCAGTCCAAAGTCGATGCGCTGGGTTTCGCCGATGGGGAAACCGAAGTTCACACCCACGCCTGCAGCATCCGTACTGAATCGGGCGATGTTGCGTTCATCAAAATCGAGACGCCGCACGAATACGTTAAATCCGCGGCTGATGCCATCCAGTGTGAAATACGGGTTGAAGTAGCTGAAGTTTGCAGCTTTCTGATAACGCGATGAGCTGATACCGATACCCAGCTGATTGCCGGTGCCGAAGACGTTGTTCTGTTCGTAGTTGGCGCCGAGGATCAGGCCAATGTCCTGGGCAAAACCGAGGGTTGCGGAAATGCTGCCCGATGGCTGTTCTTCAACGGTGAAGTTCACGTCGACCTTGTCATCGGTTCCGGGTACCTGAGGCGTTTCAACTTCCACCGTGGAGAAATAGCCCAGACGTTCGAGCCGAAGCTTCGACAGATCAATCTGTGCAGTCGATGCCCAGGCGCCTTCAAGTTGCCGCATCTCGCGTCGCAATACCTCGTCCTGGGTCACCTTGTTCCCGGAAAAGCTGATCCGGTGGACATACGCCCGTTGGCCGGCATCAACAAAAAACTCAACATCAACCGTGCCGTCGTCATGAATCTTCGGCACACCACTGGCGGTACCAAAGGTGAAGCCGGAATTGCCGAGCGCATTCGTGATCAGCTCTTCAGTTGCGGTTACTTTCGCCTGCGAAAAGAGTTCCCCTTCCGTAACAAGGAACAACGGACGCACCTCTTCCGGCTTGACGTCACCGAGTTCCCCGATAAGCCCGACCTTGCGGATCCTGTACACGCCGCCTTCAGTCACATTCATGGTGATGTACACATCACGCTTATCGGGCGTGATGCTCACCTGGGTGGACTTCACCTCGAAGGCAACGTGGCCACGATCCTTGTAATACGACTCGAGTTTTTCGATATCGCCGGAGAATTTCTCCTTCGAATACTTGTCATCGTTGCGATAGAAGGAAAAGAGGCTCGGGTGCTTGAGTTCAAACTCTTCGAGCAACGCATCGTCAGCATACTGTTGGTTGCCGACGATGTTGATGTGCCGAATACCTGAGCCTTTGCCCTCGACGATGTCGATGGCGATGTTGACGCGGTTGCGCGGCAGATCCTCAACCTTGGTCTTGATTTCGGCGCCGTAGCGCCCCTGCGCCACATACTGACGCTTGAGCTCGAGTGTTACCCGCTCGAGGGTCGCCTGCTTGAAAATCTCGCCTTCGCGCAGCCCCTGCTGCCCGAGGCCATCCATAAGCGCTTCGGTCTTGATCGCCTTGTTGCCGTCTATCTTGATGCTTTCGATTGCCGGCCGTTCGACCACCGTAACGATGAGGACCGCCCCATCGCGGGCGATGCGAATATCCTTGAAATAGCCGGAATTGAAGAGCAGGCGTACCAGCTGCCGTGTGCTCTGCGTATCGAGGGAATCGCCAACGTTTATTGGCAACAGGTTGAAGATGGTTCCGGGGGATACCCGCTGCAGCCCTTGCAGACGGATATCGGCAATCGTGAAAACTTCCGCGCGCACCAGCGGTGCGGTCAGCAGGAGCATCGACACGAAGACGCAACACACCATCCCAGCGACATTACGCCCCAAGGGGCGCCGCATGGGGGTCAAAGAATCAACCACCAAAGATCCTCATGAAGTCGTTGAACAATGCCAGCACCATGAGCCCGCCGACCACAAACATGCCGAACTGGAAACCCACGATCTGAACTTTCTCGGGAACCGGTTTGCCGGTGACCCACTCTGCTCCCGCATAGATCACGTGCCCACCATCGAGTACCGGAATGGGCAGAAGATTAAGCACACCGAGACTTACGCTCAGCAGCGCGAGTATACCCGCGAAATAGTGCCAGCCGACACGCGCCGAGTCGCCCGCCACCTGGGCGATGGTGAGCGGACCGCTCAGATTGGAAAGCGAGATCTGGCCGAAGATCATCTTCTTGAGCAATGACAGTGTCATGCCGATGGCATCGTCAGTCCTCGCGATGGCTTCGCCCACAGCAGCAATTGGACCGAACCGGACTTGATTGATTGGTGGGCCGATACCGATGACGGGTCGTGCACCTTCCGGTGTATCACGGCGCTCCGGGGCTACATACAGCTCAAGTTCAATACCGTCACGACGCACCATCAGTGCCAGCTCAGGTGTCGTGGACGCAGCAATTCCCTTCTGCAACGCCATCCAGTCAGCCACCGGTGTGCCATTGATTGAAACCACCTGGTCCCAGAGTTCCACTCCACCGCGCTGGGCAGGAGCACCCTCTTCGACAAGGCCAACAATCGCAGGCCGCGACGGCACCATACCGAGCGATCCCAGCATGTCGGGTTCCGCCACACCACGATGCCAGTCCGTGATCGAAACATCATGTGTTTGCGTTTGGGTGTCGCCGGGAATGCGGGTTTCGATTCTGATCACGCCGGTTTCACCAAGGCGGGTGGCCAGCGCCTGCAGAACGTCGTCCCAGGCATCGATCGGCCGGCCATCGATCGCAGCGACAGCGACATTGGCCGGAACACCGGCTCGTTCCAGCGCCGAGCCCTGAGGGGCTGCGCCGATCACGGGCATCACGGTGGTTGTACCTGCGACCGCCAGCCCCCAGTACACGAGGAGAGCGAGCAGGAAGTTGGCGAAGGGACCGCCCAGCGAGATGGCAATCCGCCACGCGGGGTGGAGCTCACCAAAGCTTCGGTCGTTCGCCTTGGAAACATCAGCGAAGTCCCCGTCACGCTCATCCAGCATTCGGATGTATCCGCCGAGGGGCAACATCGACACGGTCCATTCCGTGCCTCGCCTGTCGACCCGGCGCCACAGCGGCCGCCCGAAACCAATGGAGAAACACAGAATTCTCACGCCGGACCACCGCGCGATCACGTAGTGGCCGAGTTCGTGCACGGTGACGAGCAGACCCAAAGTCGCTAGAAACGCGACGAGATATTCAAAAAGCTGCATTTATCCCGAGTCCTGTCCCCAGGTTTTTTCCAGGTCGTTTTGTTTGGCTGGTGCGCGTTCCAGGCGCGAGAACAGCGGTGCCGCAAGGGCAATGGATACAGTTTCTATACTGAATCCGGACTGAATTCGGCCTCGATCCCCGCTAAGTGCGGCGCATCATACCGGAGCCGGATCAGGCGCGGCACTTCAGACGGGTTGCTGCAGGACTACGAGTGCCCCAAGTAACCAGAGTGCATAGAAGGGTGCCACCGCGAGGATGGAGTCGATCCGGTCGAGTACACCGCCATGTCCCGGAAACAGGCTTCCGGAGTCCTTGATGCCGCTCGCCCGCTTCAGCAGGCTCTCGAAGAGATCGCCGATGATGGAGATCGCGACGAGCAGCGCCAGAACGGGAATCCAGATCCAATCAAATACACCTTCATAAACCAGGATGCTGCTGCAGACTGCAAGCGCGAGTAACAACCCACCCATGGCCCCTTCCCAGGTTTTTCCGGGACTGACCTCGACCGCGAGCTTGTGTCGTCCGAAAGCTTTACCCGCGAAATACGCGCCAATGTCCGCCGCCCAACAAATCAGCAGGCCAAAGAGCAGCCAGTGTGGTCCCGATGGAAGTTGATGGACAGTTAGCAACGCGATCACGACGCCGGCCAAAACCAGCAGCCCAATGCTTCCGACAACCACCGGCTTCGCGATCCATGATCCGCTTTCCGGCCAGGTCAGCACGGCTACCAGCGCAGTAATCCACACCAGCACCAGCAACCAGAGTACCGCCGTGGCCATACCAATGATCCAAAGCAGCAGGGTAACCAACAAGGCAGCGCACACGTAGGTGAGACGCAAGGTGGTCGACTGCATCCCCGCAAGCAGGCCCCATTCCCACGCGGCGAGACCGGTAAAAATGGCCAGCACTGCGCCGAGTGCGGTGGTATTCAACAAGTAGATCGCCGCGATGATGCCGGGCGCAAGAATCAGCGCCGTGATCACACGCGTACGCAGCATCTTGAATCAGATCCGGGGAATCAGGGTCTGCTGCCGAAGCGGCGCTGACGCTCGGAGAAACTCTCCAGCGCCCGGCGCAACTGGCTCGCGTCAAAGTCAGGGAAATACGTGTCCGTGAAGTAGAACTCCGTATAGGCAAAATCCCAGAGGAGGAAATTGCTGATCCGCTGGTCACCGCCGGTCCGGACACACAGATCCGGAGCAGGTGCTTTGCCCAGTGAAAGGTAGCTGGTGAAATTATCTTCTGTCAGGTTGTCGAGCGCTATTGGATCGAGCTGGCCCGATGCAACGTCGCGCGCCAGCTGTTTCGCAGCCTGCAGAATGTCCCAGCGCCCACCAAAGTTGGCGGCGATGTTGAGCTGCAATGCATCGTTGTGCCAGGTCAGACGTTCGGCGCGATCCATCTGTTCCTGCAGATCCGCAGCAAACCGGGACCGATCACCAATCACATTGAGGCGTACACCGCGACGGTTGAGTTCGCTGATGTCGTTTTCCAGCATGCCGCGCATCAGCTCCATGAGCAGGTTGACCTCACGGCGGGGCCGCGTCCAGTTTTCGGTACTGAATGCAAACAGTGTCAGACAAACGATGCCCGCATCAGCACAGGCCTCGGCCAGTGGTACGACATTCTTGGCGCCCGCTCGGTGACCGGCATTTTTTGGCAGATGGCGTGCCTTCGCCCAACGTTGATTGCCATCCATGATGATGGCGAGATGTTTGACCCCATGCTCTGGCGAGGAGGCTTCGGAAGCCAGATACAGGGTCTTGGGCAGGCTTTCAGACATCGGGGTCACCGGCAATTCAGTTCCGTGCGCGCCGCACTATCGCATGAGCCTGAGGCCATTTCGACAGCCCGCCGGGCATTTATGAAAGCCCTTTGTGAACTGGTTCCGGATACCGGTCCCAACGCTCAAGGGGATCGGCATGTGACCGATCAGGATCTGCCACATCGGCCTCAGATGGCCATGAGGTCGTGTTCCTTGCCGGCGAGAACCTTGTCGACCTCAGCCACGAACTTGTCCGTCAAAGCCTGCAATGTCTCCTCAGCGCGGCGGCCATCATCTTCCGAGGCTTCCTTTTCCTTGACGACTTCGCGCACATCAGCGATGGCATCCCGTCTGATGTTGCGTAGTGCCACACGCGCCTGCTCGGATTCTTGTTTGGCCTGTTTCACCAGGTCCTTGCGATTCTGCTCCGTCAATGGAGGCAACGGCAGGCGCACTACGTCGTTGGAGACGTTTGGCGTAATGCCGATGTCACTTTTCAGGATGGCCTTCTCGATCTGCGGCAACAGCTTTTTTTCCCAGGGAGAAATCAGCAACGTGCGCGCATCTTCCACGTTCACTGAGGCCAACTGATTCAGCGGGGTATCAACACCGTAGTACTCGACAGTGATGCCATCGAGCAATCGCGGATTGGCACGTCCCGTGCGGATCTTGGCAAAGGACTGATTAAGCGACTCAATCGTCTTCTGCATACGCTCGGCGGCATCATCACGGATTTCATTGAGCATGGAGTTGTCCTGGTCGTGCTCCGGCACTCTGGGGTTGGCGAACGATGGTGCCAATGGATTCACCGGTTGCCAATCGACGCAGCGCATCCGGCTCATGCATGTCAAAAACCACGATGGGCAGGTCGTGATCACGGCAGAGACAAACGGCTGGCAGATCCATCACACCCAGCTCCTCGCGGAGCACTCGCGCGTAATCGAGTTCCGGGTAACGAACCGCATCGGCATGCTTTTTTGGATCCGCGGAATAGATGCCGTCTACCTTTGTTGCCTTGAGCACTGCTTCGGCGCGAATCTCGATGGCGCGAAGGCACGCCGCTGTATCGGTTGTAAACAGGGGATTACCGGTGCCGCCGGCAAGAATGGTCACCAGTCCCGCTTCGAGATCGGCAACCACTTCATCCCGGTTAAACGCAGGTGCGACACCCTCAACTGCGGTTGCTGCGTAGATCACCGCTGGCACACCCATCTGCAGGAGCACGTCCCGACAGGCAAGCCCGTTCATGATCGTAGCCAACATTCCCATCTGATCAGCTGTGATGCGATCAATGCCACTTGCGGCAAGTGTCGCGCCTCGCAGAAGGTTGCCGCCGCCTAGAACGATACCGAGCTGCCCACCCGATTCCATGAAAGCCGGAATCTGAGCCAGAATTTCCCGGAGGAGCGAAGGGTCAATCGCGCCTCCGGCCGGACTGGCGAGGGCTTCCCCCGACAGTTTCAGCAGAAGGCGCATCGTTCAGCCGCCCTGTGAAGACTTGACCTGCGCCGCAACTTCGGCGGCAAAGTCCATCTCTACCTTCTCAATGCCTTCGCCGACTTCGAAACGGACGAGACGCCGGCACTCAAGTCCGGCCTGTTTGCACAATTGGCCGACTTTCTGGTTTGGGTCCTTCACGAATGGTTGTTCGAGCAGGCTCGACTCGGCGAGGAACTTGCGAACCCGGCCTTCGACCATCTTGGCGACGATGTCCGCAGGCTTGCCACTTTCTGCCGCCTGGGCGGTGTAGATCTCCCGCTCTTTGGCAACCACGTCTGCGGCAATGTCCTCGCCTCGCACCACCATCGGGTTCATCGCGGTGACGTGCATGGCGAGGTCCTTGCCCAGCTCGACGTTGGACTTGGTCATCTCCACCAGCGACGCCTTGCGCTGATCACCATGCAGGTAATGAGCGACATAGCCGCCATCTTTGGGCGCAAAAACTACCGCCCGGCGAATAGCGATGTTCTCCCCAATCTCCTGCACCAGCGTTTCCCGCTCCGCATTGAACTGTTGATTGAGTGCGTCCAGCGGATCACTTTCGCCGATGTCGTACGCTGCGTTGGCCATCTTCTCCACGAAGGCCTTGAACTTCTCATTCTTGGCGGCAAAATCGGTTTCGATATTGATCTCGACCAACGCGGCCCGGCTGCCATCGGCAGCCACCTTCAGGCCAAGCAAACCGTCCGCGGTTGTGCGACCGGCCTTCTTCGCGGCTTTCAGCGAGCTCTTTTTGCGCAGCGATTCAATCGCCGCCTCAATGTCGCCATAGGTTTCTGCCAGGGCGCCCTTGCACTCGAGCATGCCGAGCCCGGTACGCTCGCGCAGCTCCTTGATCATGGCGGTTGTGACGGCCATAACTTGTTCCCCTTTACTCCTCGGCTGCGGTACTGGCCGCACCCGCTTCAATCACTTCGACAAATTCACTTGGTTCCACTTCACCTTTGGCAGTGCGCTGGCCGTCGGCAATCGCATCACAAACCGCAGAGACGTAGAGACGGACAGCACGAATGGCATCGTCATTGCCGGGGATCACGTAATCGACACCTTCGGGATCGCTGTTGGTATCCACAATGCCGAACACCGGGATTCCCAGCTTGTTGGCTTCCGTGATCGCGATCCGTTCATAGTTGACGTCAACGACGAAGATTGCGTCCGGCAATCCGGCCATGTTTTTGATCCCGCCAAGGCTGCGTTCAAGTTTTTCGGTCAACCTGCGGCGCTGGAGGGCTTCGCGCTTGGTCAAGTGCTCGAAGGTGCCATCTTCGGCCTGCTTTTCGAGCTCCTGGAGGCGCTTGATGCTCTGGCGAATCGTCTTGTAGTTGGTGAGCATCCCGCCGAGCCAGCGCTGGTCTACATAGGGTGCACCGACACGACTGGCCTGTTCGGCAATCACCTTTGCCGCAGCCCGTTTGGTGCCTACCAACAAGATTTTGTTGCCTCGTCGCGAGATGCGGCGAATCTCCGCCAGCGCGGCATTGAGTGCCGGCACTGTGTGCTCGAGATTGATGATGTGGATCTTGTTGCGCGCCCCAAAAATGTAGGGCGCCATCTTGGGATTCCAGAAGCGGGTCTGATGGCCGAAATGCACGCCAGCAGCCAGCATGTCTTGCATGCTAACAGTCATGTTTTATGTCTCCGGGTTAATCCTCCGGCATTCCCACGACCGAACCTGCTTCATCTGATCTGAGCGTTACAGGTGTGACCCCGCGACGTCAGGTCAGCGACAGGCACCCGCGATCGTGTGACGAATGGCGTGTGATCTTGTTTCTGATTTAAGGACTTGCCCGGTTACGTTGCCGCCGAGCGGCGCGCTTTATACCATAAGTTTCCCGTCAGCCGGAACCCGGCCGTGACCGGCTGGTTTGACCGCCCCCAGAGGACATTCAACGGGGCACATCGTCATATCGTGCCGAGCGCCGGACTAAACCCATTCCGCCAGCCAGGAAGACCATGGTCGCCAAAGCGAAAACCGAACTCGACATATCAGGCATGCGCGCGGCGGGCAACGCCGCCGCCAGCGTACTCGACATGATCGGCCCACATGTGCAGCCCGGGGTGACCACGGAGCGACTGAACCAGATCTGTCACGAATTCATTGTCGATACGCTGGGTTGTATTCCCGCCCCCCTCGGCTACACCAAAAGCCCGCACACCCCACCCTTTCCAAAGTCGATCTGCACCTCCGTTAACCACGTGATCTGCCACGGCATCCCCACGGACCGCAAGGGACTCAAATCCGGGGACATCGTCAATATCGACGTGACGGTCATAAAGGACGGGTATCACGGCGACACCAGCAAGATGTTCCTAGTGGGCGAACCTGCGATCCTGGCAAGCCGTCTGGTCAAGGTCACCCAGGAGTGTCTGTACAAGGGCATTGAAACCGTTCGACCCGGCGCGTTCCTTGGCGATATCGGTAATGCCATAGAAACACACGCGACCCGCAACCGGTTCTCCGTCGTCCACGAATTTTGCGGTCACGGTATAGGCCGGGTGTTCCATGACGCCCCGCAGGTACTGCATTACGGACGTGCCGGTACCGGCAGCGTGCTGGAAGAAGGAATGACCTTCACCATTGAGCCGATGATCAATGCCGGCAGTCGCCACCTGAAAGTGCTGCCTGACGGTTGGACGGTGGTCACTAAAGACCATAAGCTGTCTGCGCAGTGGGAACACACCATTCTGGTGACTGGCCGTGGTTACGAAGTGTTGACCTTGCGTGCAGAAGAGTCCTTTGGCTGAGTCTGCATCAGCCCGGCCCAACAGCGTTGCCGTTGCAAGGGCCGAGATCGACGCCAATACACGGGAACTCGATCAGCGATATTGGCAGCGCGCTGATGTCGTCGAACTGCTCGACTCGCGCACCCGCCTCTTTGACCAGATCCTCCGCCAGTTTTTTTCGACGCACTTCAAAGGCGTCGAGGCGCGCATTTGCCTGCTCGCCGTTGGCGGGTTCGGCAGAGCCGAGCTTTTTCCTGGCTCAGATATCGATATCTGCCTGCTGACCGACAACGCCGACGCACTCAAGGAACCGATCGGCCACTTTCTGCGCGACCTCTTTGATCTCAAGGTCGAGATCGGCTACAGCGTCCGCACCCCGGACGAATGCCGCGAGCAGGCGCAAGCTGACATCACCATCGCGACTGCGCTATTTGAACGGCGCTTATTGACCGGTGACGCTTCTCTGGCCACTGATCTTGCACGCAAACTCGGCCCGGACAGCCTCTGGCCAGGCAACGAGTTCTTCCGAGCCAAACGTGATGAACAGATCAAACGTCACGAACGCTTCGACAATGTCGATTACGGCCTCGAACCCAACATCAAGTCGTCTCCCGGTGGGCTGCGCGACTATCAGACGGCGATCTGGGTTTGCCATCGCCAGTTCGGGACCACCTCACCGGATGTACTCGTCGATCTAGGTGTGCTCACTGCAGAAGAAAAGGACTGGCTGGTTGAAGGCCGCCGCTTTCTCTGGTGGGTGCGTTTCGGGCTGCATCTGCTGTCCGGACGCAAGGAAGATCGTCTGCAATTCCAGCTACAGAGGGAGCTCGCCAAACGACTCGGATTTGCGGATACCCAGGCACAGCTCGGCGTCGAACGGTTCATGCACCTCTACTACAAACACGTTCTTGCCCTGCGGGAGGTGAACGACATCCTGCTTCAGGATTTCGAGGAGCGGATTCTCTCGGGCGGGGATGTGCATCAGATCGAACCGATCAATCCGAGGTTTCAGCTGCACAATACCTGGATCGAAACCGTCGATGACGGTGTCTTTGCGCACACACCCGACGCGATGATGGAACTGTTCGTCATCATGGCCAATCGTCGCGATATCTCCGGCGTCCGCGCCAGCACAATTCGCCTGCTCCGGGAAAACCTGCACCGCGTCGACGATCAATTTCGCGCCTCACCTGAAGTGACCGGCCTCTTCATGGATCTCCTGCGCGCACCGCATACCCTCGTTTCTCAGCTCACCCGCATGCGCCGTTACGGGCTGCTGGGTCGTTACATTCCTGAATTCGGTCGCGTGATCGGCCAGATGCAGCACGATCTGTTCCACATCTACACCGTCGACGCGCACACGATGATGGTGATTCGCAACATGCGGCGATTCTTCTATCGCTCCGCCGATAAAGCGTTTCCTGTGGCGGCCCATTGTGTCCGCCAGATTCCGAAGATCGAACTCCTGTACATCGCCGGGCTGTATCACGACATCGCCAAGGGGCGCGGTGGCGATCATTCGGAACTCGGTGCTTACGATGTGCGACGTTTCTGCGGACGGCACGGAATTTCTGCCGCGGATACCGACCTCGTGTGCTGGCTTGTCGAAAAGCACCTCTATATGTCGAGTGTCGCGCAGCGCCAGGATATCTACGATCCGGATGTGGTGCACACGTTCGCAACCGAAGTGAAATCCGAACGTCGTCTCGACTACCTGTACGCACTCACGGTAGCGGATATCAACGCCACCAATCCGAATCTGTGGAACAGCTACCGTGCAACCCTACTGCGCCACCTTTATGGTGCCACCCGGCGCGCGCTGCGGCGAGGGCTCGAATCTCCGCTTGATCGCGCCGCAACACTTGAAGCCAGCCGGGAAAGCGCAGAAGAAAGGCTGCGTTCTGCCGATCCTGACCTGGACCGCAATCACCTGATCAAGTTCTGGGAGATTCCAGGCGAGGAGTTTTTCCTCCGCCACAGCGCACGCCAGATCGCAAACGTCACCCTTGCCTGTATGGCCCACGATCCGGCCACCTCGCCACTGGTCCTGCTCGACAACACCACGGCGCGCGTCGATGAAGATGCGGTAACCGAGCTGCATCTCTACATCCTCGATGAACCTGGACTGTTCGGCAGGATCACTGCCGCGCTCGATCACCTGCACCTGTCGGTTTATGAAGCCAGCGTCAATACCGCCACCAACGGGCTCTGTTTCAACAGCTTCGTGATTCTCAACGACGCCAACGCGGCAATTCCGGCGCGCGAGCATCCACGGTTGACCGCCCAGATCACCACCCTCCTCGTGACCCAGGGGCAGAAGGGGTTGCCGTTGAAACGGGTGCCACGACAAATGAAACAACTGTCCCGACGCAGCGAGTGCACGATCTCCACGCCACCGGGTGCAGACTGGTCAGTGTTGATGGTGAACGCTCTCGACCGCCCGGGCTTGCTGGCCGAGATCGGCGCGCTCTTGCAGTCTTTTCAGGTCACTGTGCTCAGGGCGCGTATCGCCACCCTCGGCGAACGCGCCGAGGACCTGTTCGATATCCAGACTGCCAGCCGCACGTCGTACGATCCGGCGGCGGCCTACGATCTCAGCCAGGCAATCCGCCAGGCTCTGGACTGGCACATGCAAAAAGCAATCTGACGCGAAGCCAAAGCGCGGACAAAAACAAGGCGCTCTGACTCCTGGAACAGGTACTCAGGGCCACCGTAACTACACGACACTTCGGAAGTCCCTGAATGAACCCGAGACTCGAAATACTCAAACCCTATCCCTTCGAGCGTCTGAACGCGCTCAAGGCCGGCGTGGTTACGACCACCAACCTTCCGCATGTGGCCCTTTCCATCGGTGAACCGAAACATCTGCCGCCTGACTTTGTCCTAGATCGGCTGACGGATGCGACTCTGGTACGCCGCGATCTTGCCATGTATCCCGCAACCCGGGGATCCATTGAGCTGCGCACGGCCATTGCTGACTGGATCAGTTCGCGGTTCGGTGCGAAGGTCAATCCGGATAATGCAATTCTCCCGGTCTCGGGAACCCGCGAGGCCTTGTTCTCGTTCGGCCTCGCCTTGTTATCCGGCCAACCCGGATCCATCGCCATACTGCCGAACCCTTTCTACCAGATCTACGAAGGGGCGATCCTACTAGGAGGAGCCAACCCGTTTTTTCTGACAGGTAACCCGGATCGCCACTATCAGCCTGACTTTGAGTCCATTCCGGAAGCCGTCTGGCAGGCGACTGAACTGCTGTTTCTCTGCTCTCCATCCAACCCGAACGGATCTGTTCTGCCGGAAGCGCACCTTCGCTGGCTCATCGAACAGGCACACCGCTACGACTTCGTCATCGCCGCCGATGAGTGCTACTCCGAGATCTATCTGAATGAATCCAGCCCGCCGACAGGTCTTCTCGAAGCCAGCGAACGCATGGGTAATGCCGGTCATCGCCACTGCGTGGTGTTTCACTCCCTCTCGAAGCGTTCCAATCTTCCCGGTCTTCGCTCTGGTTTTGTCGCGGGAGATGCGGAAATTCTCGAGCGCTACTTCCTCTACCGGACGTACGAAGGTTGCGCCCTGCCCGCCCATGTGCAGGCTGCGAGTGAGCTGGCATGGCGGGATGAAGCCCACGTAATCACCAATCGGGCCGCGTATCGGCGCAAGTTCGAAGCGGTTCGAAAGGTTGCGCCTGCTGTGGCACCGCGGGTCGACCCCGCCGGTGGCTTCTACTGGTGGGTACCAACACCCATCGACGATGAGTTGTTTACGAAGCGGCTCTTCCAGCAGGAAAACGTCACTGTGTTGCCCGGGTCGTATCTCGGTCGAACAGGTCCTGATGGCACCAACCCTGGACAGAACCACGTCAGGATCGCGTGGGTGGCGGAGCTCATGGAATGCCAAGACGCGGCCGGTCGATTGCAGCGCTTTATGACAAGCCTGTGAACGCGACTGGCCGCGGTGCTGGTCGCAAGCCACAGCAGGTGTTACCTTGCCGGCCCGCGACGATAAGGTACTGATCGAGGAACTGAAACCATGAGCACCTGTTTTGCCTGGGGAATCGGTGTCGCCAGCTTCAGCCGCTCCGGCACGATGCTGGATGTTTTTTTTCCCAAACCGGTGCTGCGCCCGGACGCTGCGCTTACCGCTGCGCTCATCAAATCCCCGGGACTCGGTGTACAGCAGATTGATGTGGCGGCACTCAATGCCCTGCTGCCGTCCTTGCCGGAAACAATCGCGGCACAACTCCGCCCGTTGACGGAGTCCCGTACACCGATCGTATCCGTGCTGCTGCAGGACGACGCTGCCATCGGCCATACGGCTGAGGCTTACCTGAAGTTGCACCTACTTTCACATCGGCTGATCGAACCGAATGGCCAGGATCTGAACGGAATCTTCGCTCACCTGCCTACGGTGGCATGGACGACCCGGGGACCGATCCTCGCAGAAGAACTGCCCGGGCAGATCCTCGAAGCCCGTCTGCGGGGCGAGCACCTGGAGGTACAAAGCGTCGACAAGTTTCCCCGCATGGTGAACTACGTCATCCCGGCCGGAGTGCGTATTGCCGACGCCAGTCGCGTGCGCCTTGGTGCGTACCTGGGCGACGGCACGACCGTGATGCACGAAGGTCAGGTGAACTTCAATTCAGGAACACGTGGTCCCAACATGGTGGAAGGCCGTATCTCGCAGGGCGTGATCATGGATTCGGGTACGGACCTCGGCGGTGGTGCGAGCACCATGGGCACACTCTCCGGAGGCGGTACGATCCGGGTATCTCTCGGCAAGAACTGTCTGGTCGGTGCCAACGCCGGGACCGGCATCCCCTTGGGTGATCGATGCACCATCGAAGCCGGGCTGTACATCACGGCATCGACACCGGTGACGGTCATCGATGAAAACGGCGAATTGATCAAGCGAGTCAAGGCACGGGAACTTGCCGGCGGTTCGGACATGCTGTTCGTGCGCAACGGCATGAATGGTCAGGTGCAATGCCGCACCAACCGCCACGCCATAGCGCTCAACGAAGCGCTGCACGCCAACAACTGAGACAAGTGGCGTGACCGATCTCGCTGGCCGAGTCCTCGAACTGACCAAGGAACTGATCTCGAGAGCTTCCGTCACACCGGACGATGCCGGCTGCCTGAATCTCATCGGCCACCGTCTCCGCTCACTTGGATTCAACCTCGAACGGATCGATGCAGGGGGTACATCAAACCTCTGGGCCACACTGGGCACCGGCGGACCGGTTTTCGCCTTCGCAGGGCATACGGACGTAGTGCCCACCGAACCACTTGAAGAGTGGGAGTCGCCACCATTCGAACCCACGATCAGGAACGGGTTTCTCTACGGACGCGGCGCGGCGGACATGAAAACGAGCCTCGCAGCCATGGTTGTGGCGACCGAGGAGTTCGTCAGGGAATCGCGGACCGGGCCTGCAGGGACCCTCGCTTACCTGCTCACCAGTGACGAAGAAGGTCCCGGAACGTATGGGACTAAAATGGTCATGGAGGTGCTCACCTCAAGGGGTACGTTCATTGATCGTTGCATCGTAGGCGAACCTTCTTCATCGACCCGCACCGGCGACGTCATTCGCACCGGGCGGCGGGGTTCGCTGAACCTCGCCCTGACGGTGCATGGCATCCAGGGCCACGTGGCCTACCCGGAACAGGTGGACAATCCGATCCACCGCATCGCTCCGGCTTTGGCTGAATGGTGCGCAATCCGGTGGGATGAAGGGTCAGAAGATTTTCCACCGACTTCCATGCAGGTCACCCACGTCAGCGCAGGGGCAGGCGCGGTCAGCGTGGTGCCTGGTGAGCTCAGGTTGCTTGCCAACTTCCGCTTTTCGAACTGTTTGAGCGAAACGGACATTCAGCGTCGAACAAATGAGCTGTTTGAAAAGCATGGTGTGCGCTTCACGGCGCAATGGAACCTTTCCGGTCGCCCGTTTCTCACCCGCCGTGGGGAATACACACACCTCATCAATGACTGTATTACCAACGTCTGCGGTCATGGGACGGAGTTCTCTACGTCAGGCGGAACATCCGATGGTCGTTTCATTGCCCCGACCGGCACGGAACTGGTTGAACTAGGCCCGGTCAACGCCACGATTCACAAGGTCAACGAACGGGTCGCGCTCACCGAGCTTGAACCGCTGACACAGGTCTACCTCGAAGTTCTGCGCCACGTCTGTGGCAAACCCCCATGATGGTTCGCTATATCAGCGCAGGCGTTCTGCTCGCCCTGCTTTTCTCCATCATCATGGCGCCTGCTAGCCTGTTACGTCGGGTCACATCGGATGTTCCAGGACTCGAACTGATCGGCATGGCCGGTACGGTGTGGTCCGGCAGTGGTGGTGTTGTCGTCCAGGGGGAAAAGGTCGGCCAGGCAACCTGGGCCTTCAGGCCACTGGGACTGCTTTCCCTAGAGCTGACCTGGGACGTCCAGTTCACCGGTCGCGATGCAGAACTCAACGGCGGGATCGGTATCAGCCCCGGTGCCTTTCGGGTAAATGCATCCGGCGTGCTTGGGGAAGATGCCCTCAACTACTCGCTCCAGCAGTGGGATCTGCACGTTGCCGGAGCTGTTTCAGTCGAGTCAATCGATGCGGTGTGGAAGGCGCAGCAGTTAACGAGTCTGGAGGGACGTTTGTCTTGGCCTGGCGGTCCCATCAGCTGGTTCATGGATGGGCAGACCGCAACAGCCACCTTGCCTGCCATGACCGGGCAGCTGGCACAATCAGCGGGAGCAGTGAGTGGGCTGATCGTTCCGGACGAGGGACAGACTCCTGTAGCTCAGATCGGATTATCTGCAGACGGAATGTTTACCCTAAAAATCAGTAAGTTAATGACAATACTTCTCGGAAGACCTTGGCCTGGAAGTGACCCCGATCACGCGATCGTCATAGAGATGGTGGATAGAGTCTTCTAAACTCCCGGCCAGTTGACGCTGGAGTACCAGGGGTTGCAGCTGAATCATCTTGTTAGCGTGAGTGCCCGCATCGCGACCGTTCTGGTCTGGTTAATCGTCGCCGGTATGGCCTGGAGCGTCTCCCGATCGGCGCTGTTCTTCATGGGCAACCAAGAGGCATCGACGGCATCCACCGCAACGGCGGCGGACGTCACCGGGAAGGCCGCTTCACCCGTTGATTTTCAAGCCGTCATCCAGCGCCACCTGTTCGGTGAGTTGAACTCGGCGCCTGCCACAACAGTTGCCGCCGCGACGGTAGAAACCCGGTTGCCACTCGAACTCCAGGCCGTGTTCGTCGCCGCAGAAACCAAGGAAGATTCCCGGGCCATAGTGGCTGAAAAAGGATCGATAGGCCGTTTGTATCGTCTTGGTGCAGACCTTCCTGGCGGCGTAACCCTGGCAGAAGTACACGCCGATCACATCGTCATCTCACGTGGTGGGTCCATGGAACGCCTTAACTTCCCGAGGCTCACGGCTGGACTCGCAGCTTCCATGAACACAGTTCCTGAACCCTACTACGACGCGCCTTCCGATTTCCCACCGCCGGACACGATGACCGAAGAAATGCCAGTCAATGAAGAGCTGGTACCTCCAGATCCCGTGTCCGTCGCTCCCGAGCCTGCACCCGCTGAAACTCTGCAGGACTATCAGGCTCGCCTCGAAGCGGACCCAGTTGCGGCACTCAGTGAAGCGGGTGTCTCCGCCGTGGCCAATGATTCGGCACAGGGTTATCGCGTCGGCGACCTTGCCCAGTCTCCCCACCTTATGCAGACTCGTCTGCAACTGGGTGATGTGATCGTTTCAGTCAATGGCAAGCCGGTCGGCAATGTAGAGTCCGACCGGACAGAACTGGCCGGAGTTCTGGCGCAAGGCAGCGCCCGCATCGAGATTCAACGTGGTTCGCGACGATTTTTCGTCAACACGTCACTAGAACAATAATGAAAAAAGGGAACGGCTTGAGGAGCGTATTGAGAGCTCGGCCGGCGTGCCTGATTCTGGGCGTGCTGCTGACAGCACTGTGCGTTGCGCGTCCCGCTCTGGGACAAGAGTGGCGGCTCAGCGTCAAAAACGCGGAAATCAACGAATTCGTAGAGCAGGTGGCTGAGATCACCGGCAAGACGTTCGTGATAGATCCTCGCCTCAAAGGCAATGTGACCGTCATTTCCAGTGAACCCATGCATGCCGATGCGGTGTACGCACTCTTCCTCCAGGTACTGCGCTCCCACGGGTTCACTGCATCGCCCTCGGGCGGAAACGTCATCCGCATCCAGCAAACCGCACTCGGTAAACAGTCCCCAGGTGCAGAAGAGCTGCAGGGCATCATCGCCAAGGGCGAACTCATCACCAAGGTCATTCCGGCACAGAACGTTACCTCCTCGGAACTGGTGAAGATTCTCCGCCCGCTCGTCCCCCAATATGGCCACATCGCGCCGATCGACCAGCCCAATGTTGTGATCATCACTGACCACGTCGACAACATCGACCGCCTCGCGAAACTCATCCGTCAGATCGACGTGTCGAACGACGAGATCGTACAGGTAGTCAACATCAAGGACGGCTGGGTAGGCTCCATCGTCGGTTTGCTCGAGAAGCTCGCGCCTGAGCAGATCGGGCGCAACTCAAAAGGTCCGCAGCGCGTGCAGATCATCGCCAACGAGGGCAACAACTCGCTCATCCTGAGGGGCAATCCGCGGCCTGTGGCTGAGGTGCTCAAGCTCGTCGATCAGCTCGACAAGCCCTCCACCACCGCTGGCTCCACCCAGGTCGTGCGCCTCAAACATGCCGACTCCAAAAACGTCGCGGAGATTCTCAAGGGATTGGTCGAAGCCAGTTCCAAGAAAGGTGAAGAAGGCGCGATGCAACCCGCCATTCACGCCGATGAAAGCCTGAATGCGATCGTGATTCGCGCTGAACCTGGGATCATGAACGAAATCCTGGAGATGTTGTCGAAACTCGACGTGCAAAGAGCCCAGGTACTGATTGAAGCGGCAATCGTCGAGTACAACGGAACCAACAACAAAAAAATCGGGGTTGAGCTGGGTGCTGCCGACGGCAGCGGCGAGTCGGTTCCCTTGGTCAGCACCGCGCTGGATGGCACGCTCAGACAATTGCTCGGCGCGATCATCCCCACCGATGCTACCAATACCATCGACTCCGAGGACATCAACATCCTGCGAGGGGTCGCAGCGGCCACCCAACCCACCATCGCTGTGGCCAAGATTGACGGCAATGCGATTTCGTTTGGTGCCGTCGTCACTGCGCTCGCCACCAACTCCGACGCCAACCTGCTGTCGACGCCTTCGCTGATGACCCTCGACAACGAAGAGGCCAAGATCGTCGTCGGCAACGAGGTGCCATTCCGTACAGGCAGTTTTGCCACCACAGGAGACGGAGCCAACAATCCGTTCACCACGGTGACGCGCGAGGATGTCGGTCTGCAGCTGACCATTACCCCCCATGTCTACGACAACAAATCCATCCGCCTCGAGATTGAGACGGAAATCACCAACGTCGTTGATTCGTCGATTGGCGATACCGGCTTCGCAGATGTAGTGACCTCGAAGCGGGAAATCGAGACAACGATTCTCGCCGACAGCAACCAGACCGTGGTGCTCGGTGGTCTGATGCAGGACAACACAACCGATGCACGCAAGAAGGTCCCGTTGCTGGGGGATATTCCGGGGCTTGGTTTCCTCTTTCGTTCCAAAGACATCAAGCGCACCAAGACCAATCTGCTGGTATTTCTCCGGCCACTCGTTGTCACGTCGGCTGAAGAAGCACAAGCCGTTACCGACCGGAAATATAAGGGTATCTGGGAAGTCGAGATCCACAGCACTCCACAAAAAGGGATCGACCAGCTGCTGGAAGGGCAGCTTCCCTCCGACAGCCGTCGGTAACGGGTCAACCCACAGCGTGGCTCCGGACCATGCGAACCTCTGATTTGCGCTACCGCTTCATCCAACGCCTGCTCACCCGGCTGGTTCAGCCGCAGGTAACCGGGCTTGAAAACCTGCCGGCGGGTTGTGACCCGATTTACGTGCTGCTCAATCGATCGCTGACCGACATCGCGCTGCTCGAGCAGATCTGTACGCAGCATGGGTTACCCGTTCCCGATCGACCTGTGTCAGTGGGCACCGCCACTGAACGTCGTCGTTACCTCTTCCTGCATCGTCCCGCAGGACTCCTGCAACGTAATACGATGCTCGCGTATTCCAAACTCATGCACCGGCTCCTGACGCATCCGGATGCCGCCACTAGTCCGGTTCTGCTGGTGCCGGTGAACATCCTGTGGAGCAGGGCGCCGATGCGGGAGCACTCGTGGTGGCGTCTGATGGTATCGGAAGCCTGGGCGGTAACAGGCCGCATGAAGCGCATGCTCAACCTGTTCATGAATCGGGGTGGCATCGTCGTGCAGTTCGGCACCCCACTGCCCCTTTCACAAGCTGCGGATCCATTGCTCGACGAGTCTGTCCGGCTGCGCCGCATGGCGCGGCTTCTCCGTGTCAGGCTGCGCAACCAGCGGCGTGCGGTGCTCGGCCCTGATCTGTCTCATCGTCGAACGCTGGTACACCAGATCGCGACGTCCAGGTCCGTAAGCGCGGCCATCGAATCCCAGTCACAGGGTGATGCGCGCAAGCGCGCAGTACTCGAGGCCAAGACAAAAAAGATGGCGCACACCATCGCCTCGGACATGTCCTGGCCGACCATCCGGGTGCTGGCCAAACTGCTCGATTGGTTCTGGACACGCATCTACGATGGTGTGGTACTGAAGGGTCTCGACCGGGCTCTGCAGGTGGCCGAAGACCATACGCTCGTCTACGTCCCCTCCCATCGCAGCCATCTCGATTACCTCCTGCTGTCCTGGCTGCTGTACCAGCGAGGATTGATGCTTCCGCACATTGCTGCAGGGGACAATCTCAACATTCCGGTGCTCGGTCCGATCCTTCGTCGCGGCGGCGCATTCTTCCTACGCCGCAAGTTTGGCGACGACGCTGTGTATCGCTGCCTGTTCGAGGAGTATCTCTACCAGGTGTACCGGCGCGGCCACAGTGTGGAGTACTTCCCGGAAGGTGGCCGCAGCCGCACCGGCCGGCTTCTGCCTGCGCGCTCCGGCTTGTTACGCATGACACTGCAAAGTCATCGCCGCGGATTGCCGAAACCTGTGGCGTTTGTGCCGGTATACATCGGCTATGAAAAGCTTGTTGAGGCAGCGACCTATCTCGACGAGTTGCGCGGTGGCTCCAAACAGCGTGAGTCGATGTTTGATGTCTTTCGCAGCCTGCGGCTGATTCGCCAGCGGTTCGGTACCGTGCGTGTTCTGCTCGGTGAACCGCTCGCACTGGAGACCTGGCTTGCATCACAAACGGCAGAAGCGGGAGACGAGCCACAATCGGATGCGGCGCTGGCACAGAGGCTTGGCAACCAGCTCCTGCAGCGAATCAACCACAATGCCCACGTCAATGTGGTGAACCTCATCGCGCTGGTGGTTCTCGCGACACCACGCCTTGCCATTGAAGAGCAGGTGCTCAATCGGCAGGTACAGATCACCCTCGATCTGCTCCGTTTTTCCGGCTACGACACCATCACCTGGGACGACTCTGCATCGGCCGCGGCAGTAGAGCGGCTCAAGCTGATCACGATTGAAACCCATCACCACGACCGCATCATCGCTGCCGATTCGCTTTCAGCGATTCTGCTCACGTGGTATCGCAACAACACGGTGCACACGCTCGCACTGCCATCCCTGTTGGCGTGCCTGCTGGTCAACCGGCGGCGTGCGATCGCCTTGTCCTCGCTGCAACAAATCACGGAAACCATCTGGCCCTACATCGCAACCGAGCTGTGTCTGCCGCAGCAGGCACAGAGCATCGAACCCATCCTCGATCGCATGATCGGGCTTCGTATCGTCTGCAGGGATGGGTCTGGTCAGCTGGAGCCACCTGCCTCCGAATCAGTAGAACACCAGCATCTTCATCTGCTTGCTCAGGTGGTCATGCCATCACTGGAACGCCTCTTCATCATACTCGGGCTGCTTACGCGTACAGCACCCGGGATGACCCGCAAAGCGCTGCAAACCGAAAGTCAGCAGATTGCCCGCCGGCTATCGCGGCTTTACGGTCTGAACGCACCGGAGTTTTTTGACGCGACACTCTTCAACCAGTTCGTCGACCAGATGCTGAAGCGCGATGCCATCGCCGAAGATGCATCCGGTTTCCTGGTTCCGTCGGAACTCGCCCGACAGGTCGCCAGAACCGCAGGCACGGTGATCAATGCCGAATTTTTACGGGCGGTGCACCGCAGCTGACGGATGACGTCCGGACATCAAGGGCGGTAGACATCAAACCGGATCGTTGTTCCCTCGATCTGCCACGCCGGTTTGCCAGCCACAGCTTCGGTGCGACGCCGTTTCAACACTACACGATGTCTGGCATGTTCCGACGCCTGAGCAATCCACGCTTCCAGATCCCGCTCACCTTGAATAGCCAGTTGTTGCAGCAGCTGCATGGGTTTCTTTGCGAGCCCTTTGCGGCCACGCTCCGGAAACATCGGGTCGAGCAGGATCACGTCCCATTGCCCTTCGGCTATCACCGCCCAGCTATCAGCGCACCGAATCGAACGAGGCGCCAACGCTGAATGTTCTGCCCGCTCAACCAGCAGCGCATGCACCACCGGCGAAAGTTCCACCAGATCGACTACCGCGCCCAGCGCACAGAGCTCCAAACCGTCACTCCCCCACCCGGCCATCGCATCCAGGATTTCAATGGAAGTGCCAAAAGAGAATCCGGCGGCTCTCGCCAGCAGCGACTTCGCGGAAACCTTGCGAGCAAATACCGGTTCCGGTCGCCACGAAGGAGATCCGTCAGTACTGCGCAATACAAGCTGACCCTGCTCCACCACGAGACCGGGTACAGGCAATTCCGGCGGAGGGACTCCGGGTTGCGCCGCCAGCAGCGGAAATCGCTCCTGCCACTTCGTGACCGGAGCGTCAGCACACCAGAGCGGACTGTTCAAACCGGGCTTACCCTTCTGGTCGTGGGCATCCAAGAGTGGTCGCCATCAATGTAAACCGGCAATGCGTCACCGGCTTCGACCCACGCTGGACTGCCAAAGGTCGCCACCGCGTATTCGAGCACCGTCAGGGCCGGGGTTTGATCGCTCGGCAACACCGTGATTCCAGGCGGTATCCACGGTGGTGGTTCGCCGGCCAGCGATGCGTAGTCAACGAACCAGGACGGCGGCTTCTCAACAAGCTGATCCACGTGTTGCAAAACGGGTACTTCTCCCGCGGATATCGAAAACCCGGCGAGATACCAGAGCAGCGCCCTCGAACGTACAGCGGTAATGCAGCGCTCGATACCCAGCTGACGGGCCTGCAGCGCGAGCGCCATGGAGGTGGTAACGCCGAGGACACGGGCATCAGCGCCGAACGCAAGCGCCTGGGTGACTGCCACACACAACCGGACACCGGTAAACGATCCTGGACCCTTAACGAAAGCGATGCCATCGAGCGCACGCGGTAGAATGCCGCCAAGCGCACACACCCGGTCAATCGCGGCGAGGATATGCAGGTTGTGCTGCCGGTCTACCCGGTTTGATTCAACCCACCGTTCTCCATCTACCGCGAGTGCAACTGAACAGAACGGACCTGATGTGTCCAGCGCGAGAATGACCGGCATCGGCGGGGAAACTCCTTGGAAAAGCAGCGCACACAAGACACAGATAGTAACCACCTGCTCGACCTGAACGAAGCTCTGCAGCGGATCGCTGCATTGATCAAGCCGCCAAACGGGAGGGAGACGCTGTTATTGCGTGATGCGCCAGGTCGCATTTGTCCGGTCGAT
>VGVE01000010.1 GCA_016874135.1 Gammaproteobacteria bacterium | reverse complement strand
TGGTGTTCATCGAATTCAGCACGATGGATCAAATCCGAGCTGCACTGACGGTCTTTCAATTCAGGTGGTGACCGATCCCAAGGGTTGTTCTGCGAATCACCTGTGAAAGCCTATTTTGTTAAGGAGGGGGTATGGCTCATATGCCTTGGATGCCTTCAAAGCCCGCTAACTTCCGCGAGCTTGTGAAACGACTCCGGCTAGCGGACAAGCCTGGAGCGGAGGCGCAGAAGTTGGCCTGGTTCGATCTGGATGAGGTCGCGACGGCGCAACTGTCACGACGAATTGTCAAGCTGCGTAGTGAAGGATGTTCGCTTGAGCCGTTGTCACCATTCAGACTTGGAGTGGTCGGCAGTTCAACACTCGACCTGGTTGCGGATCTGTTGCCTGCCGCAGGCGCGAGACACGGTGTAGATCTTGATGTTCGTCTGGCCCCCTACGACCAAGTTGTTCAACAAGTCGTTGATCCACAATCGCAAATCAATGCGGCGAAGTGTGATGCCGTTTTGCTGGCTATTGACCATCGGTGGTTGAAGCTGGACCGTCCTGCCTTGAAATCGGATGCGGCCATACGACAGATTGAATCGACTGTTCAGCAACTCAGGGACCTGAGTTCGGTGATGCGGGATCGGGGCACTCCGCTCATTCTTCCAACACTCGCCAACCCCCCAGGCTTCCTCTTCGGCCATATTGATCGACGAATCATGGGGTCGCCTCGATCCATGATCGATGAGGTAAATCGTCAAATCGTCGCTCTCACGGAAGAACATGGCCACTACTTGTTCGATGTTGCGTCCCTGGCGGAGCGCGTTGGAGTTGTGAACTGGTTTTCAGCCACCAACTGGAACCTGTACAAGCTTCCTTTTGCTGTTGAGTTCGGACCTCTCTACGCTGACGCGATTGGCCGGATCACGGGAGCCATTAGGGGAAAGTCGCGTAAATGTCTGGTCCTCGATCTCGACAACACGCTCTGGGGCGGTGTGGTCGGCGATGATGGCGTCGAAAATCTGAAAATCGGCCAAGGTAGTCCAGAGGGTGAAGCGCATCTTGCCGTTCAACAGTTGGCGCGGGATCTGCGAGATCGCGGGATCATTCTCGCCGTATGTTCGAAAAACTATGATCAAACGGCGAGACGTCCTTTTCGCGAACTTCAAGACATGCTGTTGAAAGAATCGGACATAGCAGTTTTTCAGGCCAACTGGATAGACAAAGCTAGCAATCTCGAAGCGATTGCCAAGACCCTCAACATCGGCATCGAAGCGCTCGTGCTCCTCGATGACAATCCGGCAGAACGAGCTCAAACGCGAGCCGCGTTACCTATGGTCGCGGTGCCGGAGTTACCGGCGGATGTCAGTCTTTTTGCGGAGTACCTGCATTCTGCCGGGCTTTTCGAAGCGGTGAACTTCTCGGAAGAAGACCTGAATCGGGCAGGTTCATATGCTGCCGAGGCACAGCGCGCGGAAGTTATGGCGCGGGTTCGCGATCTTGGGGACTACCTGCGAGCGCTGGAAATGAACTTAACCTCCACGTCGTTCGACAGCTTGGGCAGGCAGCGCATCGCGCAACTTATCAACAAATCGAATCAGTTCAACCTGACGACGCGCAGATATACGGAAGCTGAAGTGACGATGCTGGCTGAGGATCGTACAGTCCGCACGTTCCAGTTCCGGCTGGCGGATCGCTTCGGCGATTTCGGCATGATTGGGGTCGTCATCTGCAGGGAAGCTAAACACTTTGATCAGCCCGCATGGGATATCGACACCTGGTTGATGAGCTGCAGGGTGTTGGGTAGAAAGGTCGAGGAAGCCATGCTCCGCGAAGTCGTGGGCTGTGCACGCAAGGCGGGAGTCGACTTTCTCTTGGGTCTTTACGTTCCAACGGCAAAAAATGGCATGGTTGCTGAACACTTTTCACGATTGGGGTTTACTCACGTTAGTGACCAGTTGGCGGATACGGGTACGAAGTGGGCATTGGATTTGAACAACTATGTACCCCCTGAATTGCCGATGAACATCAGTGGTCCCGGTTGTGCTTCGTGACCTGAGGGAGTAGCAACTTCGGCATGGCGGTCACCCAGCCCGAATGCGCGTGTGGTGGCGAATTGAGCTCTGGTCATATACTTATACATAGTGTCAACGGAGATTTGGATATGCCTCTCGTTGTCGGACTGTCCGCCAGTCTGCGTGGGTCTCGCCATGGATTGGGTCTTCGCGATCTGTCCACTGCATTGAAGGGATGCTCTGACATCACGACGTTGCGATCATTTCTCGAGGCTGAATCAGGAGCGCTGCTGGAGGCGTTTAAGGCTGCCCGTGCAGAAGGTGTACCGTTTGATGAAATGTATCGCAATCTTCGCAGGTCATCTGGGCTTCGAGGCCTCAGCAATTGCGAAGTTGCACTCGCTGGTGCGCTCTGGGGGGCGCTCCAGGAAGGCGAGAACTGTTGTCGTTCGGCATCATCGAACCGAGGGACGATTGGATTCCCACCAGGCGGGTAGATCACTATCCGGTTGCAACGCCTCAACTCGTTTCCAGCGTCCGTTTCTGAGGGCAGATTCGATGATTACCGAGGCGACAGCCCTTTCGCTTGCCAGAGTTCGGGACGCCGTGAAGGATTGGCCGGTGAACGCCATCTGGTTGTCGAAGTCCGCTATCGGCAGAACAATCTTGTTGGCGTAGGAATGACGGGCCACCGAAGACGCCGCAAGAACACCTACCGGCAGGTTACGCCACATCGGCGATTCGATGCTCGCCGGAGACTGCATGAACAGGCGCCAGAGGTTTTTACCCTCGACAAGTCCGTTCGCGATGGCTTCCACGCGTGAGAAGTCCTCGCCGGATTGGAGGAGGAATTCCGCAACGATTGCCCCGTGATAGCTGTCGTCGAAGACCGTTGGGAGTTCTGGCAGACGCTGCGGTGTGTTGCAGCTTAAACCACTGTCCGTTGTCCATCCCTGGTAGAAAACTGCCGGCCAATAAAACCAGGAAAGAACGCCCTCTCGTTCGACCCATTCGGCCTTGAGTGTCTTCAGTGCGGTCTCAGCGTACCTGCGCTTCTCTTCTTCCCCCGGCAGGCGTGAAAGGAGTAAAGCCACCAGGGCCAGGCGGTGTTGTTGATTGAAAGGCATTGGCACTCCATCAAACTGCTCAGCGATGCAGCGCGGGAATCGCCAGTGCGTGCCGTCGTGATCCGGTGCATAGGAGTTGAATGCCTGGCTCGCCTTTGCCGCAATGGTCATCGCGGTTTCTTTGTCGACAGCCGGCAGTACCGACAGGAGGGCGTTGTGTATCCCCATGACGTCATGGCCGTATGCGACACAGGTACTGCGATCAATGGAGTATTTGGTGCTGCAGGTGCGACCTTGATGGTCCAACGTGGACATCAGGTCAATCGCTGTTTGCTGGATGCGTTGGCTCAGTACCATTGAATCAGGCCACAGCTTGTGGAGATGGGACATCGCAAGCAAGCGCTCAGCAGCGGTGTTCCCGAGTCGTCCCAGATGGTCGTTTCCGATTGCGAACGGCTCCGTATGTTCGGCGGCGACCAGCCAGTGTGCGGCCCAGAAAGGAGTGGTCGCAGATGGCTCGCCCCTGGCGCGCCGCAACTCACCAGAGCGCGAGTCCACCCAGAGAGGGTGTTCACTTCGCATTTTCACCTGGAGGGTCAGCTTGTTCACGTCCAGCTCCACGAGGAGCCACTCCGCTGATTGCGGCAGAAAGGTGATGGACTGGATTGAACGCTGCCTGCGATCGAGCCAGTCGGTTGGACCCGGCATGGTGAATCGAGTGAGTTCGGTCAGACGATCCGCATCGATACGGGCGACAACCAGATCGGAACTGTCAGCGTAAGGAGTGGTTTCCACCCACACGAGTTTCGACTTGAGAAGCGTCGGAAAGCTGAGGAGTCTGGTGCCCGCAGCGTTCTTCGCAGCGTATCGACGGCAGTTCAGGACGATTTGTGATTCGCCGTTGTTCCACTTTGTTTCAACCCATACAGTTTTTCCGTGCAGCGAATCGGCATGCCAACGGATTCGATCACCCGAGGTAACCTGCCGGCGCTTGTTGAAAACCTGGGATGAACCGCCCTGAACAACCCGAACCTCCAGATCGCCCCGCTTTGCACCATACAGCCGTGATACCTGGTTTTCGTAACCGTCGCGTGGGGTGATGCATGGTTCGTCGCCTCCAGGTGACTCACCAGCGAGTACAGGATGGATTCCGAGGCTCAACCCCAGAATTGCCAGGAGTAAACCGGATCTGTGAAGAGCTGGCCTGCAGCATTCATGAAAAATGCGGGCTACGCGCAAGCAGGTATCGAGGAGCTGGAGACTTTGATCAATCCAGGCGCAGTTCCGAACGACCCTCTTCCGATCCGTATGCACCTGATCGATGCCGGGTCCTTGAGCGGCAAATCGACCACGCCATCCAGCAGTTTCATGCGGATCGGTCCTTCCTCGCTCTGTTCCATGGAAACAGGATAGACACCTCTCTTCGGCCAGGAAAAGTGCCGGGCATAGGTGCCGGGTACGTCGATCCGCCATATTCGGCCATAGTCCTTGAGTTGTGACGGCGTGATGATGTTACGGTCGCGGCTCGCGAGCCAGCTGTGATTCATGCGATTGCCGGTGGCTGCAAAGAGCCCGGTGGCGCCGAGAGTCAGTGACGGCACCCTCTGCCCCCAATCGGTCTTCGAGATGTAGCCACCAAGGCGGTCGAGGCATTTGTGCACCGATATTTCGTTCCTTCCGCCCCATTCGAGAAATTCCGTGAAGCTGCCGTCGTACGAGCATCGTCCGGTTGCCCCTGGATGGATGGTGAAGGCGGCTCGTAACAATCGATCTGAAAAAGGAAAGGGCGGCACGTTGCTGCGTGCACCTCGAAAAAAACGGAACGGCTTCTGAACGGGTGTGCCGTCGGCGCTAAGGGTATAAAGCTCGCCCCATGGATACACGCCTGCCCATAGCCTGCCCGCGTGTACCAGCAACGCCTGAACCTCTATTTCGCTGGTGGTGAGTGGATTGCGGGAGGAACTTCGTTGTCCGAGGATCGGTCCGAACGGTTGCCAGGAGATGGCTGAGTTTGACCTGTTCAGTCCTACGATCTGGCCGGTGGGATAGTGGCCCGCAAGCAAGCTGTCCCCAAACACTGCGAATGCGTAGAACTCCCCTGGGAACGCGGGTTCCAGTTTGCTTGAGTCGAATGCGAGTTCGATAGCTTCGCCTTCAGCGAGGTTGCTTCGGATGCTCCAGATCTTTCCATGACTATCGGCTATCCAGACATGGTCCTGCCATGCCGCAAGAGCGTAGGCACTGCCGCCGGGGTAGGCGAGTTTTTCAATGGAACCGCAGCTCTCATCCTCATCTGGCCGGAATCGACAGTGCCATAACTCGCCGCCGGAAATGGGTGATATCCAGATTCGATCAAATGCGAACATTCCTGCTGCAAGGTCGGCAGGGATCTCGAGGACTGTTCTTCCCTTGTAGATGGCGCGGGAGGGGTGATGCTCTGTCCAGTAGACGAACCGCATTTCTGCGTCGCCAATCTGCTGCACGCTCTGCGTAAGCCCGGAGTAGGAGGCAGCCGCACCTGCGGCTCTGCGAGAGACGCTGCCGCGAAGGCCATCCGTTGTGGTGTCGGTGCTGATCTGTTGCCACTGCCCGTTACGCCACTGATGGTTGGTCGTGAGCTCTGTAATTCGATCCTGAAACAGTGCCAGGGACATGCGACGGGAAACTTCATCCGGGATGCCAAGGTCTTCAGAACGAACCTCGAGGCGTGAACGACACCACAGCTGAAGCATCCTGTTTGGACCAATCACGCGGCTTGAGAATGACCAGTTGAAGCCGACCTCACAGACGGGTTCGCCGTTGTTGTCTTCAAGCCGAAAGAGAGTGCCAAGGGGTTCGCCGTTATCTCTCTGTGCTGGTAGAGACCACTCCAGGGAAATGGCCATGGGCAACGTCTGTTCGCGATCTGGTCCGACGGGAACGCTGCACCCGATCATCACCAGGCACATGAATGCGAGTGCGGTGTGCGGGACGAAGGTGGTGCGCAGACGCATGAGAATCCTGATAACCACACCTTAACCAGGCTGGAGGTGCCGCTGTAGAAGGCGGCACAGTTGTGACAGGAAGCGGTCGGGTGGTGATCTTACCGCGTGCTGCTGCTCGGGTCAGGGCGGGAATTGGTGCTGGGTGGTCGCCTGGCGTTGTGGTTGTGGACGGTACGGGCCTGAGCATGGACAATGCGCCCCGCCCACCCATCCCTGATCCGGCGCATCCTGTCATGTATCGTGAAAAGACTGTTGCAGTTGTCGTTCCCGCCTATAACGAAGTAGGTCAGGTCGCCCGATTGGTGATCGACCCGATGCCCGAGATCGTCGACAAGATCATCATCGTCAACGACTGCAGCAAGGACGCAACTTCAGAAGAGGTGCGTGGGAGCGCAGGCTATCAGCAAGGCCGGGTGCAGCTCATCGAACACGAGGTTAACCAGGGTGTCGGTGGTGCCATTGCCACCGGCTACAAGTGGGCTCGTGACAATGGTTATGACATAGCGGTTGTCATGGCGGGAGACGGGCAGATGAATCCTGCTGACCTGCCAGCCATTCTCGATCCTGTGGCGGAGGGCAGAACGGATTACACCAAGGGCAATCGTTTGGTCACCGGGGATGCCTATCGGAAGATTCCTCGCATCCGGTTCTTCGGCAATTCCATGCTCTCACTGTTGACCAAGATTGCTTCCGGCTACTGGCGCGTGGCTGATTCCCAGACCGGGTACACCGCGATCAACTCAAACGCGCTCAACCGTATCGACTGGGATGCGATGTACAAGCGGTATGGTCAGCCCAATGATCTCCTGGTGAAGCTGAACGTTGCCGGCATGCGTGTCATGGATGTGCCGATCGAACCTGTTTATGACGTGGGTGAGCAGTCCGGGATCAAGGTGCGGAAGGTGGTGTTCTCCATTGGCTCGCTGCTCATCCGCCTGTTCTTCTGGAGATTGAAAGAGAAATACGTCATCAGGAACTTCCATCCGCTGATCTTTTTCTACCTCTTCGGCTTCTTCGGAATCGGCCTGAGCCTCCTGATGTTCATCCGGTTGATTCTGCTTTGGATAGGCCTTGGCCATGTCCCTGAGGTGACGTTCCTCAGCTGGTTATTCTCGTTTTCAATCGGATTCAACTCGCTTGGTTTTGCGATGTGGTTTGACTACGAGGAAAACAAGCATCTCAACCCGCCGCTCGAACATCGGGACATTGTTCGGCAGAAAGTCCTGCCCTAGAACGGTTACTGCTGTTCCCTGTAGGAGCGCATGGTTTCCGAGAACGCAGCTTCTGGCTGGATCTGTGGGAGCCATTCATAGTCAAGCCGTGCATGCGACCAATCAACCAGCAATGATCGGGTCATGCTTTCAACTTCCTTGCGTCTTCCCGACAACGCTGCTGCGATACGCAGTGCTGCAGGTGGAAAAGCGAGAAGCCTTGCCGTGATGCCAAGCTCCCGGGCCACAGAGCGGACCAGGTCAGGGATGAGCCAATCCGATCCATCGCCGATGACGAATTTCATGACAGGAGATGGTTGAGGCCTCGTCGCGCAGATCCGCAGGAATTCGGCGAGGTTTTCCACATAGATGAATGACCGCCGAGCGCTCACTGAAGCAAGCGGTAACGGCATGCCGGACTGAACCAGGCGCAGCAGGCGGGAGAAGTTGCCGGGGCACGCCGGTCCGAATACCAGTGGCGGTCGAACAACACAGAGTTCAATACCGGCGCGATTGCATAGAAGTTCGAGAGCCTGTTCCGCGGCCAGCTTGGAAAGTGCATAAGGCGAACTGGCGAGCAGCGGAGCCGACTCCGTGATCGCCGAGTCCGACCAGTTACCGTGTACACCCACGGTGCTCACCTGAATGAAACGTGTGACCTCGGCTTTGATGGCGGCTTCAGCCGTGTTTATTGCCAGCGTATGGTTGCCTTGTACCTGGAGTTCACCGGAATCGGCTGAACTGCGGAAACGGTGCGCAGGACCTGCCAGGTGAATCACCGCGTCGCAGCCAGACAACATTGCGGGCGTTGGGGTTCCGTCCGCGATTTGCACGTATTCAACGTCAGCGGCTGACCAGCTGGTTCCGGCGGTATTGAGAATTCTGGTAAAGGCGACCACCTCCATACCGTGGGAAATGCAGTGCCGGACCAGAGACGAACCGATGTAGCCGTTGGCGCCGGTAACGGCAATCTTCACTGTCATAAACCCGCGAGTTGAAGGTAACGCTGGGCAAGCTGCTGATAGGAGTGTGAGGCCAACACATATCGATGGCCATTTTCTCCCAGGGCAAGGCGCTCGGACGCTGGCAGATCCGCCAGCCAACGAATTGCAGCGGCGATTGCCTCGGGATCATCAGGATCAACTGAACGACCGCATCCGGCTTCGGACACGGGGTCGTTGCCGGCCTTCACCGCCGCCACCACAGGAATGGCCGCGAGCATGTAGTCGAACAGCTTGTTCGGGCTGACGCCGAACCTGAACAGCGGTTCGGGTCGCAGCGAGATATAGCCAATGTCTGCCATCCCGAGCAACGAACGTACATCGCTCTTGGCGATTTGATCGTGAACCAGAACTTTACCGTCAAGCGGATCGGAAGCGGAGAGTCTTTTCAACTCACCCATTGCGTCACCACGACCGACGATGACCGTACGAATCTGCGCCGTTCCCGGAGGTAAACGCTGCAATGCCGACAACAGGGACTGCACGTTGTTGGGTAAGCCGAGCGCGCCCGCATAAACCACGATGACACATCCTTCCGAGCGCCATTGTCTGACTTGCTGCAAGGACTGTATGTCGAGATCACGCGGCGGGGTGTCGTATGGACTGATGCCGTTGGGAATGTAGTTCCATCTGGCCGGCGGCAGTCCCAGACTCGCCATGTAGTCACGGGTACAGGGCAACAAAGAAACTACCTCGTCTGCAGTTCGGTAAGCGTTCTTTTCAATCCATGCGGTGATTTTCACCAAGGGATGTCGAGGTGACACGCCAGCCAGCTCAATCAGACTCAATGGCCAGAGATCCCGCACTTCAAAAAAACACCGGGCACCGAAACGCCAGGCAATGAATTTTGCCGCCAGCCAGGCGTAGGGGTGCGGCGAGGATGCGATTACAAGGGAAGGAGGTGAGTGGTGTCGGGCGATTCGGCCGGCGCTGGCGATCAGCTGAAAGGAAAACCAGAGCATGTTGATGATTCGACCTGCGCCGTTGCCTGAGTATCTTGGGGTCGGCAGAAACTCGAGCCGGATACCTTCAACTTCTTTGCTGCCGCCTGACTGTGGTGCATCCATGAGGTGATGCCAGGAGGGGCAGATGATCACACACCGGTTGCCCTGCTTTTCAAAGCAGCGGGCGAGATGAAACGCGCGGTCGTAACGACCGATTCCCGGCCCTCCCGCATAGGGATGGATGTACCAGATTGAACCGCGGTCAGCCATCGAGCAAAGTCCGGTAGACTTCGATCATGCGTTCCTGCTCTCGGCTCCAACGACACTCTTCTGCTGCCTTCGCCGCTGACGCTCGCCGGGAGGTGATCTGTTCCCTGTTGAGCGAGGTCAAGAGCTTCGCAAGCGCCTTCTCGTCCGACGGTGCTATCCAGCCACATTTGTGTGCCGCCACGAAACGTGATTGTTCGGGGAGATCGCTGACGATAACCGGCAATCCTGCGGCCAGATATTCAAAAAGCTTGTTCGGGAGTGAGTAGGCGTAGGACAGGCAGGCGGCCTCGGTAAGGCACAAACCAACATCCGCGGCAGCGGTAAGTTTCAGCACCTCAGCCGGTGGAACCGCGGGGTGATAGTGGAGATTCGAGTTGCGGGCAGTCGCGTCGATTATCGACGGCACCAATGGGCCGTTGCCCAGCAAGAGCAGGTGTAGTTCCGGGAGCGAACAGAAAGCCCGCAGCAGCAGCTCGACCCCACGACCGGGCATCATCGCGCCCTGGTATACGAATACAGTTCCATCACGGGGCAAGCCGACTTCAGCCCGCAGGGCAGCATGGTCTTCTGTTCTCGAGGCCAGAGGTTCGGTGACGTTCCGGATGACGAGCGGGCGCGGGATCCGATAGTTGAGTGCGTACCAGTCAGCGATCGCACCGGAAACCACGAAGACAACATCGCACCGCCGGATCAACAGCCGCTCGACCGCACGGGAGACCAGTCGCCTTAACCCGCGACTGGCGATGCTCTCGGTTTCAAGCTCATGGGGTTCATAAACGAGTAGCGCCTGGTGCCGGCGGCTGACGAGATAACAGAGCGGCAGTACCGCGAGGCTATGGGCATTGATGCAAGCTACCGGGTGGTGAATGAAATAACGCCAGAGGAGCAGGGACCAGCTGCACATTCGCAGCAACTTGAACAGCGACCCACCCGGATTGGATGCATGCCGATGACCGAACCTAAGCAGCTCACGTTGCCGGTCGATCTGCTCGTGCTCCGGCAGACCAGGGCCACCCATACCGAAGAGCGAGATGGAATCAAACCGGCCTGAGCGCGCCAGGGCATCAGTTATCCGCAACATCCTGCTTTCGTGTTCCAGCGTCGATGCATACACGTGGGCGTTTCGCATTGGTTGGTCAGACCTGTTTTGCCCGTGCGCGCAGGAAGTTGCGGGCGCCCGCGAGACCATCGATGAGGAAGCCGCTGTTGGGGTAGTCGGTATGACGGCGGTTTGGAGCGACGATCAACTCCTCCAGCTCGGCGGCAGTCAATTCCAGTTTACGCAAGACAAACCGGGTATCGTCTTCGACGTCGTGGTTCTCGTAGGGTGATTGCTCAAGCTTTTCCAGCGCTGTATCCCTTCGCATCTGTCCAGCGCAGACCAATGCCGAGAAGTGTGCCTTGCGCTTGTCATAACCGAACTTGGCCGGCAGGTAGTAACCCTGGTACCAGCGGGTGTAGATGGACTCGTAGTGTTTACCCCCGTAATTGCGCCAACCGGCTTCCCTTTCCAGCGTGCCTATCGCCGCTTCGCGGTCGTATTCCAGGTAGTTGAGGAGATTCACCATTCGATAGCGGCCGGTGATGATGCGTGACGTCAGTGTCCGCAATGGCAGGAGTGGGTAGGTCTGGAGAGACCTGCCGCCAAAGCGCCGCTGGATTGCCAGCAGATGATGGAGGTCGTGGCTGTAGTAGACCCAGGCCAACGGCAGGATGCCCTCGGTGATGACGTTGCTGCCGTTGATCACAAAACGTGTTCCGATCCGCTGTGCAGTTTTGACAAGTGTCGCGGTGATGGCGTGATCGGTCGGGATTTCACAGTTGGGTACGGATGCCTTGAGGAAAGCCAGTTGCAGGCTCCTGAACTCTTCCCAATCCACGACTTCAGTGTGCAGGTGGACACCCAGGTGATCGAGTGACTTCTTGATGTTGTCTACTGCGAGCTCCGAGTTCCAGCCGTTGTCGAAGTGCACTGCGAGAGGCCGAAGACCCAGACGGCACAGCTGGTGGATGACGAAAGTGCTGTCCACGCCACCGCTGACTCCGGCGACGCAGTCATAATCCCTGCCACGGCCTTCTTCACGAATCCTTGCGACGATACGCGTGAGTATTGCTCCGGCTGCATCTGAATTCGGCACCTCGTCATGCATGCGGCGAAACCAGCGATTGCAGTGGTTACAGTGTCCAGCCTCATCAAAAACGATGTCGGGATCGCTGGTGTCCATCACGCAGCGGGTACATCTTCGAAACGGCTGTGTGGGGGCGTGATGGCGCTCAATGCCTGACACGACGCCACCCCCACGCGACTGTTGAATGTCTGATGCTCCCGCAGGTTGCGCTCCGGACGCTGGGCACGAAGAAGCTCAGGTTGTTACCGAGTGCACAGACCGGCCTGATTGCGGGGGGATGAGCAGAGAGCTCTTTATATCCGCCTGACCTCGGATTCATGTCTCGCCGCGGGCGGCCTGGGGAAAACACGGGCGCCACCGTACTTGGACTCGCCGGGTCGTGCAATGTCCGGCCTGGTCTGATTCGACAATGTTCGGGTAGAGGGTCTCAGGGAACACATCAGGAGTCTTGGCCCAGCGCCCGATACACCATTCGAGACATCAGGACAGTTGCGCCCAGTGTAACAACGGTCGCTGTCGCACCGATGCCAAGCGATCCGCCTGAAATCCATCGCACCGCCAACAGCGCGATTATCCAGGCGAGGAACATCAGCCAGGCCTTGGCGAAGAGTTTGAAGACGGCTCGTGTTTCGAAACTGCTGACAGCGCACACCGTAAAGACGTATGCGTGGTGGTAGATTAGGTTGCAGAAGGCAAAGGCAGCAACCGCCCAAAGCGGGTCACCCGCCAGCAGCAAAACACCAACGAATGCAGCTGCAGTGGCGACATCTGCGACCAGTTGCAGCGTCAGGGATACACCTTGCCGGCCGTGAACTTCGAAGAGCCGTTCTGGCCAGGCAGTCTGTACCGCCCACCATGCCGCAGGTGACAGCAACATGGCGATCTGTCCGGCGATCATCCAGCCTTCCCCGAATGCGAAGACGAACAAGTGGTCACCCCAGACAGCGGCCAGGGCAAAAACCGGTGCGGTGGCCACAGCACCGCTGTTCAGCAGTCGCAATGTGATCGACTGCAGGTAGCTCGTTCCCCGATGGGCTGCCGCTTCCCGAAAAAATACCGGACTGATGGCGGAAGACACCAGCGCAGCGGGAGCCATGGTGATCATCCGGGCGAGGGCGAAGTAACCCGTCAGCGCTGTGGAGGACAGCGTACTGAGGAAAAAGACGGGAACATCCCGCAGCAAACCGCCGGAAAGGCTGTAGGGCGTGTTGTAGGCGAGGAACTGAACGTTCTTGCGCAACAATTCTCCAGCGCGACTGAACACATGGATGGGGTTGGTCCTGAGCCAGTCGGATCGAACGGAAACGACCGAAAACAGGGCTGAAGTGAGCTGTCCGACAAATTTGGCCGAAACCAGTCCCTGCACCGTCGGCCCGCCCAAAGTGCCACCCAGGGTGCTGCTCAAAGCTACGAGAACGTAGGCCCCCTGGTTGGTGGCGTTCGCAGCAGCGACCTGGCCAAACCTGTCTCGCCGGCTTGCGAATGCAAGGCTGACCTGGAAGAGCGATAGCAGGAACGTAAACACCGGCAGCATCCACAGCCAACCGGTCCGGTCAGGATGGTCGGTGAGCAGGGCGATGTCAGCGGCGAAACCGGCGAGCACGAAGACCTGTGCGCCACAGATGATCGTAGTTAGAAGGAGAATGATGCCGGCCAGCGCATGTCCTTCGTCGTCGGATGGAGCCATCACGATGGCGAGTTCCAGGCGACAGGTAGCGAGTACGCCGAGTGCGGTGGCCAGGCTCATGAACAGAAGCTGCAACCCGAACGCCTCAGGATCGTAAGAACGGGTCAGAAACGGTGTAGCCAGAACCGGCAGCGCATGCGCAACCAGCGTGCCAGCGACCATGCGGAGCGCGTTGGCACGAAACGACATCTCAAGCGGCCAGGTGTACTGCGATGGCCTCGCTGGCGTTGCCCTTTCCGTAGGGCGCAGCCCCGACGACCCGACGAGGTGCCGAAGTTGCAAGATGAACCGCGTGGAGGATCTTCGCTTCTGAAACCCCGGTAAGGCAGTTGGCACCGAGTTCCACAGTCTCGACCCACTCGGTTTCGTCACGCAGAGTGATACAGGGGACACTGAACCAGAACGCTTCTTTCTGCACGCCACCTGAGTCCGTGATGATGACCTGCGCGTTCTCTTCGAGCGTGATCATGTCGAGGAAAGGCAGTGGATCCAGCAGCGCCAGGCCTTTGTGCGGTGTCAGGAGATCGAGCTCCAGGGCCATTTTTTTTACCCTGGGATGCAGAGGCAGAACAACTGGCATATCCGTCGCAATGCGTCGCACGGTTTGCATGATGCACTGCAGACGCACAGGGTCATCGGTGTTTTCGGCGCGGTGGCAGGTGACCAGTGCATAACACCCCCTGTCGAGATTCTGCTGTTCGAGTATCTTGCTTCGGGAGCGTGCGGTTTGAGTGAATCGCGCAAGCAGGTCACAGGTCACGTCACCAGAGTTCACAACACCACTGCGAATGCCCTCGGCTGCCAGATTGGCGACAGCAGTCGAGGATGGACAGAAGAGTTGAGTGGACACGCGGTCGGTGACCAGCCGATTAACTTCTTCCGGCATGTCGGTTCGGAAGGAGCGGACACCTGCCTCGACATGGGAAACGGGAATCTTCAGCTGAACTGCGGTGAGCGCTGCGGCAAGAGTCGAATTGGTGTCACCGTACACGAGTACCCGATCCGGGCGCTCTGCCAGCAGGACACTTTCAATGCCCGCCATCATTCGCGCGGTCATCGACGGGTGGGAGCCTCCGGAGATTCCCAGGTTGTACTGGGGTTCGGGAATATCCAGTTCATCGAAGAACACCGCCGACATGTTCGTATCGAAGTGCTGACCGGTGTGCAGCAACACCTCGTCAATCTGATCGGCATAGTGGTCACGGATGGCGTGCGAGACGACGGAGGCCTTGATGAACTGCGGTCTCGCACCGACGACCGTAACGATCTTCATGCGACCGCGTTGATCACCGACCTCGCAATCCGCTCCTGTACAGGCTGCTCGAGATACGGGTGCATGGGCAGGCTGAATACACGCTCCGAAACCGAGTCGGAATTGTTCAGTTTGCCGGCAGCACGACTCAGTCTTTCATATGCCGGTTGCCTGTTCAGCGGCACGGGGTAGTGCACCGCGGTGGGGATGCCGGCATCAGCCAGCGATTTGAGTACTGCGTCGCGCCGATCCACCTGGATGGTGTATTGACCCCACACACAGGTGCGGTCGGACCGCACCGCCAGCTGCCGAATGCCATTGTGCCCCGCGAAGAGCTTTGCATAACGTTCGCCTGCGGCGATGCGCTGGTCGATTTCCCAGGCGAAGTTTTCGAGCTTGGCGAGCACAACCGCACATTGCAGTGTGTCCATGCGTCCGCCCACTCCGATGCGGGTGTGGTAGTAGCGCTTTTCCTGACCATGCACGCGGATCTCACGCATGGCCTTGGCGAATCCGTCGTCGCTGGTGAAGATCGCGCCGCCGTCGCCATAACAGCCAAGGGGCTTGCTCGGGAAAAAGCTGGTACAGCCGATGGTCGACAGGTTGCAGCTCTTGCGAGCCTTGTAGGTGGCGCCAAAACTCTGCGCGGCATCTTCGATCACGACGATGTTGCCGTGTTTCGCGGCGATCGCGTTGATCTCATCCATGTTCGGTGTCTGGCCGTAGAGAGACACAGGAATGATGGCTCGGGTGCGCGGTGTAATGGCCGCTTCGATGCCGTTGGGGTCGATATTGCAGGTGTCGGCTTCCACGTCCACGAACACGGGTACCGCGCCGAGCAGCGCAATGACTTCTGCAGTGGCCACGAAGGTAAACGGTGTGGTGATTACTTCATCACCCGGCTTGATGCCGATGGCCATCAGCGAGATGAGCAATGCTTCTGTACCAGAAGCAACTGTGACACAGTGTTTGGCGCCCGTATGTACTTCGAGGGCCTCTTCGAGCTCTCGCACTTCGGGGCCCATGATGTACTGACCATGAGACAGCACGGTTGTCATGCGCACATCGATGCGCGACTTCAGCTGCGCGTACTGCGCCTTGAGATCAACGAACTCGATCTTGTCCGTCATTTTTTTGTGCATACCCAGTCGGTTATTTGATATTTGGAGCCACAGCTGCCGCAGGTCACGTCACCTGCACCTTTCAGCTGGACGCCACAGGAGCACATCCAGCCTTTCCGTTTTGCCGGCACGCCCACCATGAGCGCATAGGGTGGAACCGGCTGATTGACTACCGCGCCAGCGCCAATGAACGCATGCGCGCCGATTTCGTTGCCGCAAACGATCGTGCAGTTCGCACCAAGGGTTGCGCCTTTGCGTACCCAGGTCTCGCGGTACTCATCTTTACGGGAAATTGCTGAACGCGGGTTGTAGACGTTCGTGAAAACCATGCTGGGGCCGCAGAACACATCGTCTTCGAGACGTACGGCGTCAAAAACCGAAACGTTGTTCTGAATGCGAACGTTGTCGCCGATGGTAACGTCATTGCCCACGTACACGTTTTGTCCAAGGGAACAACCGGACCCGATGCGCGCCTGCGGGCTTACGTGGACAAAGTGCCAAATGCGGGTATTGGCACCAACAGAGGCACCCTCATCCACGATGGCGCTGTCATGGATCTTTGCTGTTGGATCAATGCTCATGTTGTCCTCAATAGTCCAGCGGCAGAGCGACCCGTCGACCGTCACGGGCTGACAGGTAGGTCGCGATCAACACTTCCAGCGATTTCAGTCCCTCGCGACCATCCGTTTCGGGCTCCGCTTCGCCGCGCAGTACTTTAATGACGTTGTCGTAGTAGAGCGGGTGACCGAAGCCGTAGACCGAGGTCGTTGCGTAGTTCGCTTCCCTGATCTGCTGATCCTCCGGCCGCGGCTCGGAGAACTCCCAGTGCTGGATCTCGTTTACCGCAACGCCACCGATCCGTACGGTACCTTTTTCGCCGAGGATAGTGATGCTGCCTTCGAGATTCTTCGGATAGGTGAGCATGGTGACATTCATTGAGCCGAGCGCACCGGACCGCCACTTCACACTGATGACCCCGGTGTCCTCCACCTCGATATCGCGCGCCAGGGTTGCGGTGTAGGCCTGCAAACTCTCGATCGGGCCGATGAGCCATTCCAAGAGGTCGACGTAGTGACTGGCCTGGTTCATCAGCGCACCGCCGTCAAACTCCCAGGTCCCTCGCCAGGCGGCACTGTCGTAATAGTCCTGGGGGCGGGTCCAGAAGACGTTGATGTTCACCATGAAGATGCGGCCGAAGCGTCCATCCTCGACCGCCTTCTTGAGAAGCTGCAGTGTTGCGTTACGACGATTCTGTTTGACCACGAATAAACGGACGTTGGCGTCATCACAGGCTTTGACCATCCGCTGCCCATCGTGCCAGCGGGTGGCCATGGGCTTTTCGGTCATGGCATGCCGACCACTCGCAGCAACCTCAATGACCTGCTCCGGGTGCAGCCCGCTTGGCGTGGTCAGCACGACTACGTCCGCATCGGAGTTTTTGAGCATTTCCGGAAGAGATCGGAATGGAGTCGCCCGGGTTTCCGTCGCTGCCTTGTCGAGTGCGCGCCCGTCCACATCGCAGATGGCGGCGAGTTCGGCTCGATCCTCGTGTTGTTTGATCGCATTGAAGTGGTTGGTGGCGATGCGCCCGCAGCCAACTACGGCAAACCTGATGCGGCGGTCGGTTACGGGAGGAGGAAAACTTCGCATGTCTCAGATCCTGAAGCTGTTGCCGTAAAACCATCGGGCGCGCACTGTGCTGGCGAGCTCATCGGGTGATGCAAGGAAAAACGCTGGAGCAGACCCCGCCTGACGGCGAGAGTCACACTGGCGGACATGGCGCTTAACAATCGAATTCCTTTCGCCGGCAAGTTGAGACTATTGGTCATTTGACGTGCAATCGCCAACTGGTGCGTTAGCTTCGGGCGACAGGCTTGCCGAAACCACTGCCACCACGGTTGCCGGAAACTTGCACTCCTGGCATCGCCATGCGTGCGGGATAGACCCTGAATCCCTCCCCTCGCAAAACGGCGGCAAGTGTATTCGCATACCGCCCGAGCAGCAATTTGATTGCTGCTTCATTTATCGAGAAGGGTTCAGATGAGTTCAGGAGGCATTCAGTTGGTGGTGGAGGCCGGTAAGTCGTTGGCAGCGGAAAGCGGATGACCGATCATGATCGCTGCCAGTGCGGATCTTCTTCCGCTACCAACAGGGGACAGAATGAGCATTCAGCGTCTGCACACAGGCCCACGACTCTCACAGGTCGTCATTCATGGGGATACGGTCTATACCGCTGGCATCGTTGCCGATGACCCATCTGCGGACACCGCCGGACAAACGAGGCAGATTCTTGCGCGTATAGACGGGTATCTGGCAGAGGCCGGAACGGACAAGACGCGGATTCTGATGGCCACGATCTGGCTCGCGGACATGGGTGATTTTGCCGCCATGAACAGCGCCTGGGATCCGTGGGTGCCGAAAGGTGACACACCCGCGAGAGCATGTGTGGAATCGAAACTGGCGACTCCGGCCTACAAGGTCGAAATCCGCGTCATTGCGGCGCGATGAGCCGACAGAAAAAGAGCATTCGATCCGACGACACCAGTCAGACGGATCAAAGACCAAGACGGGAGACCCTCCATGAACGCGGCAGTTCGTTACATCATCATCGGTATTGTGGTTTTGGTGGTTCTGGCTCTGTTTTCGCCATTCACGCAAATTCCTGCGGGGCACAGGGGAGTGGTGACGACGTTTGGCAAGGTCAAGGAAGAAGTGCTTGGCGAAGGTCTGCACTTCATCGTTCCGTTCGTGAATGCCGTGCACAAGATCGATGTGCGGTTGCAGAAAGCTGAAGGTGACGGTGAGGCGGCCTCGAAGGATCTGCAGACCATTCACACTCGCGTTGCGTTGAACTACCACCTGCTGCCGGAGCGGGTGGCGATCACCTACCGCGATATCGGCGGACCGAGTGAAGTTGATCAGCGGATCATCGTGCCCGCCATGCAGGAAGCAGTGAAAGCAGCCACCGCTCAATATACGGCCGAAGAACTCATTACCAAGCGTTCTGACGTAAGAGACCGGATCCGGGGTTTTCTGACCGAGAGGCTCAACAAACACGGCGTCGAGATTGACGAGTTTTCCATCGTGAATTTTCAGTTTTCGGATTCATTCAATGAAGCGATCGAAGCGAAAACAACGGCGGAGCAATTAAAGCTGAAAGCTGAGAGGGATCTGCAGCGGATCCGTGTCGAAGCGGAGCAGAAAGTGGCGCAGGCGCAGGCTGAAGCGGCTTCCCTGAAGCTGCAGAAAGAGGAAATCACGCCCGAACTGATCAAGCTGCGTGAAATCGAAGCGCAGCGGCTCGCCATCGAAAAGTGGAACGGCATACTGCCCGGCGTCACCGGTGGCGCTGTCCCCTTCATCCCCGTCGGGCAAGCCCAGTAGTAGCGCCGGATGGCGGCGCGGGTAACCGCGCCGCTCAGACCTCGGTATCCCCTTTGAACAACCGTTGGGCGATGGTGCGATTCAGGATTTCGTTCGTACCATCCGCCACGTTGACGATGCGCAGCGCATGCCAGGCGTCGGTCAATCCGACTTCGTTGGTGAAACCCATGGCGCCATGGGTTTGCATGGCGCGATCGACAGCCCGGTAGCCGACCTGCACGGAATACGCCTTGGTCATGGAGAGTTCCTTTACGGCAGGCAACCCCTGATCCAGCAGCTGGCTGGCGTTCAGACCCATGAGATGTGCGGCATGAAGTTCGGTCGCCGATTCCGCGAGCGGAAAACTGACGCCCTGGTACTCGGAGATGGATTGGCCGAAGGCTTCCCGCATCTGCGCATAGTTGAGCGCGAGTTCGACTGCCCAGCGGCCATAGCCCACCGCGCGGGCGGAGTTGTAGATCCGACCGAGCGAGACCCCGTAGAGCGCCGCGACAAAACCCTGACCTTCCTTGCCGACCATTTGCCATGGCTCAACCCGAAGGTTGTCGATGGCGATTTCGGCTTCATCCCCGCCGATGTGACCGAAGAGCCGGATGACACGTTGGACGGTGAATCCCGGTGTATTGGTCGGCACCATGAAGGCGCTGATGCCGCCCTGTTTTGCCGCTGCCTTGGCTGCATCAGTGATGGCGAACAGGACGCAGTAATCAGCGACGGGTGCGTTTGTCGTCCAGATCTTTCGGCCGGAGATCAGAAACCCATCGCCGTCCCTGACCGCACGGGTCTTGAGCATGCTGGCATCGGAACCTGCGCCGGGTTCAGACAGCCCGAAACACATGGACCGGGTGCCATCCATCAATCCAGGCATGAACCGGTCGCGCGCCATGGGTGTGACCTGTTCCAGCAGTCGGCTGGGACCGAAAGCCCAGTGGGAGAGGGCATAAAGCATCAGCCAGTTGTTCGGGCCGCAGTGATGGAAGAGCGCTTCCCAGGCGGCGTAATAGGCGAGATGCCCAAGCCCACCGCCACCCAGCTCCACGGGGACACACATCGTGTAGAAGCCGGCGCTGGCGGAAGCGGTGCGTACTTCCCGAATCAGCTCGAGTAACTCATCCGAGAACCGCCCATCCTTCCGATAGAGGCGCCGCGGATCATCAAAGAGTGACTGGTGTTTGTTGTGTCGCGGAATGATCTCCCGATCTGCGAAAGCGAGCAGACCATCACGCGCAGCGAGCACATCCGAAGGCAGGGGTTGGGCTATCGCGGGCATCGGAGAACTCAAGTATCGCTTTTGTCCGGATGCTACTGCGCATGGGCGGAAACTGCACAGCCGTTACAGACGCGCGAAGGACATGCGACAAAAGGAATGGAGGTGGTGGCCAGGGGCAGAATCGAACTGCCGACACGAGGATTTTCAGTCCTCTGCTCTACCGACTGAGCTACCTGGCCGAAAGGAAAGGCCGCGTATTAAACCGGCGGTTCCCGGGAGCGTCAACCGGAACGCCGGGAAACAAAATCAGCGGTTGGCAGCAGCACACAGCTCATCGGAGAATGCAGCGACGACCCGAAATCGGGTGGGGGCGATCCGAGAACGGTGCTTTGCAGTGTTTGTGCCGCTTTGCGGCATCCATCTCATTGACTGGATGATGCGTCTGGATCTGCACCCCGGAGTCAGTCTACGCCTGCCCTCGGTCAGGGCCAGAATCGTTTGGCGATATGTAATCCGCGCGGATATTCGCAGAGCGTCTATCGGTGCGAGTGGTTGATGAATCGAACGCGAGAGCTGTGAGAAATGACGTATTGCGTGGCCATACATGTGGATGCCGGGCTGGTTCTGGTGTCGGACTCCCGCACCAATGCCGGTGTGGACAGCATCAGCACGCACAGCAAGATGCGCTCGTACGGAATTCCCGGGGAACGGCAATTCATCATCTGCTGTTCCGGCAACCTCGCAACGACGCAAGGTGTGTTCGCGCAGATCGAACGCGACATCCACGAAAGAGCTGCCCGGAGTCTCTTCACGGTGACTACCGTAAACGAGGCTGCGGGTTACATTGGCCGGCTCAATCGCTCGGAGCAGGAAAAGACCGGAGGCGGGGCGATTTTTGAGGCGAATTTCCTGGTCGGTGGTGAGGTGCTCGGCGCCACCTGCAGGTCCTATATGGTCTATCCGGAAGGCAACTTCATCGAAAGTTCCAATCACGTGCCCTATCTGCAGATCGGCGAGTCCAAATATGGCAAACCCATACTGGATCGCGTGATTTCCATGGAAACCCCGCTCGACCAGGCGGCCCTTTGCGCCCTCGTATCGATGGACGGCGCCATGCGCTCCAATGTCACCGTTGGCCCCCCCATCGAACTTCTGGCTTACCGTGCAGGTTCACTGCAACCGGGTCGCTACAAACGATTTGAAGAGGATGATGATTACCTGCGCCTCATCAAGCGCAGCTGGAACAAGGAAATCAAAATCGCTTTCGCGCGATTGCCGGAAATCGATTGGGAGGCGAACGGCGCCCTGTGACCATTCGCGTCGCACTAACGCATCGGACCACTTACCGCTATGACCGCAGGATTGAGCTCTTCCCTCATGTGGTTCGCCTGCGACCGGCACCTCACTGTCGCACGCCGGTTTCCGCCTATTCGCTGAAGGTCACACCAACCAACCACTTCATCAACTGGCAGCAGGATTCGTTTGGCAACTGGCTCGCGCGATTGGTGTTCCCTGAGCCCACCAGCGTATTTGAAGTTGATGTCTCGTTGATTGCCGAGATGACGGTGATCAATCCGTTCGACTTCTTTCTTGAAGAGTCCGTCGAGCACTGGCCGTTCGTCTACGAGTCTTCACTGCGACGCGATCTTGCGCCGTACCTCGCGGTGACCCAGGCGGGGCCGCTGCTCGGCGAGTGGCTCAAAGCCGTTTCGCGGGAAAGAATCCGCGTTGTCGAATTTCTGGTAACTCTGAATCAGAGGCTGCAACGCGATGTGAGTTATCTCGTGCGCATGCAGCCCGGGGTGCAAACCTGCGAAGACACCCTGCGACTGCGATCCGGTTCGTGCCGCGACAGTGCGTGGCTGCTGGTACAAATCCTGCGTCATCTCGGCCTCGCTGCCCGGTTTGTGTCCGGTTATCTGATCCAGCTCAAAGCGGATGTCGAAGCGCTGGATGGACCATCCGGTACCGTGAAGGATTTCACCGACCTGCATGCCTGGGCAGAGGTTTATTTGCCCGGAGCGGGCTGGATCGGACTCGACCCCACTTCGGGCCTTTTTGCCGGTGAAGGTCATATTCCACTCGCCTGTACCCCGGACACCGGCAGCGCTGCGCCTATTACCGGTTCCACGTCGAAAGCCGAGGTCGAATTCTCATTCGTGAATGAGATCGAGCGTGTGCATGAGGATCCGAGGGTGACTAGGCCCTTCGCCGAAGGTGAATGGCAGAAAATTCTGCGGCTCGGTGCCAGGGTCGATGAAGATCTGGTGACTAGCGATGTTCGGCTGACCCAAGGTGGTGAGCCGACGTTCGTATCCATTGATGACATGGATGGTGCGGAGTGGAATTTCACGGCACTGTCCGATACCAAGCGCCGACTTTCGGCAAACCTTCTGCAACGTCTGCGGGCTTGTTATGCGCCTGATGGACTCTGTCACTTTGGCCAGGGCAAGTGGTATCCGGGAGAGCCTTTGCCGCGATGGGTGATGTCACTCTGGTGGCGTGCCGACGGCAAGCCAGTGGTACGGCATCCCGAACAGCTTAGTGACGGTGAAGGCGAAGCGCGTTTTTCGATTGATGATGCGAAGGCGCTGGCGACGTCACTCGCTGCAACAATCAAGGTTGATCCAGAGAACATCTGTTCGGGCTACGAGGATGTTCTGCACAACCTGGTGCGGGAACAGCAACTTCCCGACAACGTTTCGGTGTTGGACTCAAAGCTCAACGATCCACTCGAACGGGAACGTCTGGCGCGGATCTTTGCAGCGGACCTGACGGCCCCCGTGGGATTTGCACTGCCTCTCAAGTGGGATCCCGGTCAAGAGGACTCTGCGCAGGGCCGCTGGATCACCAGCTGCTGGCGATTTCGTTCTGGTGCAATGTTTCTCTTGCAGGGCGACTCACCGATGGGGTTTCGTTTGCCGCTGGCTTCACTGCCCTGGACCGAGACCGTCGAGTCGGATCCGGAAACCGATCCCTTTGTTGCAGCGAAGGAGCTGCCTGAGTCTTCTGCACAGCCCTTGGCGGCGGTTACGCGCGAGGTTGTGCACACTGCACTTGTCATCGAAGTGCGTCATGGCCGGATCTACCTTTTCATGCCGCCTGTTCCGGATGCTGCGGCCTATATCGCGCTCGTGGATGCGGCTACAGCCGCTGCCAAAAAACTCGGCCTGGTCATCGTGCTCGAAGGGTATGAGTTGCCTCGCGATCCACGCTTGCGTCTCCTGCAGATCACGCCGGATCCCGGTGTTATCGAGGTCAACGTCGCGCCGTCCGGAAGTTTCCGGGAGCTCGTCGCACAGACAGAAGAGCTGTATGAACACGCGCGCCAGACGCGTCTTGGTACAGAGAAGTTCATGCTCGATGGCCGCCATACCGGGACGGGTGGTGGCAATCACGTCACTCTTGGAGGTCGGACGCCCTCTGACAGCCCGTTTCTGCGGCGCCCGGAATTGCTGGCCAGCCTGCTGCGGTTCTGGCAGCGACACCCGAGTCTTTCTTATCTCTTTTCCGGCATGTTCATCGGCCCGACCAGTCAGGCCCCGCGGGTTGACGAAGCGCGGGACGACCGGCTATATGAGCTCGAGATTGCGCTTGGTCAGCTGCCTCTTGGGGAAACAGATCATCCGTGGATCGTTGATCGGGTGTTGCGTAACTTTTTGACGGACCTTACCGGCAATACCCATCGCTCCGAGTTCTGCATCGACAAGCTGTACTCGCCGGATAGTGCCAGTGGCCGTCGTGGGCTGGTGGAGTTTCGCGGATTCGAGATGCCACCTCACCCGCGCATGAGCGTTCTGCAGATGCTGCTGATCCGGGCACTGGTGGCACGTTTCTGGAATCGACCATATCGCAAGGACCTCATCCGCTGGGGCACGGATCTGCATGACCGGTTCATGCTGCGTCACTTCGTGTGGGCGGATTTCCAGGATGTCCTGCGCAGCGTGCGCCGCTCCGGATACGCGTTCGAGGATGCATGGTTCCTGCCGTTTCTGGAATTCCGGTTTCCGTTGATCGGCCGGATCGAAGCCCGGGGAATGGTTGTCGAGTTACACGCTGCACTCGAGCCATGGCATGTGCTGGGTGAAGAGAGTACGGGGCAAGGTACGGCGAGATATGTGGACTCATCGGTGGAGCGGTTGCAGGTGCTGGTTCGTGGTCTGCCCGGCGATCGATATGCGGTGACCTGCAACGGAAGGGTCGTGCCGCTGCACAGCACCGGTGAACAGGGAACTTCTGTTGCGGGTGTACGCTTCAAGGCATGGAACCCTCCGTCCAGCCAGCATCCGACGATCGGAGTGCATGCACCGCTGGTGTTTGATGTCGTGGACCGCGAAAACCAGCGCTCCATTGCCGGGGCGACGTATCACGTTTCACACCCCGGCGGGCGGAACTACAAGACCTTCCCGCTCAATGCCAACGAAGCCGAGGCCCGTCGCGCGGCGCGACTTGAAGCGCATGGTGGTACGCAGGGGCGGATGCGTCTGCAGACTGAAAGGTCACACCCCGACTTCCCGTTCACACTTGATCTCAGGAAGCCCGCCGCCGGTTGATGAGAACGAGGCCAGCGCCGACCAGGGCAAGTGCAATGACGAAACGTACCGTAAGTGGATCATCAAACAGCAGCCAGCCAGAAAAGACTCCGAATACCGGCGCAAGCAGACTGAACGAAGCCATGTTGCCTACTGGGTATATGGCGAGGATCCGCGCCCAGAGCAGATAACCGATGCTGGCAACGGCGATCACCTGGAAGGTGAAAATGAGCAGGATGGATGGTGTCAGCACACGCAGCGTATCGCCGAAGAACGGTGCTGCCACGAGTAACAGGATGGCCGACACACCGAGCTGATAGATCATGACCTGTTCAGATGGACACTTCTGCAGCGGTGTCGTGCGCATGGCAAGCGCAATACCCGTCCAAGAGATTGCGCCGCCCACGGCGAGCAGGTCGCCGATCCATGACTGATCCGATGGAGCGGAAGACTCATCCGCGAGGCCGATCGCAAGTCCTGTGAAGGCGATACCGAGTCCGATCAGTTTGCCTGAGTGCAGCCGCTCCACAGGCAACAGGAAATGGGCGCCGATCGCCGTGAACAACGGCATGCTGTAGAAGAAGAGACTGACCCGGGAGACCGTGGTGTAGTCGAGGGCGATGAACAGCATCGCGAATTCCAGGGCAAACAGTGTGCCGGTCAACATCCCCCAGGGAACGCTGCCGTTGCGGAAGTCGAAGCGTGTGCGGACGAAGGCCGCCCAGATGAGTATCACGACCAGCGCACACGCACTGCGTGCGCCGGACTGGAACAGCGGTGCCATGCCTGCGTTGACGATCTTCACCAGTGCCTGATTCAGGCCGAGCAGAGCTGAAAAGCCGATCAGCAGGCTCGCGCCAAGAGGATCAATATGATCCCGGCGCGGGCCGGAGAGGAGTGAGCCCAAGGTCGACATGACCAGCGTGGCCGGATCAGGCCAGGCACTCTGCCAGAAAGCCCTTCATCGCCGCGAAGGACCGCCGGTGTGCGGCCTCGCTGTATTTCGCGCCCATGGCCGGGGCATCCGCCCCGACGGAGGTGAATGCGTGGAGCGTGTTGCCGTAGGCATGCAGCTGCCAGTCGGCCTTGGCCTCCGTGAGCTCCTTTGACAGGCCGAGTACATCATCAGGCTTGGCGAGTGGGTCATCCCAGCCATGGCAAACCAGAACTTTCGGTTTGATGGTTTGTTGCGGTCCTAACCCGGGTTGCGCGTACACGCCGTGCAAGCTCACCACGCCAGCCACCGGGGCGTTGGCGCGTGCAAGGTCGAGTGCACAGAGGCCGCCAAAACAGAAGCCGATGAACGCCACGCGGTTCGGATCCACGTGTGGATGTGCCTTTGCCGCGGTGACCGCAGCGAGCAAACGTGCCCGCAGGGCGGCGCGGTCGGCGAGAAAGGGGCCCATGAAGGCGCTGTTGTCCGCACCAGCTGTACCTCGTCGGCCTTGGCCATAGACGTCTGCGGCAAATGCAACATAACCCCATGAGGCGATGCGACGGGCATGATCGCGGGTGCCGTCGAGCAGACCAGCCCAGTCGTGTCCGACAATCACGCAGGGTCTCTTGCCGCCACCACTCTCCCAGGTCGACCATCCTTCACAGACTGCGTTTCCATCCCGGTAGATCTCGATACGTTCCTGTTGATTGGCCACGCCCGCGTCTCCTCGCCGAAAAAAAGTGAATTCAACCGGCGGGAGAATAGGTTCATTCGACTGCTCAGTTCAAACGCCCTTAGCTTCATGCATGGGAAGGTTGTCGATCAGACGAACAGTGTGGCTGCCGCAATCCATCACCACCGCGCCATAACGACGACCGTTCCGGGTTTCCACGTAGTCCACGGTAAAACCTTCGTCGGCGAGTTTGCGGGCGATGCTCGCATCATCATCAGGTTCTGCGAGCAAACTGGGAAAGAGGGGTGCAAGGCGCCGCGCTTCCGTTGTGAGACGGGCGTTGCGCGAACTCAACGCGAGTCCATCTGCATCGCGAACCGTTACAACCGGTACGATTTCCACTGGCATGAAGAAGGCATCCACCATCCCTTTGACGACCGTCAGCTGTTGATGATCTTTCTCACCGAAGTAGGCGCGCTGCGGCCTTACCAGATTGAGCAGTTTCATGACCACGGTAAGCACGCCGGTGAAATGTCCCGGGCGATTGATACCGCAGAGCGTCCGACTGAAATCTGTTTCATCCACCCGGTAGTGGTAACCGTCGGCATACATGTCTGCATAACGCGGCAGGATGACGGCATCAACACTAAGTTCGCGTGCAAGCGCGAGGTCGGCGTCTAGGGTGCAGGGGTAGTTCGTCAGATCCTCGGGATTGTTGAACTGGGTCGGATTGACGTAAATGGACAGCACGGAGATGTCGTTTTCGCTACGGCTACTCTCAAGCAGCGTGGCGTGACCTCGGTGCAAAGCGCCCATTGTAGGAACGAATCCGATGGTGCCACTCAGGGATGTGCGCTCCGCCTGCCATTCGCGGATGGATTTGAAGACCTTCATGCGTAGGACTCCGCGATATTGGGGTAGGCGCGGGACGACACGTCCTGATGGAAACGACCGGCGGCGTTCACAACGGTTTGTTCATGATCTGCATAGTGACGCAGGAACTTCGGTCGAAAGGCACTGTTGCAACCGAGCATGTCCTGCAGCACCAGAACCTGGCCGTCAGTGCCTGAACCGGCGCCGATACCGATGACAGGAATCGACAGTTCCTTCGTAACCCGGGTCGCAAGAATTGCCGGCACACACTCCAGGACCAGCGCGAATGCGCCAGTGGCTGCAACGTCGTGTGCGGTGTTGAGGAGTGTTGCTGCAGCGCCTTCAGTGCGCCCCTGAACCTTGTGACCGCCGAGGGCTTCCACGGACTGCGGTGTCAAACCGAGGTGGCCCATCACCGGGACCCCGGATTCAGCGATGTGGCGCATGAGGTCGAGTTGACCGTTCGCGCCTTCGATCTTGATTGCGTTGGCGCCTGCCTGCATCAGCCTTGTCACCGCGTCCATTGCGAATTCGAGGCCGCGGCGAACGCTGAGGAAGGGCATGTCCGCGACGATGAACTTGTTCGGCGCCCCCCGCCGGACTGCAGCGGTATGCAGCGCCATCATGTTGACGTCCGCATGGATCGTGCTCTGAAACCCATGGACGATCATGGCGACACTGTCACCGACGAGCAGCAGGTCGACTGCGGATTGATTGAGCATTCGCGCGTACGTGTAGTCGTAACACGTCAGCATCGAAAGGGGTGAATGGGCGGCTTTACGTTTCGGAAAATCGAGAACGGTCAATGCAGACATTATGTGGTACCTGTCCGTTATGCGCTTGCGCGCGGATCAAGTCCTGCATGTGATTGCTCACTTGAGGGCGTTACTTCCGGGCTACGTTCGATCAAGGATCGTAATAGCGCCGTTCCAGTCCCGGTCTCATGCGAAATCCGGGCTTGTAAAAAAAGTAACGCGCCGCGGCGCGGATGTCTAGGGTGGCGTGGGTATGTAATGTTCAGCGACATCGGTGGGCTGGTTGTCGAAGAAACGCTGCATTTGTTCGGTGAGGTACTTGCGCGTCGCAGGCTCAATGAGTCGCAGGTGCTTTTCATTGATGAGCATGGTTTGCAGTGCTTGCCACTCACCCCACGCTTTTTTCGAAACGGTGTTGAAGATCTCTTCACCGCGTTTACCCGGCAGCGGCGGAGCATCGAGCCCCGGCAGCTCCTGCCCGTACTTTCTGCAGGTCACCATTCTGGTCATGCGTCACTCCGATAGAGTTCGTTGAGCAGGCGTGTGCCCACTGCCGAGAGGCCTATATTCTGGTTGAACCCGGGGCGGTACCAGAGAAGGTCATCCCGGTCGGCGATCCCGGATCCCGTCTGCGCTCGGACACATACCGGCAATACTCTCATTTGCAGATGCGTGAAGGTGTGGGTGAATGGTGCCGGCAGAGGTTTTTTGTCAAGCTCTGGGTTGAGCTGCATACCGAGCTCCCGGCCAAGTGTGTCGATGGGCAGATCCGTCGCCCGCTCCGGGGGAGACCAGAGACCTCCCCAGAGGCCGGTTGTTGGGCGCCGCTCAAGCAGACACGCACCATCTGTGTTCAGGATCAGCCAGAAGTGGCGATCCGTCAGGGGTAATTTCTTGCGTGGTTTCGGTTCGGGTAGTTCATTGACCTTGTTGAGGCGAAGAGCGAGGCAGTCACTCTGCAACGGGCATTGTTCACACCGCGGCTTGCGCCGAGTGCAGACCGTTGCCCCGAGATCCATGATCGCCTGCGTATAGTCGGCGATCCGCGTAAGGGGAGTTTCTTTTTCTGCGAGGGACCACAGTCTTCTGGCAAGAGGTGGATTGCCAGGAAACCCCTCAATGCAGTGATACCGCGCGAGCACTCGTTTGACGTTGCCGTCAAGAATCGGCGCGTACCGCTCGAACCCCATGGCGACGATGGCACCGGCGGTCGATCGGCCAATACCGGGCAGTGATTCCAGTGATTCAACATTGTCTGGCATTGCACCGTTGAAGCGTTCGACGACCGCTCTTGCCGCAGCATGCAGATTGCGACCCCTTGAGTAGTACCCGAGGCCTGACCAGAGATGAAGAACCTCGTCCACGTGCGCAGCGGCCAGTGTCTTTACATCAGGGAAGCGGCGCATGAATCTGCCGAAGTAAGGTATCACCGTGCGAACCTGCGTTTGCTGCAGCATCACTTCCGAGATCCACACCGCGTAAGCTGAACGTGGATGTTGCCAGGGCAAATCCTTGCGGCCGTGCAGATCGAACCAGTCGAGGAGCGGCGTCGAAATCGTTTCGGCCATCAGTGCGGGATCAAGAGCCAGGGAGTGGCCCGAACCCTAGCCGGCATTGTTCGCGAAGGAAAGTAGCGATGGCGTCTTGGGCTTAACGCGTGATGGTGACGCGTCTCGAGCCGAATCGGTTCGTTTCAGCTGCTGCGTGCAACCTTGCGGAAGAGTCGACCGGGGAGGAGGTAGCGGGGCCAGAAAAACCGGCCAACGCTGCGTTGCCTGCAGGTCGCGACGTGGCGCGCCAGTGCGCTTTCAGCGGTCTCATAGGACACGAACGGGCCGGTGATCTGGTTACCTCTGACGTGGAAGAACCAGTTGTGGTTTGGGTCCTGATAGATCCTTTCATTCATGCTTTTTGCCACAGGTATCGGCGTCGCTATCCTAAGACGGGATTGCAACATACCCGTTCTCGTCCACGTGTGGGCCGAATGTAACGCTGGCATCGGGGACTGCCGGTAGAAGGCGGGTTAGCATAGTCACCCCGATGCAGTCCTGAGTCCACGGAAAGTACGAATGTCGGTCAACAGCTTTGACCCCGCTTCGCTTGCAGCCCGCATCACGCCGGAGATCATCCGGGTTCTGGTAGCTGCCGCGTCTCATCTCGACAGTGCAGGATTCGGGTTGAGTGCTGAAATGCTTAAGCTTATGCCCGGATTGTGCAAACAGGGTCCCGTTGACTGGGCGGCTGCGACTGCACCGCTTCCCGATGCAGAGATCGTTGCCCTCATCCAGGTGTTCACCCGCGGTGAACGCGACATTCCCGGGTGGGAAGCCGGCGCGAAGTCCCCGGTCGTGCCCATGGTTCGCGAACTGAAGAAGCGTGCCCGATTCGAGTCCTCTTTTTCCTCCTGGATCAAGAACAACTCAAACAACCGGTTTCTGCCTCACGGGAGCCTGATGGATCGACTCTGAGCCACATGCCCAGGTTCTCGGTTTGTCGAATCGAACGGTATACTCCGCCGCCCCGTTTGGCCGGTACGCTGATGAACAACCGCATTGCCACTGTTACCCGCAATACCCAGGAAACCCGCATCAGCTTGACCCTCAATCTGGACGGGACCGGTGTGCACAATCTGGCGACGGGACTACCTTTTTTTGACCACATGCTGGCCCAGGTTGCGAGGCATGGTGTGATCGACCTCGACATCAAGGCCGACGGTGATCTCGAAGTTGATGCACACCATACCGTCGAAGACACTGGCATTGTTTTCGGTCAGGCGTTTGCGAAAGCGGTGGGCGACAAGTCAGGACTCTACCGTTACGGGCACGCCTACGTGCCGCTCGATGAATCTCTGTCTCGCGCTGTCATCGATCTGTCAGGCCGCCCGGGGCTGTTTTATCTGGTCGACTATTCCCGCGCCCGGGTCGGTGACTTTGATATCGACCTGCTGCGCGAGTTCTTCCAGGGCTTTGTCAATCACGCTCAAGTGACCGTGCACCTCGACAACATCCGTGGGGAGAATGCTCACCATCAAGCGGAGACTCTCTTCAAGGCGTTCGGCCGCGCCCTTCGGATCGCAGCGACTGCCGATCCGCGCATGGGTGGTGTAGTGCCTTCCACCAAGGGGTCCTTGTAAGCGGCGATGGAGCTGATTCCTGCCATCGATTTGAAGAATGGCCAGTGCGTGCGCCTGCGTCAGGGGCGTATGGAAGATGCGACCGTCTTTTCCGATGATCCGGTTGCCATGGCGATCACCTGGATAAACCAGGGCGCGCGTCGCCTGCACATTGTTGACCTTGATGGAGCTTTTGCCGGACAGCCGAAAAACCGGGCGCTGATCGGACGCATGGTTGCGGCGATCCCCGGCATTCCGGTGCAGCTGGGTGGTGGTGTGCGTTCCGTGGAAATCGCCGCAGCGTACATCGAAGCCGGCGTTGACCGACTGATCGTTGGCACGCGGGCGATCGAAGAACCGGCGTTTCTGCAGCAACTCGCAGAAGCGTTTCCGGGGCGAATCATCCTTGGGCTCGATGCGCGCCAAGGTGTGCTGGCTACGGCGGGATGGGATCGGACAACAGGCGTTCGGGCGATGGACTTTGCTCGTTCCGTTGAACACCTCGACCTCGCCGGGATCGTATACACCGATATTGATCGCGATGGCATGCTGGAAGGTGTGAACATCAAGTCGACTCTAGAGCTCGCCGCAGCCACGCGTATTCCGGTGATCGCATCAGGCGGTGTGCATCAACTCGCGGATCTGGAACGGCTCTGTATCGCAGTGGATGTCGCGATGGCCGATTCGAACACTGGACTCGCCGGTGTTATCACTGGTCGTGCACTGTATGCGGGAACGCTGCAAGTTGCTGCGGGACAGGCGTTTCTGGATAGCTGGAATAAGCGAGGTAACCCGCTGACACGAGAGTGATGTCGTCGGGCAGCGCACACAGCACATGCTCAAGATAACGCACCGTCTGCTCATACGGATGAGCAATGACGATAGGCTTGCCCTGCTTGCGCGCCACTGAAAGCGCTTGTCCGAAGGCCCGGTGAATGGCCTCGAGCGAAATCTCATTGTCGAGGAAAACATCGCGTTTGCTCGCCGGTATACCGGCTTCAATCGCCATGTCGAGCGCAACTGGCGCGGGAGTCGTGCGATTGTCAGGGTACAGGTTGCGCGCCTTGATGACAGCCATCAACCGGTGCATTGCCGTTGGATCGCTTGTCAGCAGGCTGCCGGTGTGATTTGAAACACCAGAAACGTTGGGCAGCCGGTCAAGAGCAGCCTCGAAAGTTCTGGTGAACGTGTGGGCCTGCATGGAGGCGAGGAGCGTTCCGGATTCACGGAGTGCCCAGCGGGACGGCAGGGCTTCCATCGGTTGATGCAACAGTACTTCTTTGCCGAAGCGCTTCGCTCTGGTGGCTAGGTCGATGGCACCTCGGGTGTGCGGCAGGATGCCAAGAGTGAGGGTGCCTGGAGACGCAGGATGCGTTCATCGCGCATTGCGTTATAGCGCATGCCGTCGATGACGATGGCAAGGTCAGCACTTCGAGCCGAGGTGCCGAAGAGCATGGCCGACACAATGTACCACCCGAGCGCGAACTAGCACCCTGCCGCGAAAGTGCGCAGGATGTTCCCCCGTCCTTCTTATTGTCGTTCTTGCAGTCGTTCTGTTTTGGCTGGTCCCTCGAACAGGCGTCGCGCGCGTCGTCGGGACCGGGTCCGGAATCTGCGCTCCGGGTTCGAGAGCTTAAGCTCCGTCAGCGCTGCTTGTCACGCCCCACGGCGGACACGGTTCGTTCCAATGAGAAGTTGTGTTCAGGATCCAGAATCTCCTGGATTTCGACGACATTGCCATCCGGGTCGCGTCCGTAGGTCGCACGGATGGCACTGCCCTCGAACTTCGGCGGCGGGCAGTGGAAAGTCATGCCACCCTGCACAAGCCGGTTGTAGACCACGTCGATGTCCGTAACGTCAAAGGCGAAATGAGTGTAGCCGTGGTGGTTCACGCCATAGTTCGGGTCCTTGGGATTCCCCGCTGGCGAAACGTATTCAAAGAACTCGAGGTAGGCGTTGCCGATTTTCAACATGGCCTGCTTGGCTTCGGAATTCTTGAGGCCAACGATGGTATCGATGATGTCAGAACCCCGTTTCCAGCCGCCTTCGTAGACGACTTCGGCACCGACATAGTCACGATAGAAGGCAACGATACGTTCCAGATTCGGCGTCGAGATCGCGACGTGGTGAATGCCTCGGATCATGGTCTTGCTCCGGAATGGATCTGTGAATCGTAGGCATACCGCCCATCTGCGTACAAGGCGTTGGCGTTGTCAGGTCGCGACTGCGATCTCGATGAACCCGTCAACGATGCGCACCGGGTAGGTCGCGAGGGGTACATGGGAGAGTTGCCCGAACGGTTTGCCGGTGGCGAGTTCATAGCGCATCCCGTGCAGTGGACAGGACACCATGCGATTCCTGACCCGGCCACCCAACAGAGGCGCGTCCTGATGTGTGCACTGGTTCTTGACGGCAAAGTACTCACCCCCCGAGCGGCAAAGCAGCACGCTGGTACCGTCGATGTCCACACTCTGGCTGCTATTCTCAGCGAGTGATGCGGCCGTGATCGTGCGTGTGTATACATTTGTCATGGGTTGTTATTGAGCCCGAATCAGGAAGCTGGCGAGTTTCCACGCATTGGTGTCGGCCAGCAATCCCATGAAAAACCGAGGCTGGAACCAATACTTACGGGGCAGCCTTATCGCCGCCGGTATCGATCAGGTATTGATTGGCGTGCGCCGGCAAAGCGTCATATTCACCGTGCCAGATCACGTCGGGTTCTATGCCGATACCGTCGATGCTCCGCCCGGAAGGCGCGACGTAGCGGGCTGTGGTCAGCTTGACGCCTCGTTGACCAGGCTCGGCAAAAAGCGTTTGGACTGAACCTTTGCCGTGGCTGCGTGTCCCGAACAAAATTGCCCGCTGATGATCCTGAAGTGCCGCAGCGACCACCTCGGCAGCTGAGGCTGTGCGCTCATCGATGAGGATTCCTATCGGCAATCCCGCCAGCACGTCGCCCTGCGTCGCACTGTGTTCCGAGTGACTCTGTTGATCTCGACCTGCGGTGCGAACGATCAGCCCACCGTCCAGAAAAAGGTCTGCCACGGCAACAGCTGAAGGTAGTAGTCCTCCCGGGTTGCCGCGGAAGTCGAGCAACAACCCCTGAAGCTCACCGCTGGCGGTTCGCTCTGCCTCGATCGCGGTGCGAATTTCACGCGCGGTGTGTTCGTGAAAAACGCGCACCTGCAACAGTGGAATGCCACGCAGCGGAAGTGAGGCCTTGACCGAGTCTAGTGTGATGCGCTCGCGGGCGAGCTTCAATTCGATACGATCTTCGCCATCCCGGACGACAATGAGTGTGACCTCGGTACCGGCGACTCCACGCAGCATGCGTTTTACGTCGTTGATTCTGAGGGTTCTGAGCGAGTGGCCGTTTACATTTGTAATCCGGTCATCGACCGTGATGGCGGCGCGTTCTGCCGGTGAGCCAGACATGACGCGGGTAACCGTGAACCAGCCGTCGATCAACGAGAGCTCGATACCGATTCCCGCATAGTGGCCGTGCGCTTCAGAGCGGAGGTCACGCATCGAAACCGGGTCGAGATATTGCGAGTGCGGGTCAAGTCGCTCAAATAGACCCTCGAGGGCGTAGTCGACGAGAGTCGTGCTCTCGACGGGATCTACGTAGTTTCCAGCCACCCAGGACATTGTCCCGCTCAGCCGTGAGATGTCTTTTTGGCTGAGCGCTCCGAGAGGGAACTCCCGGGCGAGCAGAACCCCGCCGATGACGCCCCCCAGCATCACCAGTGTCATCAGGAGCAGATTGGTTATGCGTCCGAACATGCGAGGAGTGTGGCAGAGCAGGTTCGGCGGATCGAGTTACCTATTTTTTGAGCCAGGGCCTCGGGTCGACGGCAACGCCCCGGTGGCGTATTTCAAAGTACACCCCATCGAAGGTCTGGCCGCCACTCTGCCCGGCATGGGCAATAATTTCACCGCTCTCCACCACATCGCCTTCGGTCTTGAGCAGGTCGTCAACATAGCCGTACAGGGTCAGAAATCCGCTGCCATGATCGATGATCGTCAGCATGCCGAATCCGCGCAGCCAGTTGGCAAAGACCACCGTACCCCGATGCACGGCATGCACCGGTGTGCCGCGATTGGAGCGATACACCATGCCTTCCCAGCGCAGCCGACCGTCAGCCCGCGGGGTGCCATAGCGGTACACCGTATTGCCGCTCACGGGAATTGGCAGGCTGCCCTTGCGTCGAGCGAAGTCCGTACTGGTCTGTTCCCGTACGCGGCGTGACAGTTCTGTCAGCAGTTTTTCGAGACGCTTCCGGTCAGCGGTCAGCTGCTTTTGCCGTGCGAGCTTGTTCGCCATGTCCCTGCTGAGCGTCTTGATCAGGGTGCTCCGTTCGGAGCGGCTCGACTCGAGGGACGTCTGGTTGGCATGCAACTCTTCGCGGCGTGCCGCCAGCGCTTGTTGTTCGGCTTCGAGATTCTGTTGGTTGCTGTTAAGCGCAGTGAGCGTCACCTGGAACGAGCGCATGGATTCCATCCGTGCATCGCTGAAGTAGCGGTGATAACGCAGCATGCGATCAATATCGGCGGGGACTTCGTTGTTCAGGAACGCTCGAAAGACATCCTGGCGCTGCAAACGGTAGGCGGTGTTCACGTGCGAGGCGATGCGGGATGCTTGGGCATCTTTCTGTTTTTCCAGCTCGCGCCGCTCGAACCTCAGTTTATCAATGGAAGCCTCGCTTGCGGCGAGTGCGGCGTCAGTGGCGGCAAGTGCGCGGGAATTGTCTGCAACCCGGTGATCGTGCCTGGCGATATCCTTCTGCAGGCCGGCATGCCTGCGTTCTGCATCATCAATCCACTGATCGAGCTGATTGAGTTCAGCAACGATGGACTTCAGCTTCGAATCAGCGCGTTCCCGATCCGAAAGTGCCGACGCCTGGGGCAGCCACAGCGTCAGCGCGATCAACGCACTGACACACTGAGTTCGTACCTGAACCCGAAGATGGCCCACCGGTCAGGCGCTTTGCCTCGCGCGGATCGTCGCGAGTGAATCGCCGTTCATCTCTTCCGGCTGTTCGATGTGCATGAGGTCGAGCAGTGTCGGCGCAACATCCTTCAATGAACCGCCAGATTTGAAGGTCAGGGCCTGCGATCCGTAGTAAATGAGTGGAACAGGCTCGCAGGTATGCGCCGTGTGGGGTTGTCCGCTCTCGTGGTCAAGCATTTGTTCGCAGTTGCCGTGGTCCGCCGTGATGAGCATTTGGCTGCCTGTGGCATCTACGGCTGCCATGATGCGCCCGAGAGATTCATCGAGTTTTTCCACTGCCTTGATGGCCGCAGGCAAGACACCGGTATGACCCACCATGTCGCCATTGGCGTAGTTGGCGATGATGACGTCATGTTTGCCTGCCTGAACTGCTGCGACGATCGCATCCGTGACCGCACCGGCGCTCATTTCCGGAGCGAGATCATAGGTTGCAACGTTCGGGGACGGGATCAGAACACGGTCCTCGCCGGCGAAGGGCTCTTCACGGCCGCCAGAGAAGAAGAACGTGACGTGTGCGTACTTTTCCGTTTCGGCGACGCGCAGTTGCGTCTTGCGCAGTTCCGCGAGGTATTCCCCGAGCGTATTGCGAAGTACGGGAGTATCGAACGCGCAAGCCGTCTGGATGTCGTCCGCGTATCGCGTCAGCATCACGAAATTCGAAAGCCTGACAGTGCTCTGCCGCTGGAAGCCATCAAACTGGGGATTGAGGATCGCGCGCGTGATTTGTCGCACACGGTCGGCGCGGAAGTTCATGAAGATCACCGCGTCTCCATCCAGCATACGCACCGGTATGGTTCCGGCGGGATGGATGGCAGTGGGTTGCACGAACTCGTCTGTCTCACTGCGGGCGTAGGCGAGCTCCAGGCCAGCTACGGCGTTATCCGCATGGAATGGTGCTTCGCCACGAACCAGGAGGTTATAGGCGCGCTCCTGGCGATCCCAGCGCTTGTCGCGATCCATCGCGAAGTAACGACCGCAGATGCTGGCCACCTGACCGTTGCCGAGTTCGGCGAACAGGCGCTCTGCGGCTTCGAGAGATGCAGCGGCGCTCTTCGGTGGTGTATCCCTGCCATCGAGGAACGCGTGCAGGTAGACCTTGGAGAGGCCGGCATCCTTGGCGATTCGTAACGCCGCAAAGATCTGGTCTTCATGGCTGTGTACACCACCGGGAGACAGCAGCCCCATCACGTGCAAGGCGCCGCCGTTGGTCTTCAGTTTGTCGAAGGTTTCGACGATCGCGCGATTGCGGACCAGTTCGTTCTGCTCGATCGCCCGATTGATGCGCGTGAAATCCTGATAAACCACCCGACCCGCGCCAAGATGCATATGGCCCACTTCCGAGTTGCCCATCTGTCCGTCGGGCAAACCCACGTCGAGTCCGCTGCCCGAGATCAGCGTATGCGGATGGTCTCGAAGCAGGCGATCAAGGTTGGGTGTCCGGGCGAGATGGATGGCGTTGTCAGGTCCAGGCTCTTGGTGACCAAACCCGTCCAGAATGACCAGAAGGCTCACTTTGCGCATGCGTACTACCGATTACGGTTTGAGCGGGCGGCATTCTACACCATGGGTCCGGCTGCCCGCGGACGGGTGTCTCATTGTCGCTTCCGGTGTGTTGGGAGCGACTCAGGGCGAGCGGGTGAAACGGTTCAGGATGGCCGCGGCGATTACAAAGTACAGAACGTAGTACAGAGCCTGGTGAATGATCCAACCGACGGGTTGTTGCCACCAGATCACTTCGCTGCCGTTAATTACAAACGCAGCGCACACGCCCAATGCGAGCCCACCCCTCCAGCTGGCCAGGCCCGGGGCGAGCTTGAAGAAAAAGACGAGCAGGAGCGCGCTGGCGATGTTGTGTAACAACCCCTTTGCCATTTCCACCGGATTTCCGGGCGCCGCCCGGGAGTGCTGGATAGAAACAAACAGTGACGGGCCGGTTTTCAGCAGTTCCACGGCTTCGGCATCGTTGCCGGGTCCCGGTACACCGTACATTCCGTTGTTGGGAAAGTGGCCTTTCGCCGCGGCCTACACCTCTGCTGGATTCTCCAGCGGCTACTAGGACTGGTAAGGAAGTGGGTTAACTGCCCATACAGGAACCCGAAGAAAAAGAGTGCTACGCCTGCGACCAGGGCGCCGAGAGCCGAACTGCCAGTCATGTTCCCCTCCTGTAGATTGCCAGAAGATGCCAACACCAAGGCCAGGGTGGTACTGCCCGATAGCTGGAGCAAGCCAGAGAAGCCCAACTGTCTCTATAATCGCCCGCCGTTTTCCCTGGGCGCACGACTTGCATGGAACAGTTCTTCGAGTTCATTGGCAACCACTTCATTCTTGCCGGCACCTTTCTGGTTTTCCTTGCCCTGTTCATCCGCAACGAGATGAACCGTGGCGGCAAGGGGGTGACCGCACAGCAACTGGTCGATCTCGTGAATCGCGAAGATGCGGTGATCGTCGATCTGCGCGACAAGAAAGAGTTCGAGCAAGGTCATCTGTTCGGGTCGCTCAATCTGCCCTACGTCAATCTCGAAGGTCGGGTTACAGAGTTGCAGAAGTACAAGGAAAAGCCGGTGGTCCTGGTGTGTCGTATGGGCCAACACGCCGGCGCTGCCGGCAACGTTTTGCGGAAGAACGGCTTCACCAATGTCAGTCGTCTCACGGGTGGGTACATGCAATGGCGGAGTGAAAATCTGCCGGTGGTGCGGGCGTGAGCGAACAGGCGGCAAACAATCCGAACAATCCCCAGCCCCAGGTTCGTCTGGAGCGGATCTATCTCAAGGATTCGTCGTTTGAGTCACCCGGCACTCCGGACGTTTTTGGCGAAGAGTGGAAGCCGGAGATCAATGTCGACATTGGCACCAAGGCAAACACCGGGCCGAGCAGCCGGTTCGAAGTGGTCCTGAGTGGCACGATCCGGGCGAAACGCGCCAATGGCAAGACGGCATTTATCGTTGAAGTGCAGCAGGCCGGGCTGTTTTTCATCCAGGGTCTCTCCGGCGACATGCTGCAGATGGCCCTGGGCACTGTCTGTCCAACGACACTTTTCCCCTACTTGCGTGAAACCGTCGATAACCTGGTGGTCAAAGGTGGCTTCCCTGCATTGCATCTTGCACCGGTGAATTTTGATGCGCTTTTCCGCCAGGCTGTGGCCGAGCGACAGGCTCAACAGGCAGGCAAAGAACCGGGCGAAATCAAACACTGACATTTGAAGTGAGTCGCGCGGGCGCCTGCAGCTATTTTGGTTGCAGGATGAATTCGTTCTGGCGCCAGGCCTCGTAAACGGCAACCGCTACGGCGTTGGAGAGGTTGAGGCTGCGCATGGCCGGCTGCATCGGGATCCGCAGAGTCTGTTCAACGGTGAAGGTCGCCAGCACATCAGATGGGAGGCCGCTGGTCTCTGGGCCAAACAGAAGCGCATCGCCTGGAACGAAACGGATCTGGTGGTGCGCAGTCTGTCCCTTTGTGGTGAACGCAAAAACACGTGAACGGCAGGCGACGGTCTCGAGGCAGGCATCGAGACTGTCGTGCAGTAGGACGTGCGCCCACTCGTGATAGTCGAGGCCAGCGCGTTTGAGTTTGCGATCCGACCAATCGAAACCAAGCGGGCGAATCAGGTGCAGGCGTGTCCCGGTGTTTGCACAGAGCCGGATGACGTTGCCGGTGTTCGGCGGAATCTCCGGCTGGAACAGGATCACGTCAAACATGTATCGGGATGCAGAAGCAGTGAAGATCGAAGCGAGGGTTGCCGATTCAATCAGGCATGTCCAGTTCCTGCATTTTCCGCGTCAGCGTGTTACGGCCCCAACCGAGTAGTACGGCCGCGTCTTTTTTACGACCACCGGTTTGTTCGAGTGCGGCCTGAATCACGGTGCGCTCAAAGATTGGCAATGCGACATCGAGCAGCCGCGTCTCCGGTGATGTGCGCAATGTCTGGACTGCCCAATCCGAAAGCGCGGTCTCCCAGCTCCGTACCGGTGTGACCGAACGTTCACGCGGAGCGAGATCCTCCGGAAAGTCTTCGACCTGCACTTCCTGACCTGGCGCCATCACAGTCAGCCAGCGGCAGGTGTTTTCCAGCTGGCGTACGTTCCCAGGCCAAGGCAACTCCATCATGAGTGTTTGCGCTGCCGGTGAGAGGCGTTTGACCTCGACGTTGAGTTCGCGCGCTGCATTCTCGAGGAATTGTCGCGCCAGAAGAGGAATGTCAGCTGAGCGTTGTTCGAGTGTCGGCAACTGGATTCGGATCACGTTCAGGCGATGGAACAGGTCTTCACGGAAACGACCGTCCTTGACGAGTTCCTGCAGATTTTGGTGGGTGGCGGCGATGATGCGGACATCGGTCTGCACCGGAGAATGGCCACCGACCCTGAAGAACTCACCGGATGACAACACCCGCAGCAGGCGGGTTTGTGCGGAAGCCGGCATGTCTCCGATTTCATCGAGAAAGAGGGTTCCTCCGTGCGCCTGTTCGAAGCGGCCCATGCGCCGTGCAACAGCGCCGCTAAATGCGCCTTTTTCGTGACCAAACAGTTCACTCTCGATGAGTTCGCTCGGAATGGCGGCCATGTTGAGCGCCACAAAGGACGCTCCCGCACGGGGGCTGTGTTCGTGCAAGGCGCGGGCAACCAGCTCCTTGCCGGTCCCGGATGCGCCGTTGATCAGCACGCTGACATTGGATGCCGCGAGGCGACCGATGGCGCGGAACACGTCCTGCATGGCGGGTGCCTGGCCGATGATCTCGGTCTGCGTTGCTGGGTTGCGCGCGGCGGTCTGATCTTCCGCCCGGTCTGCGGCGGATGCATGGGCGATAGCTCGCGACAGCACCGCGACCGCATCGTCAACATCAAACGGCTTGGCCAGATACTCAAATGCACCGTGCTGATAGCTTTGCACGGCACTGTCCAAGTCGGAGTGTGCGGTCATGATCACAACCGGTAATCGTGGCGCACGCTCATGCAGGCGTTTTACGAAAGCCAGGCCATCCATGCCCGGCATGCGGATGTCGGTGAGCACAACTGTCGGCGAATCCTCGTCAAGCGCGTTAAGTGCCTCTTCGGCACTTGCAAACACCTTGGCCGGAATACCGGCTTTTTCCAGGGCTTTTTCCAGCACCCAGCGGATCGAACGGTCGTCGTCGACGACCCAGACCTGCGCACTCATGTTGACTCCGTCAAAGAATCCGCCGCTACGCTGGGTTGAGCGACCGGCAGCATCATGGTGAACGTGGTGTGTCCTGGCCGGCTCGAACATTCAATCGTTCCGTGATGGTCGGTGATGATGGTCTGCGTCAATGCAAGTCCCAGGCCACTTCCTTCGGGGCGACCGCTGATGAGTGGCAGAAAGATCCGTTCGGCGAGCTGAGGATCAACGCCTGGCCCGTTGTCTTCGAAGTCGACGCGGATTGCGCTGCGGTGACGATGCCTGCCGATGGTTACCTGCCGGGCAATCCGGGTTCGCACCAGAATCCGTGAATCAGCAGGGCGTGTTCGATGTGGACTGATAAGCGCCTGGCAGGCGTTGCGCACCACATTGAGGCACGCCTGGACCAGCTGGTTTCGGTCGGCAATCAGGTCCGGGAGGCTCGGGTCGTAGTCGCGTGCGAGTTCGACCTGTTCACCGTATTCAGCGCGGACTAGCACCAGGACGCGCTCAAGGACTTCGTGCACGTTACACGCAATGAAGCGGGGTTTGCTGTGCAGGCGCATCATCCGATCCACGAGATCCCGTAGCCGATCCACTTCCTCGAGAATGATCTGGGTGTACTCGCGTAGATGGTCGCCGGGCAACTCCCGCTCCAGCAGTTGAGCGGCTCCTCGAATTCCGCCGAGCGGATTTTTGACCTCATGTGCCAAGCCTCGCAGGAGTTGTTGCGAAGCCTGTTGCTGGCTGGCCAGCTGGTCGTCGCGAGAAAAGCGGCTTTGAGAATCGGCGGGGTGCACTTCGAGCAGAACGCCGCTGTGGTCGGACAACGGCAGAACGCTGATATCGGCGAGGAATGGAACCCGGTCGAGACCCACAACCTCGAGTTTGCGAATGGTCATGCTTTCCGTCGAGTGCAAGGCACGATCCAGCGCGGATCGGGAAGCGAGGTCTACATCCAGGACTTCAAACACTCCGGTCCTGACCGCCTGGTCCGTGCTCCGGCCGAACAGACTTTCCGCAGCCGGATTCAGATAGCGCACGTTCAACCGGGGATCGAGGAGAACGAGGCCAGTGCGCTGATGGTCGACGATCTGGCTGGCTGAATCTGGGTCGGCGCTCAATGTCGTGCATCCCCGATTGAGGGTTCTGGCGAAGAAGCGGGTGGCAAGCCGGTTCGCGCTGCCGTTCGATACACCTAGAGGCAATACCGCAGCGGCACGACGGGGGCGATGCAAAAAGTGAACCATCCACGCCTTGCGGAGTGCTGCCGCTACCGAACAAGGACACACGCCTTCACCGCACCATAATAGTGCGAGATAGCCGAAGCGGCATCCCTACGCTATGAGGGGTCGAAGTTTTCTGTCAGCCGGCTTTTTTTGGCGGTGCACGTTTTTTGGCAGGTGGATGGTATCGCAGCATGTGGAACGTCTAGGGCGGAGAAGACTGCAGCACGGCGCCGCTCTCATCGATGACCTGGATCTTCAGGCTATGCGTACCTCCCTCCACGTTCTCGATGAAAAACGAGGTTTGGCCGTCGCCGATCACGGTTCCGTCCATCAGGAGCCGGAGCCGATGCGTGGTTGCCAAGGCTGGTTCCACACTCAGCAGGACGCTGACGTTGCCCGTGTTGTCGCGCAGCGCTGCGTCATTCAGCGGCGCAAGCACCTGGAGCGTGCCGTACGGGACGAACTCCGGTTCACCCTCTTCACCCCCGTCGACGATCCAGGATATCCGGTTGCCGGTGTTGCCTTTGCCGCTTCCCGCCGGTTTATAGGAGTTGGTTTCCCTGACTTCCACCGCGGCTTTTTCAGCGTCCGCGGTGGCGGTGGTGGGAACATCTGAAAAAACTACATTCCCGTCCTTGTCCCGGGTCTTGTAGACCTTCTCGGCGGCGATCAGCGGTCCGATGGGCAGGATGACGCACAACAGGCTGGCCAGAAATTTGAAGCGGTATATCTGAACTCCGGCCGGCTGCGCCGGCAGCTGTGGTGGCGCAGATATTGGACTTTCGGTGCAGAAAAAAAGCCCCTGGTGCCGCGAGACCGCCAGAGGCTTGAGATTGGGAGCAGCTCGCCCCCGGCGCGTCGTCAGACGCTGTAGTACATGTCAAACTCGATTGGATGCGGCGACATTCGGAGACGATCCACATCCTGGCGTTTCAGGTCGATGTAGGAATCGATCAACCCGTCGGTGAATACGCCGCCCGCCGTCAGAAAGGCGCGATCCTTGTTGAGTTCATCCAGCGCCTGATCCAGCGCGCCGCAGACTGTGGGTACGTTCTTCAGCTCTTCGGGAGGCAGGTCGTACAGGTCTTTGTCGAAGCTGTCGCCGGGATGGATCTTGTTCTTGATGCCATCGATGCCAGCCATAAGCATCGCTGCGAAGGCGAAATACGGGTTCGCGGTGCTGTCCGGGAAGCGCACTTCGATTCGGTATGCGCGCGGGTTACCGCCCTGGATGTAAGGCACGCGGATAGACGCTGAGCGGTTGCGGGCGGAGTACGCGAGCAACACTGGCGCTTCGTAACCCGGTACCAGACGCTTGTAGGAATTGGTCGACGGGTTGGTGAACGCGTTCAGCGCCTTGGCGTGTTTGATAATTCCACCGATGTAGAAGAGCGCCGTCTGCGAAAGACCGGCGTACACGTCGCCGTGGAACACGTTGGTCTTGCCTTTGGCGATGGACTGGTGAACGTGCATGCCGCTGCCGTTGTCGCCGAACAGGGGCTTCGGCATGAAAGTGGCGGTCTTGCCATAGGCGTCGGCCACGTTATGGACGCAGTACTTGTAGATCTGCGTTTCGTCGGCCTTTTTCACCAAAGTGTTGAAGCGGGTGCCGATTTCGTTCTGTCCCGCGGTCGCCACTTCATGGTGGTGTACTTCAACGTCGATGCCCATGGCTTCGAGAGCGTTACACATCGCCGAACGAAGGTCAGCGGCGGAGTCCACCGGCGGAACCGGGAAATAGCCGCCTTTCACACGTGGGCGGTGACCACGGTTGCCACCCTCGAATTCATCGCCTGAAGACCAGGCTGCTTCTTCGGCGTTGATTTCAAAGCCCGCCCGGCCCATTTCCACATGGAATCGGACATCGTCGAACACGAAAAATTCAAGTTCCGGACCGAAGAACGCCGTGTCACCGATGCCGGTGGATGCGAGATAGGCTTCAGCCTTCTTTCCAACTGAGCGCGGGTCACGCTCATAGGGCTGCATGGTTGACGGCTCGATGATGTCGCAGCGGACGATCAGTGTCGGATCGTCACGGAACGGATCCATGACGGCGGTGCTGTCATCCGGCATCAGGATCATGTCGGACTCATTGATGGCCTTCCAGCCGGCGATGGACGATCCATCAAACATGACGCCATCGGTAAAGGTGTCTGCACTGACTTTCTTGGCGGGAACGGTGGTGTGCTGTTCCTTGCCGCGCGGATCGGTGAAGCGAAGATCGACCCACTTCACATCGTTGTCGGCGATTTTTTTCAGGGTATTTTCTGACATGTTCCTGTTTACCTGTTGAATGACTGAAGCTGAGTGGCGTATGCCACTGGTTTGTTCTGAATCCCGAACAGCAGATGGTTGGCTGCTGCTCATTGACCCTTCCCGTCAGGGAGGACGGCGCCGCAACCCGGTCATGGTCGTGTGTGTCCCCCTTTCACGACGGACATGCTCGCAATAAACATGCCATCAGACTTCCCCCGGGATGTCCCGGAATATGTTCTTTCGGCCAGGAAAATGCGCCACTTCAGGGCTTCTGACAGCGACCACGCACTATTATGGTGCGTTTTTCTCCCGAATGACACGAAGCCGCACCACGCACAAACAACCGGTGTGCTCTGCTGACAAGAGAACGTGCCCGTGTACCCGGCACCATGCGGGAATGTCCTGCATGACCCCGGGATCGGTTGCCGTGATGATCAGCTCCACTCCATCGGCCAGGCTTCTCACCCGATCCTGGGTACGGATGACCGGGAGCGGACAGAGGAGGCCCCGCGCATCAAGCTCTTCAACCTCGCTGCTCATACCCACCAGTCTGCCGCGATGTCTTCCGCCGCTACAGGCCTCACGTGAATGACGCGCCCGGTTTTGTTGGGGAAGCGAACTTCCACGGTCACTGACTCTACATCCCGTCCCTGGCTGTAGCGGGCTACCAGAGCGGCGGCGAGCTCAAGGTCGGCGTCACTCGGATCGCCGTCGATCAGACACAGGGGGCCTATGTGACTCAGGCATTCGATACTCGGCAGCGCGTACGCGTAACCGCGGAGGTACTCGTTTTCGCCTTGTTCCCTGCCGATGATGAGCTTGAAATGCGGGGCCGGGCGAAGGTGCCTGCCAACCTTGAGCAGTATGATGTCGTCGAGTTCGTATTCGCGATTGCCGCGGGATTTCCATAGATCGACGAGCTTGTTCGAGTAGTTTGCATCAGTCAGGAAGCAACACCCGCCGGCAGGTTGTGCCCAATCTTCGAAGCCGAGTGACTTCGCCAGTGCGATCTGGGGTTTGCGATCCCGCCCCGAAAAGCCGAACAGCTTGTCGCGCTGCACCCAGCCCTCTCTTTCGGGCAAGGTTTCGGGGAGGTTATGTGCGGACAGCGGTCGCAGCAAACGGTCGTTTGCCCCCGATTCGCTGGCAATCACCGGCATGGTCCACTTGCGCTGGCTCTTGGGCCGTTGACCGACCACTTCTCCAGTGATTATGAAATCGAAACCGTGATCGCTGAGAAAGCTGCTTTCGATGAACAGTTCACGCGCTTTTTTCACCATGAAAATCTTGCAGTCGAGACACGGGTTCATGTTGGCACCGTAGCCGTGTTTCGGGTTCAGCAGCACATCCTTGTATTCCTCGATGACATCAATGAGGTGCAATGGGATACCGAGCTGTTCGGCCACCCACAACGCGTTGTTGCGTTTGGGTTTGGGGCCTTTGTGCTCGCGGATCGCATGGGTGTGGCCTTCGACGCAGAAACCCGTGAAAAAATTTACTCCTTCGACGTGCACACCCTGGTCCATCACCACCCGGGCGGCGAGCATCGAATCAAGTCCGCCGGAAATCAGCGCGACAGCACGGGGTTGTTCGGACATAATCGCCGGCCTTTTTCCAGTCTACCAACAAATAATCCACCCAACCGCAAATCAGGCGCCCGAGAAAGGCGCGGAAGTCTAGTGTCCAATAATAGCCTCCGCAATGTGGCCATCATCGCCCACGTCGATCATGGCAAAACGACTCTTGTCGACAAACTGCTGCAGCAGACCGGAACCGTCAGCACCGGCGCCGGCGAGCGTGTCATGGACAGCAATGACCTTGAACGCGAACGTGGCATCACGATCCTCGCCAAGAATACCGCCCTCGAGTACAAGGGCACGGTCATCAACATCGTTGATACACCCGGCCACGCCGACTTCGGAGGCGAGGTTGAACGGGTGCTGTCGATGGTCGATTCGGTTCTGCTGCTCGTCGATGCGGTGGATGGTCCGATGCCGCAGACGCGTTTTGTTACTCAGAAGGCGTTCGCTGCAGGGCTCAATCCGATTCTGGTGGTCAACAAGGTGGATCGTGATGGCGCTGATCCGCACCGCGTGATGGACCAGGTGTTCGATCTGTTCGACAACCTCGGTGCAACGGATAAACAGCTCGATTTCCCGGTCATCTATGCCTCAGCGCTGCTGGGTGTCGCGGGGCGTGAAGCGGATCAGCTTGCCGAGGACATGACGCCGCTGCTCGACCTCATCCTCGAACAGGTGCCGCCTCCGTCCGGAAATGCAGATGAACCATTGCAATTGCAGATTTCCTCTCTCGATTATTCAAGTTATGTCGGCGTCATGGGGATTGGGCGCATCAACCGTGGTCGGGTAAGGCGTAACACTCCGGTAGTGGTGATTGACCGGCATGGCAAGAGCCGGCGTGCGCGGGTGCTCGATGTGCTTTGCAGCCGAGGGCTTGCCCGGGAAGCCCGCGACGAGGCGCTCGCGGGAGACATCATCTGCGTGACCGGTGTTGAAGACATCGCGATCTCCGACACCATCTGTTCTCCGGATCAGCCCGAAGCGCTGTCACCGCTCTCCGTAGATGAACCCACACTGACGATGCTCTTCTGTGTCAACACTTCGCCGATGGCCGGGCAGGAAGGCAAGTTCCTCACCAGCCGCCAGATCCGAGAGCGACTTTTCCGCGAAGCTTCACACAACGTCGCGCTGTCCGTTGAAGACACCGATGATCCGGACCGGTTCAAGGTTTCTGGCCGCGGCGAGTTGCATCTTTCCGTGCTCATCGAAACCATGCGCCGCGAAGGTTACGAGTTTTCGGTGTCCCGCCCTGCGGTGATTTATCGCGAAGTCGATGGCGAAATCCAGGAACCGTACGAGCTGTTGACGCTCGATGTGGAGGAAACCCATCAAGGCAAGGTGATGGAATCGCTCGGCGATCGCCGCGGTGAACTGCAGAACATGCAGGCGGACAACAAGGGTCGCATGCGCCTCGTGTACCGACTGCCGACCCGCGCGCTGATGGGATTCCGGCCCATATTCCTCTCCATGACATCCGGCACTGGCGTCATGTCATTTGGCGCCGCTGGATACGGCGCACGTTTCAAGGAAGAAATCGGTCAGCGCAAGAACGGTGTGATGATTTCCAATGCCTCAGGAAAGGCGGTTGGATTTGCGCTCTTCAACTTGCAGGAGCGCGGACGGTTGATGGTGGCACCGAATGATCCGGTCTACGAAGGCATGGTGGTCGGCATCTACAGCCGTGACAGTGATCTCACCGTCAATCCGATGAAAGAAAAGAAGCTGACCAACATCCGCGCTGCCGGTAAAGACGACAACATCCTCCTCGATGCTCCGGTCCGGCTGACTCTGGAGCAGGCCCTCGAATTCATCGATGAGGATGAACTGGTAGAGATCACGCCGGTCGCAATCAGGGTGAGAAAAATCTTCCTGACCGAAAACGAACGCAAACGGGCAGTCACCGGCCGGATGCGCTGAGGGACCAACGGTTGCGTGCCTTGTTACAACGGGTCAACAGCGCAACCGTCAACGTCGATGGCGAAGTAATCGCCTCGATCGATACGGGGCTGCTGGTCTTGCTCGGTGTTGCGAATGGTGATGCTGCGGACGCGGCCGTGTGGCTTGCAGCCAAGACCCTGGATCTGCGCATCTTTGCCGATGAGCACAAGCCCATGAATGCCAGTGTCATGGACGTTCAGGGGGCGGTTCTAGTGGTATCGCAGTTCACCTTGGCGGCAGAAACCCGCCGCGGTAACCGCCCCGGTTTCAGCACTGCGGCACCTCCCCACGAAGCCGAACCGTTGTACGAGCGGTATGTAGAAGAGTTGCGTTTGCGGTGCAGAAATGTACAGACAGGGCGTTTCGGTGCTGACATGCAGGTCAGCCTCGTCAATGAAGGACCGGTGACCATCCTGCTCGAGAGATAAATCAAGCCGAAAGGTTGGAGATCCTAAGGTATCTCTGATCAATTCGCTTCCTGCGAATTGACCAGGTCTGGGGGCTCTGGGCCCCTCGCATTTTCACAGCACTTCGTGCTGCAAAAATGGTGGTGTGGCCCTACACCTGCACGGGCTTTGCCCGTGACTGCGCGTGCGAAGCCCGCGCTATGCTCAGGAAGGTCTGATAAATCAGACCTTCCCTAAATTTCCAGATCCACACCGACGGGACAGTGGTCTGAGCCCTGCGCGTCTGGCCAGATGAAAGCGTCGGTCACCTTTTCGTCCGCTGAGGCGGAAGCGAGCACGTAGTCGATTCGCCAGCCGACATTGTCTGCTCTGGCGTTGCCGAACTGTCGCCACCAGGTGTAGTGGCCTTCTTCTTCCGGATGCCGCCGACGGAAAGAGTCCACCCATCCAGCCTCCAGCCAACGATCCATTTCCGCCCTTTCCTCTGGCAGGAATCCGCTCGAGTCCTTGTTGGTTTTGGGCCTGGCGAGATCGATCGGATGATGCGCCGTGTTGTAGTCGCCGATGACCAGAACCGGACCGCGCTTACGCAGCGTGTCCAGACGATCGAATACCGCACGGTAGAAATCGAGTTTGTAAGGTACACGACTGTTGTCGCGTTCCTTGCCGCTGCCTTTGGGAAAGTACACGGAGGCGACATGCAACCGACCGTAGCGGGCAAGAATGAACCGTCCTTCAACGTCGAACGCGTCTGCCCCGAGCTTTGTCTCCACTTTGTCGGGCTCATGGCGGGCATAGAGCGCCACGCCGCTGTAACCGGCGCGTTCGGCCGCGTGAAAGTGCGTGTGCCATCGGTCCGGTTCTCGCACCGACGCTTCGAGTTGTTCGGGGAAGGCACGTACCTCCTGCAGCCCGACAATGTCAGCTGCCGAAGTCTCCAGGAAACTCAGAAACCCTTTTTTTGCACAGGCACGCAGCCCGTTGACGTTCCAACTCACCACACGCATGCGACACCCCGATATCAGAGACCGGCTTCCTTGTTGTTGCTGACGGGCGCGACAGGCTCATTGCTGTGCATCGGCAGCAGCCTGGAGAAGACGATACCCACTTCATAAAGCAACCACATCGGCACGGCGAGCAGGATCTGCGAAAGAACATCCGGTGGTGTCAGGATCATGCCGATGACAAAACAACCGACCACGACGTAGGGGCGTTTGTCGACCAGTGATTGGGGTGTGGCTATCCCGGTCCAGACCACCAGCACCGTGGCAATGGGGATTTCAAAGGCGAAACCAAAGGCAAGGAAGAGTGCCATCACGAAGTCGAGGTACTGGCCGATGTCGGTCATCATCGCGACGCCAGCCGGAGTGATGCTGGCGAGGAAGCCGAACATCAGTGGAAACACCACAAAGTAGGCAAACGAAACACCGAGGTAGAACAGGACGATACTGGAGATCAGAAGCGGCGCGGCGAATCGCTTCTCGTGTTTGTAGAGCCCTGGAGCGATGAACGACCAGATCTGGTGCAGGACAAACGGTATGCCGAGGAAGAGTGCCACGTAGAACGCCAGTTTGAATGGCGTGAGAAAGGGTGACGCAACCCCGGTTGCAATCAGGCTGCCACCCGGCAACTGCTCTCGCAGGGGCGTGGCAATGAACGCGTAGAGGTCATTGGCGAAGTAGTAAATCGGAAAGAACAGGACCACGACCACGAGCACGCTCCGAAGGATGCGCGCCCGTAACTCGATCAAGTGATCCAGAAAGGGCTGCTCGTTGCTGTCAACCGCGGCGTCGTGATCGTTGTCCTGACCCTTCCGGTCAACCATCTGTAGTCGGGTCCGGTTTTGGCTCGGCTGCGCTTGCGCTGTTTGCGGCGCTGGTCTCTACCGGCTTGGCAGCAACCGCCGTGGCAGAAGATGCAGCGGGCACATGCACAGTGTTCTTCACCTCCCGCTCAATTCGTTTCATTTCATCCATGATGGCCTCGTTGTGCAGCTGGCGGCGGACATCGTCCATGCCAATCTCGCGCTCGATTTCGGATTTCACCGAGGTAAATGAACGCCGTAAGCGACCGAGCCACAGCCCCAGTGTGCGAAGCGTCTCCGGCAGCTTATCCGGGCCGATGACGAGCAGCATCACGATGGCGACGAGGATGAGTTCCGAAAAGCTGATATCGAACATCGGTGGGCCTTAGGTCAGTCTGCCTTTCCCGATGTCGATGTGCTCTTGGTGCTGACCTCTCCTTCGATCACCTTGGCGTCGTTGGCGAGATTCTCCTTGGCTTCGTCGTCCGTTACGGCTTTGCGAAAGCCCTTGATCGCGTTACCGAGATCGGAGCCGATGGACTTCAGACGTTTTGGGCCGAAGACCAGCAGGACGATCGCAAGAACGACGAGCAGTTCTGTCAGTCCGAAATTTCCAAGCATTGATTTCTCCGCGTGAGATTCGTTGATCCGCCGCTCCGGCGTCGTGGCCCGAACAGCCATCCCATTGTAGTTTCAACAAGGGCTCGGCTGATGGCGCCTGTTGTGCTTCCCGTCAACTTCCGCGGCTGGTTTTTTCCGCGTGCCCGCCGATTCCGAACCGGGCGCCCAGCACCTGCACCACTTCCTGGGGTTCGATTCCCAGAT
>VGVE01000009.1 GCA_016874135.1 Gammaproteobacteria bacterium | reverse complement strand
CTTGACTTTGCCGAGCCACGACACGGCAACGCGATTACGCAGATTGACCTCCGCCATCCACTCTCGCAGCGCCGAGATCACGATCTCGCGGCCGACGATCACGGAAGCGGGTAAGGTCAACCAGATGTCGCTGTAGTGGCCGACAATCAGGACCAGGGCGGTGGCAACGATGATCTTGTCGGCGACGGGATCGAGAAAGGCACCAAAGGGTGTGGTCTGATCGAGCCGGCGGGCGATGAACCCGTCGAGCCAGTCGGTGAACGCCGCGAGCGCAAAGAGCGTTGCCGTGGCGATGTACCGCCCTTCCCACTCGGATACATAGAGCAGCGCAAAGAAGGGCACCAGAACCATGCGCGCCGTTGTGAGGAGGTTAGGGAGGTTCATGACTTCATTCTAGCGCGCATTCTCAGGCGGCGGCCGGTCGCAGCATCGGTTCGTTGTAAAAAAATGCGCTCAGTCCAGGAACTCAATCGGGTATCGAACCGGAGTTCGTCAGTCAGACGACTCGCCATGCAATGCCGCATGAATGTCCGCAGCAAGCTTTTCATTGATGCCCGGGACTCGCGCGATTTCCTCTCGGCTTGCGCCTTTGATACCCGCGATGCTGCCAAAGTGCATGAGCAGGGCTTTGCGGCGTTTTGGGCCCACTCCATCGATCTGATCAAGTTCATTGACCCGTCGGGCTTTTTGTCGACGGGCTCGGTGGCCCGTGATTGCAAATCGGTGAGCCTCATCACGGATATGCTGCAGCAACAACACCGCCTCCGAACCCGGCTTCAACACAACTTCCTGGTCTTCAAAAAAGTAACGTTCAAGACCTGGCTTGCGGGTCGGTCCTTTGGCGATTCCGAGCAAAGGCACATCATCGACCTGCAATTCAGCAAGCACCTGTCTGGCGCGACCCAGCTGGCCCACACCACCGTCGATTACCAGCAGATCCGGGAAAATTCCTTCGCCGGATTTAAGCCGGGTATACCGACGCCTGAGCGCCTGTTCCATCGCTCCGTAATCATCGCCGGGATTGACCCCCTCGATGTTGAAGCGACGGTAGTCCGACTTGGCCGGCCCCTGGTGATCGAATACTACACACGACGCAACAGTGCCCTCTCCCATGGTGTGGCTGATATCGAAACACTCGAGCCTTTCCGGCACGGCATCCATCGACAGCGATTCCGCCAACGCGAGAAAGCGCGCCAGGACATTCCGTTTATCTGCGAGATACACCGACAGATTGTAAGTGGCATTCTCCGTTGCCATATCGAGCCAGCGTGCCCTTTGTCCACGAACGTCACTCGCAATCTTCACCTTGCGGCTGGCCCCCTCTGACAGGGCGGTTTCAAGGAGATCACTATCCGGGAGAGGAACCGCGGTGATCACGTCACGTGGAATATCACGGCCACTGCCCCCGAGATAGAACTGGTCGAGAAACGCTTCCAGCAATTCGCCTGATTCAAGGCCAAGTTCGTTACGCGGAAACCACGTGCGGCTGCCCAGTACCCGTCCTTGCCTGATGAACATGCCCTGCACACAGACCACGCCCTGCTGCTGGGCGTATGCAAACACATCCACATCCCCTTCAGCAGCGTATACATACTGTTGCTCCTGCACCTTACGCAGTCGCATGATCTGATCGCGGTAACGCGCCGCCTTTTCGTATTGTTGGGCTCCAGCAGCGGCGTCCATCAACCCCTTGTAGTCATCAAGCACGGCTTGGCTGCGGCCTTCGAGGAACATGATCGCGAAGCGTACGTCATCGGCATAGCTCTGCTCATCCACCAGATTTACGCAGGGGCCGCTGCAACGCTGGATCTGGTACTGCAAACAAGGCCGTGAACGGTTCTTCATGAAGTTGTCGTCACACTGCCGGATACGAAAGAGCTTTTGTAGGATGTTGAGGCTTTCCCGCACGGCGGATGCCGACGGATATGGACCGAAGTACTTACCTGTTTTCTTGCGCGCACCCCGATGAAAGGCTAGACGCGGAAAGTCTGAATGATCAGTCAAATAGATAAACGGATAGGACTTGTCGTCCCGCAACATCACGTTATAAGCCGGGCGTTCCAGCTTGATGAGACTCTGTTCAAGCAGCAATGCCTCCGTTTCACTGCCTGTCACTGTCACTTCAATCCGTGCGATACGGCCCACAAGCGCCATGGTTTTTGCCGTGTGTGATCCGGAGCGGAAGTAGCTCGTTACTCGTGACTTGAGATTGCGCGCCTTGCCGACATACAACACCTTGCCGGTGTCATCGAGCATGCGATAAACGCCGGGGCGATGGGTCAGGCCCGCAAGAAACTCATCCGCATCAAAAGGTATCGCCGCACTCATGAGCAGATTGTAGCGCCGGTCCCGCGCCTGCAGGGTTGATTTGTTGATTTCCGGTGATATCACCGTGCCATCGGGTTCCAAAATTCTCGTTGAGTTTCGCGTGAATTCAACCAGACTCTGGTTAGCCCTTTTATAATCGGTCTAGTTGCCGAGTTAGGATTCCTCAACGGAGGAGTCCATGAAGAAGCGTTTTACTGAAGAACAGATTGTTCGGGTCTTGAAGGAAGCCGAAAGTGGCATGGCGACTCGGGATGTGTGCCGCAAACACAACATCTCAGAGCAGACCTTCTACCGCTGAAAGGCGAAGTACGCGGGTATGCTTGGTGGGCGTTCACGCGCCCAGTTCAAAACAGACTGGGCGGATAACCGCCTGCAACCATCATCAGCAGCTGCGAGGAAATCCTAACGTCGTGGCTGGACCGAAGATCGTGGGCTTGCCAGGCAGATCTTCGAAGATCAGTCCGTAGTGAAAGCGCAGGTTCTGGTCGCGAATGAACTGGTGCCGGTACAGACTGCACCATGCGGTCTGCCAGTTGGCGAAAGTCGTTTCCAGCTTCTGGAGCGGCTCCGTGATCGTGGTCAGCCGATTGATATCGCGTGGGGGAGAATCCTTGTCGATGTCGCCGAAGCACTGGAAGTAGAACATCGTCATATCTGCATCCTGCTCTTTGGCGACGGCGTAAAGTCTCTCGCAGCAGGTGGTTTCGAGATAGTCGTCCGAGTCGAGAAAGGCGATGTATTCCCCGGACGCATGTGTCAAACCGACGTTGCGAGCTTCAGGCAGTCCGCCGTCTTCCTTGTTGATTACCTTGAATCGCGGATCCCGTGCCGCGTACTCCCGTACGATCTCTTCACTTCTGTCGGATGAAGACGTGTAAACGCAGATGATCTCAGGGTCCATCATCGTTTGATTGACGACGCTGTCCAAACACTCGCGGATGAATGGTTCAACCCGAAAGACCGGGATGATTACGGATACCCTTGGCTTTTCCGACATGTTCAGGAAGTCCTGTCACTCCCGCGGGTCTCATCGAAGCTGGTCCCGGGGCGGCTGTATCGCGCAGAGCATTGGAAAATCGCGGCAGAGGATTCGTCGGCCAGGCACCGCGACTGGCACCGTGTGGCCGGCTTGACCAAGCCGCTCCCGGATTAACCAGAGATCAATCAGGGAATAACCAGAGGATAACAAGAATCCCGACACTGGCCGCTTCGGTTGCGGCAACCAGTTCACATTCTGTCATCAAAACTGCAAAGCATCCTGGCCTTGATTGCCAGTGAGCCACGCGCGATCCTGTCGAACCAACCAGCTGTCGTGCTGAGCGCTCGAAGCAACTGCACATCCGAATGCTCTTTGCCTTCCTTAAAAATTGCCCGCAAACCCGATGCCGGATCTGGATCGGGTGCCTCGTTCTGATGAGTGCCATCCCGTCTGCGTTTGCGGCCGAACCCTCGGACAGCGAACTGGAGGCGGAGTTCACCAAGGCGGACCTTGCTGACACAGCGCGGCAATCCGGCGAACGGCTGTTCGATGAAGCCGCGGGGCATGTTCAAGGGCGATTGCGCGCGGAAGAAGAGCTGACCACATTGCGTGCGGCGCGGGCGGGCTGGCCAGACCGTGTTCGCGCACTTGAACAGGCGATGGCGACGGATCCTGAATCTGAACTCGATTCGTGGACCCGTCGGCTTTCCAAGCGGGCTGAAGTGAACACGCTCGAGCGGTTGTTGGCCGGCGAACGGGCGACGCTTGAAGCGCTGCGCAGTGAAGAAGAACGCCTTGCCGAGAGCCTCGCGGCGCTGTTTCTCGATCCGGTGCAGTCCGCCGGGGTCGCCGTGGGTTTGCGGCAGCGACTCGAGGAGTTTGAAGCCAATTCAGTTGAACCGGATGATGCGCCGGATCTCATCCAGCGCATCCGGAATCACCGAAACCAGGTTTACCGGGATCGGCTCGAAGCCGAACTTGCGCTGCTGGATCTGCAGCAGCAAACCCACGATGAACGGCAGCAATTGACCGAACTCGAAGTACAGCGAGTGCAGCGGGAACAGCAGCGTCACGAACAGCGCATCGGCCATCTCCAGGCACTGATCGCGACTCGTGGTGAAGCTGAACTCGCCGCGCTCATCGACACGCTGCGCGGCACTCACAAAGAATTGTCGGCGGAGGGTACGCCTGCCGAATTGCTTGCCACTGCAAGCGACAACCTGGAACTCGGCAATGAACTCGTCGATCGCACCCGGCAACTGACGCGTCACCGCGATCAGCTGCCGCAGCTGCAACGCCAGCAAGTCGATATCGAAAACGCACTGCGTGCCAGTACGACTCGGATGGAACTCGGCGGTAACAGTGAATCCGTAGGACGCTGGCTGTGGAGCGAACGACGGCGTCTGGTGGCCCCTGCGCGCCTCAACAAACAGCTGAATGACGTTCGCGGCGATCTTGCCGAACTGAAGCTCAGGGAAGTGGTGGTCGCCGAAGAAATCAGGCAGTTGCAGGAACGGCCGCTCGTCGCGTCCACGACGGCAGAAGAAGTGGATGTCCAGCGGCTGATATCGCTGCTTGAAACCCGCAGGGGTGTCCTCAGCCGCTTACAGGACGTGTTGCGCCGGCAAGCCTCGATGCTCGAGCTGACGGATGGTGTGGTTGCGGCGCAACTCGTCAGTACTGTGGAAATGCGGGCGCTGCTTGACCGTTATCTGCTCTGGACCCGCAGCCACGGTGCATTAGACACGGTCTGGTTGGGGCGTCTCTTTGCAGGGCTTGCTGATTTACTGGATCCTGCGCGATACGCGAGGACATTGAGCCTGGCCTGGCGCAATTTTCTGGCGCACCCGCTGCGTTGGATCAGCACGTTGCTGGTTCTTGGATCTTTGGTGTGGCTGCGTCGTCAAGCGGTCAGGAAGATCGAAGCCGAAGCGCATTTCACCCGCCACATTCGCGAAGACCACTATCGCGCAACCGTGCGGACGTTGGCCTGGACAGTTGCTGCCGCGTTACCGCTGCCGGTGTTCTTCTGTCTCACCGGATTGCTTCTGCGGCAGGTAGGACAACCCGGCAATTTCAGCGATTCGATGGGAATCGGGCTGTTGTCGATGGGTACGCCATTCTTCTTCACCCAGCTGATCCGTTTCGCGGCGATTGAACGAGGTCTCGGCCATGCGCGCTTCCGTTGGCGCAGATCGCGACGTGAAAGCCTGCGGCGCTGGATGCCTGCCTTCAACTGGGTCGTGCTACCGCTGTGGTTTGTGGTAGCTATGTCTGCAGCGCGCAATCTTGATCTGGCAACGGACGTGGCTGCGCGGATCGCCATGGTCCTTGCCTGTGGCTGCCTGTCGTTTGGGGGCTGGAAAATTCTTGCGCCCGGCCAGGTCTGGGTGACGCGGGGCGTCGAGGTCGAACCGTCCTTCTGGCGCAAAGTGGTCCGGGTGACGGCGCTGGTGGTGCCGATGTTCATTGGGCTTCTGGCGCTGGCTGGATGGGTGCACTCCGCGACCGTGCTCCTGCAGGCCGTGCTCGCGAGTATCAGCGCGGCTGTGTGTATTACGATCCTGACGGGATTGCTCAGCCGCTGGATGTTGCTCGGCGAGCGCCGACTAGCCTGGCAGCGTTCGAAGCCACAAAACGAAGACGGCTCGGATGCGCCACATGAAGCTGAGAGCGAAATTACTCTGCAACAGGTCAATGAACAGACCAGCCGCCTGCTTCGAGCGCTGCGACTGACGCTCATTGCAGTCGCCGTGGTTGTCGTATGGTCGGATGTTCTGCCGGCGGCAGGATTGCTCGAGGACTATGCGCTTTGGCATGTGCAGGACGTGGACAGTCCGGATGGCAGTTCCGGGCTTCTGCCAGTTACCGCCATGGATGGGCTGACAGGCGCGCTGATTCTGCTGCTGACCTGGATTTCCGCACGCAACCTCCCGGGGTTTGTGGAAATCGGGCTGATGTCGCGCATCTCGATCGAAGCCTCGGTGCGTTATGCCATCACCAGCATTCTGCGGTACGCGATTGTCATCGCCGGGGTATTGTTTGGACTCTCGATGTTCGGCATGCGCTGGTCGCAGCTGCAATGGATGGCGGCGGCGCTGACCGTGGGGCTGGGATTTGGCCTGCAGGAAATTTTCGCCAACTTCGTTTCCGGGTTGATCCTGCTGTTTGAACGACCTTTCCGGATAGGTGACATCATCACGGTCGGCGAATACACCGGCACCGTGAATCGTATTCGGACACGGGCAACGACCATTGTCGATTTTGACAATCGCGAGATTGTGGTGCCTAACAAGACTTTCATTACCGGTCAGCTCACCAACTGGACGCTGACGGATACCGTGACTCGAATGACCACACGCATTGGTGTCGATTACGGAACTGAACCGGCACTTATGCATCGGTTGCTGCTGCAGGCTGCCATGGAAACACCTCAGGTCATGCGGCAACCGGAACCGCGCACCTGGTTCCTTTCGTTTGGGGCCAGTTCTCTCGACTTTGAGCTCTGGGTGTACGTTGCTTCGGTCAATGATCGGCTGGTGGTGCAGGATGCGCTGCATATCCGCATCAATGAGCTGCTTCTTGAGAACGGCATCGATATCGCCTATCCGCATCTGAACGTCAATCTGCGGCAGTTGCCAGCAGTCGGTGCCTGACCTCAAGGCTGATTCAGTTGACCACCACCAGGCGAGGGAGCGCGGTGAAGTAGAGCGCAGTGCACACCGGCTCGGGCCAGAGCACTTCGGCGATCCGACGGTAGCGCTCAAGTTGTGGGCGATAACGGTCGATTTCAGCGGCAAGGAGCACCGCATCCGATGCATCGTTGAACGAACTGCTCTTGTAGTCGACGATCCAGCGAACGCCGGCGTCATCCACAAATATACGATCAAAGCGGACCGTGATCAGCCGACGGTCGAGTACGACAGTGTGCTCGGATTCTACATCGGCGATATCGAAAGACCCGAGCACCCATCGGCCATCATCATCGGCGAGCGTTCGGTCAGCCCACCGAAGCGCCTGCTGCAGACATCCGGCGATGTTCTCCGCTCTGACGCCCTGTGACACGCAGGCCATGCGTAAATCCGGTTCGAGGTGACGCACGAGTGGCGAGGCGCTCGACGGTAACGATGTGCCTGCCAATCGCGCCAGCAGAATGTGGACACAATCGCCGATCGCTGAAGCGATGGGGTCATGCGTCTGATCCTCCGCAGACGAGAGATCCTCTTCGATCTCCTGTTCGGGCGGTATGGCGTCCGCAGGTGGCCGCCAACGCCAGTCGTCCGGCAGGCGACGCAATGCGGACGGTCGAAGCGGAGTAGACGACGTTTCAATCCCGGCACCCCGGGTGGTGGAAGACGGCACACTTTCAAATTCCGCTGCATCGGCGATCAGTGCCGCGAGGCTTCCGCCGCGGGGTTTTTCCTTCTCCGCTGACCAAGACAGGGCCAACGTGTGTCGCGCCCGGGTACAGGCGACATACAGGAGCCGGCCTTTTTCGTGGTTGATGCGATCTTTTGCCCGGTTCTTCAACCACTTAGAAGCGACGCCGTCACGCAGCGACAGTACCAGTTGGTCATCATCGATGGCGTGCCAGCGCACCGGCGGCCCATTGTCGGCGCGACTGCCTTTACCCAGGAACGGCAGGATGACGTGATCCCATTCAAGACCTTTTGACTTGTGCGCCGTGAGTATCTCCAGCCGCGTCGGTGCACCCGGTGCGGCGTAAAGATCAGCGATGGACTGTCGCACTTCAGAAACATCAAAGCCGCGCGCACCGAGGGATTCGATGCGGTCAAGACACAAAAGTGCGTTCGCGACAGCGCGCGTATCGCAGGCATCGAATGCGCCGGCATGAAACAGGAAGGTTTCCAGTGATTCACGCGGGCTGACTTCATGCAGGTTGGCTTCGGCGACCGCCAGTGCCGCGCGCAGTCGCAGCACTGCGGGTTGGGCAGAGGTGCTTTCACGCACCCACAGGGCGAGGTCCGTCTCCGCAGCGATGTCCTCCAGCATCTTCAGCGACAAACCCACGAACGGGGCACGCAACACCGCGAACCAGGCGATCCGGTTATCTGGTTCCGCGAGAACGGTCAATACGTTCAGGATGTCCTGAACGACCGGAACCGAGGCGAGCCGATCCAGATCACGACCGGTATAGGCGATCTCTGCCTTGGCAAGTGCGGTCAGCAGGGCAGGCAACTGATTGCGGGTCTGTACGAGGATCGCGATGCTCGAAGTTTGACTGGCTGCAAGAAGAACCTGCAGGTGCGTGATGATCGCGGTGATCTCGTCAGCTGGATTCTCAAACTGCCGGACGGTGACCGAGGCCAAATCGGATGACTTGCGTGCACTTGCCGGAGCAAAGGCAACTTTGCCGGTCTGTGGTTGATCCACCGCACCGAGTACACGCGCGAAGGTCTGGTTCACCCAGTTGATGAGAGTTTCATCACTGCGAAAGTTGGCACTCAGGCGTGCGCTTTGCGGTCGGACGTCAGCGATGCCTTGATGCTGTAGCTCAAAGAAGCGGGCAACGTCCGCATCACGAAAGCCGTAGATGCTCTGCATGGGGTCACCCACGGCGAAGAACGTGCGTCCATCGCCAGGTTCAAATCCGGCAACCAGCAGTTTGAACAGTTCAAACTGGGCCGTTGAGGTGTCCTGGAATTCATCCACCAGGATGTGTTTCAACCGGTAGTCGAGTGCCAGTGCGAGATCGGTGGGTCCTTCCGTCGTTTCGAGTGCACGTCGTGCGGCTAGCATGATTTCCGTGAAGTCGACACTTCCGGACAAAGCGCTTTCGGTGTCGAGATCCTGGAGCGCCAACAACAAAGCGGTACACACGTCGAAGAGGTGCCGTGTTTCAACCGCATCGAGGGTAGCGTCCGGCAACAGTGCAAGATTGCGGAAAGGCAGATGCGCGTCGTGCTCCTGCAGTTCTTTCGCCAGCGTTTTGATCCCGGCGCCGAGAGAAGGCGGCAGGTGGGCGATGTCCTTGCCAAAACTTTTGCGCAGTGACTTGTAATCTTTGACCAGGAAGAGCCGCGCGGTCTTGATCGTGGCATGATCATCCTCCGGAAACGCGGCAGCGGCGATGTTCTGGAATTCTTCCATCGCACCACTGCCGATTATTCTGTGCAACGCGCCAACGGCATCTTCCCGGAGTTTGCCGAGCGCGGCATCGAGTGCGGCCCGCAGCTCATCGGGATCGTCAGCACCTGATCCCACGGCCCGTGAAACCGGCAGGATCCATTGCTCGCGCTCGCCGAGCATCGCGGCAAGGGCGGTGGCCGCAGTGCCTACATGGTTGTCATACAGTTCGATGTACCGCAGCAAGGTCGCAGCAACGTTCTGGTTCTGATGAATACGGTGCATCGTTCGTGCGGCGGCGCGCTGGTGCAGGATCGATGGATTCTCGGCGATGGCGGTGCTGGGATTGATGCCGGATACCAATGGCAATCTCGTGGCCAGCGTACGAGCGAAACTGTCGATCGTCTGGATGTGCAGTCGGGCAGGGTGTTCATCGAGGCCCCAGCCGAGCGCGGCGGATCGCCCTGCGGCAGCACGACCCAGAGAATCTTCCGGATCCGTAAGGCGCTTCAGGACCCGCTCGCGCATCTCCGTGGCCGCCTTGATGGTAAAGGTGATGGCGAGGATCTCTTCGGGACGCTCGACCGTGCTCAGCAGACGCAGATAGCGCTCGACCAACAGCGTCGTTTTGCCGGCTCCTGCAGGAGCCTGCACCACAACAGAGATCGCCGGGTCGACAGCGATGGCGCGTTCTTCGGCGTCAGGCAGCTCCAGTTGGGGAGAAGTGCTCATGTTTCACTTCCTAGGAGACTGTCCGCGCCACCGTCGAAATCCTCATCCAACGTGTCCCCAATATCGTCAATTCGGCATATCGGACGGATGTGACAATGGGTGCACGCGCTGCGATCCGCAGGCGTCGCATACACCGGTCCACTCACGAAGTCGTGCACGAGTTCGAGGAGTTGCTCCCGCCAGACCGTGAGTCGTTCTTCCCAGTCTTCGATCACGTCTCCTTTGCCGATGCCGGTAGCGATGCGGGAGATCCCGCGGGCTGCGGGTTTATCGCCGAAATTGAAGTAGAACACGCCGACCGCGTCCGTCAGTGTCAGCGCATAGGCGGGCAGTTGTGGATCGGCTGCCGCGCCTTCATTTAATAGCGCGCTCATCGATCGCGGTGTACCTGACTTGTAGTCGATGATGATGGGGCCCGCGTCCGTCTGATCGATGCGATCGAGTTTCAGCGTGAGATGCCACTGATCGAGATCCAGCTCCGCGCGATGCTCGGTATCGATCACGTCAAAAGGATCGCGGGCAAGTTCGAGTTTTTGCCAGGCTTCGAGTAGCTCGTGCAATCGGGTGATTTCTGCTTCGACGAAGCTGCGGGGCAGCGGTCGATCCAGCACTCTGAATGCTTCCCGAGAGAAGTGCTCGAAATCATCGTGGCTGGCGCGGCTTAAGGCATCTCGGCCAGGAAAGGCGCGCATCAATTCTTCGAGCACCCGGTGCAGGACCATGCCTCGTTCCGGTGGGTCGAGCAGAGCATGGGGTTCATCGGGCTCGGCGAGACGGAGGCGGTGACAACCGAACGCACGAAAACTGCAGATGGCCTGGTTCGCCAACAATTCGGTTCCGCCAGATAATCGCCCCGGTGGGTAGGCATTGATCTCTGCGTCTTCCCACGGCTGCGAAGAATCGCGCTGACTTTCTAACCAGGCGTGGGCAGGGGCGTTGCTCCTGGGAAACGAAGTGATCTCGACCGATGGGATGTCTCGCAGCAAAAGTGACCCGGACAGGTGTTCGCCTGTTTCGAGTGCCGCATGGGACACCACCAGATGTTGTGATTGGGAGCGCCATAGCGCCACGAGCTGATGCGTAAACGCCCGTTCACTTGCAGCGTCCATGCGTTTCACACCTGCCAGGCGCATCGCTTCCGAAGCCAACAACGGGTTGGGATGGGCCGGCCCCGGCAATGCGGATTCGCTCGTACCGGTGATCCAGAGGTGGGTGAAGGCAAGCCCCGGTGTTTCGAGATAGCCCATGATTCGAATGGGTGCAGGTGGCCGCTCCGGTGCGTGAACAGTCTGACCGAGGTGGGCGGAGAGACGGTCCAGTGTCGTGTTGAAGTCAACCGGCTCCGCATGCCAGGCGGCTTCCGCGGCGAAGGCACGAATGGCACGTGCGGTGGCTTGTTGAACCTGGAACCGCACAGATCCTGAACCACTTCGCTGCCAGCCGGCTAAGTCGAGTAGCTGCTCGATAGTCTCCAGGTGACCGAGCAGGGATCCATGGTCTTTCGTGCGCTCAAACAGCTCGGTAAGCCCACGAAGCTGCACATGACCGCCAACGACAGCCAGATCCTGCAGGGTACTGAGCGCCGGCAGACTGCCTTTGCTGAAGCTGCTCTCCAGAGCCAAGTGCTCTGAACCGAGAATCCGCAGCAGACGGGTAGTCGCGACTGGCTGCACAAGGCTCTGCAAGAGCACCTCGGCATCCCGCCACAGCGGCGTAGCGCTGAGTGCCGTACCACCAGCGACATCCACCCGTATGGACGCTGACCCCGCAGCAGGATCGAGGATCGCGGTGAATTGCCTGAGCACCGCATCCCGCCGGGATTCGAGACCCGGTACCAGAATGCCGATGTTCGCCGCGGGGTCTTTCCGCAGAATGTCGTGTGCCCACCACGCTGCCTGACGGATCTCGTCTGCGGCAGCCGGCACCTCCACGCGGATGGCGCTTGCCTGCGGCACATCAGGTGTATCGAAACGCGTCCACACCATGCCGCGGCCTTGCCAGGCAACCAGCAGCCGCTGTTGTGCCGGATTCAAATCATCGAACCCCGCGAGGGAAACCTCCGTGCCGGGTGGTGTCGTTGTCGACAGCTGTTGTTCGAGTTGAGCTGAACTGATGGTGTGGGTGGTGCGCAAGCGGTCGGAGAGGGTGCGATGCCAGCTGAAGAATTGTTCCGCCGCGGTGGACAGTCCTCCGGGTTGCAGGTGGTACTGATGGCAGAGGTTCCAGGCTTCTTCGATCAGTGCGATGGGCACCTCATCGCCCGGAGTTCCGAGTTCTGCAATCCGCAGGCGCAAGCCGGCAGAGGAGAGCAGGCGGGGGTGATCGTGTCTGCGATTGAACCCTGCGTAGAGTCGCGTCAGCCACCCCCGCCAGCTGGTGCATACCACCGGCAACCCGGCGAGTTCGTCGATGTTCTGCAGGAATCGGGAGATTTCCCGCGCAAGTCGCTCGTTTGGCGTGATGACCGGGCCACGTCTGGCGGCAGCGATGAGTTCAGGGCCGTAGGCCAGAAAGGTCGTGTCCATGTTAGTCTTGTACCCGCGTGGGCAGAGCACGTAAAGAGCAGGTTGCAGCGGGTATCGACGTGTGTCGAAAGATACTGTTCTCGTGAGCGTTTTACCTGGGTCGATTCAATTGCCGCTTGCGCCAGTTCTCACGCTCGTGAAAGGCAAAACCGGCTGGATCGTCTTCGATGTGATGACCAATGCCGATGCAGTACGTGCGGCAATGGCGCTCGCTGAGAAACACCTCCACAAGAGACCTGTAGTTGCAGTGGTGTATTCCCATGCTCATATCAAGCACTTCGGCGGCATCCGCGGCGTGGTTGATGAGGCCGATGTGAAATCCGGCAAGATACAGATCATTGCGCAGGTAGGCTTTCTGGATCATGCCGTTTCCGAGAACGTCTATGCCGGAACGGCGATGTTGCGACGCGCGCAGTACCAGTACGCCAATGCCTTGCCGTCTTCCCCGTATGGTTATGTGGATTCGGCCATCGGCAAGTCCGGTCAGGGTGCCGCTGCCAGTCTGATCGCATCGACGCGGGAGATTGAGGAGGATTTTGAAGAGCTGGTCGTCGATGGAGTCACCCTCGTGTTCCAGAACACGCCAGGCACGGAGTCGCCGGCGGAAATGAACACCCTGATTCCTGAGCACAAGGCGTTCTGGGCGGCAGAGAATGTCACCGGCATGATTCACAACATCTACACGCTGCGAGGCATACTCATACGCGATGCACTCGCTTGGGCCAATCACATCAATGCAGCCCTACCGGTTTGGTTATGAAGCCGAAGTCATGCTCGCCTCCCACAACTGGCCACGCTGGGGCAATACACGCATCCAGGAGGTGCTGCGAACCCAGCGTGATGCGTATTCAAACCTCAACAACCAGGTCCTGCATCTCGCCAACGAGGGTGTGACCATCAACCAGATCCATAACCGCTACCGTGTGCCGGAGTCGCTTCGCCAACGCTGGGCGGTCCATCAGTACCACGGCTCTGAATTCCACAACTCGCGTGGCGTGCTGAATCGTTATCTCGGTTATTGGGACGGCAACCCCTCCACGTTGGCACCATTGTCCCCGGAGGAGTCTGCACCGCTTTATGTGGAGATGATGGGTGGGGCGACTGCCATCCTGGAGAAAGCCAGGGCGCTGCATGTAGAAGGCCAATATCGCCATGCGGTTGAGCTGCTCAACAAGCTGGTGTACGCGGAACCTGGCAACCAAACCGCCAAGGATCTGCTCGCAGACAGTTTTGAGCAGCTGGGCTATCAGTACGAGAGCACCAGCATACGTAACGTCCATCTTGTGGCGGCAATGGAGCTTCGTAACGGCTACGTCGCAGCCACTGGTCCGGTGCGGCTCGCCTCTGATCTGATGCGCGGCCTGGCCACCCAACAGTTCTGGGAAGGTGTGGCAATCCGGGTGGATTCGAACAAGGCCGATGCGCTGAAGTTCACCCTCAATTTCATCACACCTGACAACGGTGAGAAATTTGTCATCGAAATGAGTGGCGGGACGTTGACGTCTTTGCCGGGGTATCAGTCGCCGCAACTGGATGCGGTGATGACGATCAACCGCGCGGATCGCGAAAACGTCATCATCGGTCAATCCACGCTGGCCGAGCAGGTACAGTCGGGTGTGGCGAAAGTTGAAGGTAATGTGGGTGTGTTGATGCAGCTTGCGGGGGTGCTGGTCAACTTTGATCCACAGTTCGAGATCATGCCGGGTACGCGGCGAGTCGCTGCGACGCCCGCGCAGCAAATTCAGTTTTTCAGTTCCGGAGCGAATGAATGACAGCACCACTCGAAGGGGTGAGGGTTCTCGAAGTTGCCAGCTGGCTTGCCGCACCGAGTTGCGCAGCGCTGATGTCGGACATGGGTGCGGAGGTCATCAAGGTGGAGCCGCCGGGTGGTGATGCCTACCGGAAGATGTACACCGCACTGCTCGGACCGGATGAGGTGCATCCGGCACACCAGTTCGACAATCGCGGTAAACGGGGTATCTGCGTCAACCTCGATTCGAAAGATGGCCAGGCGCTGGTTCGCAAACTGGCCGCGGATGCGGATGTATTCATCACCAACCTGACCTGGGAGCGTCTGGAGCGTTACGAACTCACGGATACCCACATTCATGCCGTGCGACCGGACGCGATTTACGCCGTGTTGTCGGGGTACGGTACCAAGGGCCCAGACAGCCACCGGCAGGCGTTTGACCAGACGGCCTTCTGGGCGCGGTCGGGTGCGATGTCGATCTTCGGTGACCGTGATGAAGGGCCGCTCATCTCGCGCGGTGGTTATGGCGACCGGACGACGGCGCTGAACCTCTTGTCTTCGATTCTCGCAGCGATGCGCGTGCGCGATAAAACCGGCAGAGGCCAGTACGTTGAAGTGACTTTGCAGCGCACGGGCATCTGGTCGCTCGCGTCGGATGTGTGTATTGCCCTGTCAACGCGGGTGCAGTCCGAAAAAACCAGCCAGAAGCTACCGCCCAACCCTATCTGGAACTGGTATCGGACGCGTGATGACCGGGTGATTCTTCTGGTTATGCCCTCAGCGATGCCGTACTGGCCGAAGTTCTGCAACATGGTCGGTAAACCAGAGTGGATCACCGATGAGCGTTTCGCAACGCTTCAGGGCCTCATGACCAACAATGCAGTGATCGTCCCGGAGGTCGCGGCGATGTTTGCTGCCCATGATCTGGCGTACTGGCGAGAGCAACTCGATGGCGCCGGTTTGATCTGGGAACCTGTGGCGACGTTGCCTGAGGTGTGTGAAGACCCGGCACTGCGCGAGCGTGATGCGTTCAGTTATGTTGTCCATGAACGAGCAGGAGCCATGGAGATTATTTCCGCACCTTTCCATATCCGCGATGCGGACATCGAAGTGCGTGGGCCGGCGCCGGATGCGGGGCAGCATACCCGGGAGGTGTTTGTCGAAGCGGGTGTGGATGCTGCGGAACTTGAACGGTTGTTTGCGGCGGGTGTGTTGAGCTGAAAAGGAGGTGAGCTGAGAAGGAGGAGAGCGAACGGCTACGGCCTTTTTACCCATCGTTCAGGTCGCGCCGTCCCCGCAATCGTCATCCGTTGAGCGTGGCGTGTACTCGGATAGTAGTCGCAGATCGAACGGTACCACGTACAACGGTTGTCCCAGAAGACAACGGTGCCAGGCGACCATCTGACCCGGCAATGAAAGCGTGGGTTGCTCTCAACGGCTGTCCACAACAACTCGAGCAAATTATCACTCTCTGATTTGCGCAACCCCTCAATGGATTTGGTGAAGGACCTGTTCACAAACAGAATCGGTTGGCCGGTTTGTGGATGTACCGTAATCAGCGGATGGGTGGCGCTCGGATATTCGACTCGCGGATCGAGAATCACGTCGTAGTTCGCCAGGTCCTTGCGGCCGTCATGTTCTGCATCAAGCGTCAGGAGGAATTGCTGCAGAGGCTCCGACAGCGCCGCGAACCCATCACAGAGGTTGGCGAATAGCGTATCTCCGCCGCTCTCTCCCGGCAGTTCGCGAACGTAAAGCAGTGATGCCATCGGGGGCATGTCCTCGCACGAGAGATCGCTGTGCCATCCTTCACCATTGGCGAATGCGGATTTGGCGGTGGTTCGGACGATGAACAGTTCCGGGTCGCCGCCGCGACCGCGGCCAATGCGGTGAGACGGATGGATGTGCAAGGGTTAAAACTTCGAAGCAAAGTACTTGTGCTGTTCCGGCGTCAGGTCCTGGTCGCGAATGGCGAGGACTTCGTACTTCAGCAGCGCCTCAGTTATCTCCTGCACCAGCAGGTCGGTGGGGAGCGCAGATCCGCCCCGAACACTTCGGCACCGGTGTGAGGTGTCAACAACCGTATCTTAAAGGATGTGAACTACTTGGTGTTCAACGATTGATCGGCTCGTTATCGGGGTGCGTAGAACGCTAGCGGTGATTCCAAGATCGCGTCAACAGGCCAAGCAGCGCGTCCGGGGACCTTGTGTCAGGTGAGTCGCACGGAGATTCCTGTCCCACACCCTCACAAATTAGCTGTGTAGAATCGCGGCCCTATGATGGAACTCATCGATCTCCTGATGAACGTCGACGAACACCTCACCGAGTGGATTGCCGCTTACGGTATCGTCGTCTACGGCATTCTCTTTGCCATCATCTTTGCGGAAACGGGGCTTGTGGTCATGCCATTCCTGCCAGGTGATTCGTTGCTCTTTGCTGCGGGCGCATTGGCAGCAGCGGGATCTCTCGACATCAAAGTGCTGATTCCACTGCTCATCGTCGCCGGCATCCTCGGGGATGCCGTCAATTACGCCTTTGGCAGACAATTTGCACACCTCTTCCTCGAAGACCATCCGGAGCAAATGACCGGGCTCAAACGCTGGGTGAAGCGAGAGCACCTGCAGCGCGCCCATGACTTTTTTGTGAAACATGGTGGCAAGGCTGTGGTCCTCGCGCGTTTTGTACCAATCGTTAGGACATTCGTACCGTTCATCGCCGGTGGTGCCCATATGCCGTATCGGCAGTTCGCCATCTACAACTTCACTGGCGCAATTCTCTGGGTGGTGATCTGTGCCGGTGCCGGTTTTCTGTTCGGCAACATTCCGGTGGTGAAGGAGAACTTCGAGCTGGTTGTGCTCGGCATCATCTTCGTGTCCATCCTGCCGCTCTTGATCGAAGGCTTCAAAGCCTGGCGCAGCGGCTCGGCAACCAACTGAAGACCTCAGTCTCCAGCGTTTGATCCGGTTCTATGTTCCGGACTTGCTGCGATTTCGCGTCGCGGCGATCGCGCCGTGGAACAGCACCAGTGCAACACCGCCAAGCACCAGCACTGCGGCAATGCCTGCCGTGGTCGTGATACGTTCGTCCAGCATCACCGCGCCGAGTAGCAGCGCAATCACCGGATTGACCAGCGCGTAGGTGGTGACCGCCGTGGCGGAAACCTGGGTCAAGAGCCACAGATAACAGTTGAAGGCGAGAATGCTGCCGAAGATCACCAGGTAGCTGACAGCAAACCAGGACGTGGTGGACACAGCAGCCGGATCGAAGCTGTGCCATTCACCATGCAGGACCGAGGCCAACAACTGGAAACAGCCTCCGGCCAGCATTTGCGCCGCGGTAAAGGCGATCATCGTCTGTGCAGTCACTGCGCGCTGTTGAACAAGCGTCCCGAAACTCCAGCCGATGGCTGCGGCCAGCAGAGCCATCACATGCAAGGGCTCGGCATTGCCGCTGAGTTTGCCGACATCCGAGGTCAGCAATGCGACGCCGCTGACAGCGATCAAAACGCCGGCAATACGAATGAACGCCGGTCGGGTCCGAGCGAAAAACAAGGCATCGAACAGCAGTACAAAACCCGGGATGGCGCTGACCACCAGCGCGGCAACGCCGGACGAAACCGCCTGCTGGGCATAGATCACCAGACCGTTTCCGATGCCAGAGAGCAGTACTCCTGCGGCGCACGCTGTGAGCCATGGAACTTCGCGGAAAGTGCCGGGCGAACGCAGCAGAACCCAGACCGCGATCAGACTGCCGGCGGCAAGAAAGCGGATGGCGCCCGACAGGAATGGCGGCAGCGTCTGCAGTGAATAGGTGATGCCGAGATAGGTCGTTCCCCAGACGATGTACAGCACTGCAAATCCGAGCACGATCGCCACGACGGGGCGTGTGGTGTTTGTGTCGCTGGCGGGCAATACGGTTGCCATCGGCGGCGGTTCTCTGCGGGGGAGCGCAATCTGCGTTTTTTCGGCGGTGAGTTCAAGTGCGGGGTTGATCAATGGTAACCAGATGGTTACCGTTACCCATAAGTTACGGTAATCATCTGGTTACCGTTCAGGCAGGGAGGTAGTCCCAGTGAGTGAAAAAGCCAATGCCGCGCTGGGTGCTCTCTCTGATCCGATGCGCCAGGACATCGTTCGGCTGCTCGCCCACGAGCCGCGTTCCGTGGGAGAAATTGCCGAGGTGATGCCGGTCTCTCGACCGGCCATTTCGAAACACCTCAAGCTGCTGGTTGAGGCAGGTCTGGTAGAGAGTCGTCGTGAGGGGACTCGCAATATCTATGCCTTGCGCGAAGCGGGGCTTGCAGATGCCCGTGCCTTCCTCGATGACCTGTGGAACGTCGCACTGCGGCGTTTTGCGCTGATTGCCGAAAACACCTCCTCTTCAACAAAACGCAAGACCTCAACCCGGGCCTCTGCCCAGTCCTCATCCCAATCCAAGAGGGGACGTCGATGAACTCAGCTGCCGTAGCGCCTGTGATCAAGCAACTTAGTCTCTCTTGTTCCCGGGAGCATGCCTTCAACATCTTTACCGAGCGGCTGGCTGACTGGTGGCCTCTGCTCGGCCACTCCTGTTTCGGCGAAAAAAATGCCCGAGTCGAGTTCGATGCACGTGTGAACGGGCTGGTGGAAGAGGTCAATGCGGCGGGTGAGCGCGCGACCTGAGGAACCCTTCTGGCGTGGGATCCTCCTGCGGGTCTGATCATGACCTGGCATCCGGGCCAGGATGCAGCCAGCGCGACGCTGCTGCAGGTCGCGTTCGATGTGATTGACGCGAGCCATACGCGGCTCACGTTGACTCATGACGGTTGGGAAGCCCGCGGAGAGCAGGGACCGCAGATTCGTAACAACTACGAAGGCGGTTGGGTCGAAGTGCTGAAGGGTTTTGTTGAAGCGCTGCAGAGGTGCTGAAGAGGCGCTGAAGACGAGCCAAAAAACACGCCAAAAACGCGCCTCTACGACTGTCAGGCTTGACAGCCGCAGCCGGCCGCAGGTCCACTCCCAGTCATTGTTGTCGTAGTGATTGTGGGGGAAGGGTTGATGCCAGGTTTGTTTCCGGGAAACCGGTTCCTTGCTCATTCCGGGGCGAAGTTCCCGATCATCCAGGCTCCGATGACCTGGATTGCCCGGGCGCAGCTCGCGAGTGCCGTGTCGAAGGCCGGCGCGCTCGGCATGATGGAAACATCGAGTGTCGATATTGCTGTTACACGCCGTGAGTTTGCGGCGATCAAGGCGGCGACCAGCGCACCCTTCGGTATCAACCTCCCGATCATGTTCCTCCGGCAGAATGAGGACATGGAGAAACAGATCCTGGATTTTCTCGTGGAGCAGAAGGTCCGGTTTGTCACGACCTCAGCAGGCAATCCGCGGCGCCATGTGGAACGGCTCAAAGGGGCCGGCATCGTCGTCTATCACGCCGTGCCCTCTCTGGAAGGTGCGCTCAAGGCTGAGGATGCAGGTGTGGATGGCCTGATCGTCGAAGGCGCCGAAAGCGGTGGCATCCGAAATGCCGAAGAGGTGAACAGTTTTGTTCTACTGCAGGCCGTTCGGGAGCGCGTGAGACTGCCCATTGTTGCAGCGGGTGGCATTGTCGACGGGCGAGGCATGGCGGCAGCAATGGCACTCGGTGCCGAAGCTGTGGCCATGGGTACCCGGTTTGTGTCTTCCGCAGAGAGTCCCGTACATCCCAACTACAAGGCTGCGATCATCGCCGCTGGCGTTGACGGCACGGTCATGTTGCCCCGGCCACCCAGAGCCAAGATGCGGGTACTTCGCACCAAGGCGTCTGAAGCGATGGCCGGAGGAGTTGAAGTACAGGGTCGGGTTTCGAGTGTTATTGACGCGTTGTACATCGGTGGTGACGTCGACAACACCGCAGGTTCTGCGGGTCAGAGCGCGGCACTGATCCATGAAGTGAAACCCGCGCAGGCCATTATCGAAGACACGATGGCAGGTTTCTGGAAAGAGATTGACCGGTTGGCGGCTCTTCGGGGCTAGCCGGCCCCGTTTCGTGGTTGCAACGGCGCTACCTAAGGAGAAGCACGATTGAGTGAGCTGGTCTGGCCCGGCATCGTCAGCAGCCTCGCGCTGCTCGTGTACTACTTCACCCTGTTCAAATCAGGGATGGCCCGGCTGCGTTTCAATGTGGCGGCACCATCGCATGATGGTCCAGAAGAATATCTGCGCTACGTTCGCGCGCACCAGAATACGCTCGAACATCTGGTGCTTTTCCTTCCCGGCCTATGGCTGTTCTCGCTGGCTGTAAGCCCGCTCTGGGCGGCGGGTATCGGCATCATCTGGCCGCTGGCCCGTTTCGCGTACGCGCTGGGTTACTACCGTTCGGCGGACGCGCGCCGTATTCCGCTCTACATCAGCATGCCGCCCATCTACATTTTTGTACTTGGGTCACTGATTGGCTTCATCCTCAAGATCGTGGGCGACTGACGGCGTGTTGCCGCTGGACATCTACCAGACCGGTTATGTGGTGAACGACCTGGATGCAGCGGTGGCGCGCTGGCGGTCCACCACCGGACTGGATGGCTTTCAGTACATCCACCATGTCGAGGTGGAGAATGGCCTCTACCGAGGGCGCCCGACGCGGATCGATTTCTCTGTGGCGGTCGTGCAAACCGCGACAATGAACATTGAGTTCATCACGCAGCACGATGAGGTACCTTCGTGTTACCGGGATGTGTTTCCCAAAGGGAAAGAAGGTCTGCATCATGTCGCTGTGCGAAGTGGTCACTTCGATATGGACCTTGCACGTTACCTGGCACTCGGATTTGAATCGGCATTCTGCGGGGTCTATCGCGGTACGCGGTTCAACTACATCGATACCGCGGCGTCGCTTGGGATCATGGTCGAACTGGTGGAAGCAAACCGTCGTGCCAACTGATCGGGGATACAGGAGGAGACTGGAGCATGGCCGAAGTCAAAACTGCAATCTGTCGATTCTGCCACTCGTTCTGTGGCGTCAATGTCACCCTGGAAGGCAACCGCCCCGTAAAGGTGCTCGGTGATATCAAGAATCCGATGTATCACGGCTATACGTGCGTCAAGGGCAGGCAACTGCCGGAGCAGCACCTGCACCCGGAGCGCCTGCTTGTGCCACAGAAGAAAACTGGCACAAGCCACCAGCCGCTCGCTTCCGATGTGGCGCTCGATGAGATTGCAGCGCGGCTTTCCCGGCTGATTCAGGAGCACGGGCCACGTGCGGTGGCGCTCTATACCGGCACCTATTCGTTTCCTTATCCTGCTGGTGCGGCGATGGCGCGGGCGTTCATGCAGGCCATCGGTTCGCCGATGACCTTCACGTCCGGGTCGATTGACCAGCCCGGCAAACCGATGGCCATCGCCTTTCACGGCCGCTGGCATGCAGGTCCCCAACCCTTTGCGGATGCGGATACTTGGATGCTGGTTGGGGCCAATCCCGTGGTATCGAAGTGGGGTGGGATTCCGCAGTACAACCCGGGCAAACGTCTGCACGACGCATTGCAACAGGGCATGCAGCTCATCGTAATCGATCCGCGCCAGACGGAGGCCGCCCGCAAGGCGGCATTGCATCTGCAGTGCAAGCCGGGTGAAGACCCGACCATCCTCACCGGCATCATCCATCTGATCATCCGGGAGGCCTGGTACGACAAGGCGTTTGTAGACGCTGAATCTTCCGGTTTCGAAGCACTCAAGGCTGCAGTGGTGGACTTTACGCCGGACTACGTGGCCCGCCGCGCCGAAATTCCGGCTGACAAGCTCATGGGCGCGGCGCGGATCTTCGCCACCGGCCGGCGTGGCATGGTGACAGCGGGCACGGGGCCGAACATGGCACCGCGGGGCACGCTCACCGAATACCTGGTGCTCGTGATCAATACGCTGTGTGGACGCTGGCTGCGGGCCGGTGAACCCATGCCGAATCCGTTTGCGCTCATGCCCACACGGCATGGCCGTGCGCAAACCGAACCAAAACCACCGGCGTTCGGTTATGGCACACAGCTCCGTGTGCGCGGTCTTGGCGAGAATGCCGGAGGTTTGTCGGCAGCCGCACTTGCAGACGAAATCTTGCTGGGTGGCGAAGGGCAGGTGAAGGCGCTCTTCAGCGTCGGTGGCAATCCGCTGGTCGCCTGGCCCGATCAGCTCAAGACCTGGGATGCCCTCAAACACCTCGAACTCTCGGTGTGCCTCGACATCAAGCTGTCCGCTACCGCCAAGATGAGCCATTACGTATTGCCGCCGAAGCTCGGCCTCGAGTGTCCGGCGATTTCCATGCCGAATGAAGGCGTATGGTTCTACGGAATGTCGACGGGTTATCCCGAACCCTATGCGATGTACCAGCCGGCGCTGATTGAACCGCCGCACGGCTCCGATCTTCTGGAAGAGTGGCAGGTGTTTTTCGGGCTTGCGCAGCGTATGGGTCTCATCTTGCGCCTGAACAGCCAAGCGCTCGACATGACTCGGGACTACACCACAGATGAACTCTTCGAAATCCTGACGGTGGGATCGCGTATTCGGCTCTCGGAAGTGAAGCAGTATCCGCATGGGCACATCTTCAATGATCCGACCATCATCGTTCTGCCCAAGGAAGAGGATTGTGAAGAGCGGCTGGACATCGGCAATTCGATCATGCTCGAAGAGCTGCACACGGTTCGCGGTGAACCGCTTACCGGTCATGCCGGTTATTCGGGACAGATGACCTTCAGTCACCGGCTCGTGAGTCGCAGGCTCAACGATGTCTATAACTCATCCGGCCATGACATTCCGAAGCTCATGAAAAACGGCCGTTACAACCCGGCTTACATGAACCCGAAGGACATGGCATCGCTGGATTTACATGCAGGTGATGTGGTCGAGATTGCCTCATCCCGCGCGAAGATCCTGGGCGTTGTGGAGGAAGCAGAAGACGTTCGCCCAGGTGTGGTCTCCATGTCGCACGCCTTTGGTGATGCGCCGGATGAAGACCACAAACTCTTCAGCATTGGCTCCAACACCGGACGGCTCACTTCAGTGGACGAGGACTACGACCCTCGTACCGGTATGCCGGTGATGAGTGCGATTCCAGTAAACGTTCGCCGCGGGGATCAGGCCGTCGCGCGTTGATCTGCGTCAGCGGAAGCGTCTCTTCAGCCAGTCGAGCATAAAAGCGTTCACCTCGCCCGGGTATTCCTGCTGAACCCAGTGACCGGCGGCGGGCACCTCGCATGACTCGATGTCGTGCACAAACCCGGTCATGAGTTTTTCGATGTCGGGAATGACCGCTGTGGCGTGATCGTTACCGGCCTTGATGAAGAGACAGGGCACATGGATCTGCTGGCTAACCTCTGCGGTGGTCGACCAGTTGCGACTCCAGTTCCGATACCAGTTGATCGGCCCGGTGAATCCGGATGCAGCGAATGCGCGGGTGTAGACCGCGAGTTCTTCCGGCGAGATTAAGAGTTTTCCGTTGTCGGGTCCCGCCTTGATGCGCCGGACAAGATCAGGCACCCGGTCTTCCGGTGACAGCTTTATGAAGTCCTCGAGTTTGGCCGTGCTCTTGCGCATGAGTACGTTGAAAACCCGTTCAGGGTCTGCGCCAAACACCTCGTCGGCTTCGCGGGAAGCCTGGAAGTTGACGATGTACATGCGATCGCCAAAGGTGCGGCGGAAGGTCACGATGGGGTCTTCTGCTGCACGTGGAAGAAACGGCACGCCGACACCGATGATCCCCGCCACCCGAGAGGGATGCAGGAGCGGAACCTGCCAGACAATCAGCCCGCCCCAGTCGTGCCCGCAGAACACCGCCTTGTGAATGCCGAAGTGATCGAGCAGACCGGTGAGGTCAGCAGTCAGATGATGGATGTCGTAGGCGAGTACGTCTGCGGGCTTGTCACTGCCCGCATAACCCCGCTGATTCGGGGCGATGACGAAGTACCCCGCAGCGGCGAGTGCTTCGATCTGGTGCCGCCAGGAGTAGGCAAGCTCGGGAAAGCCGTGACAGAGCACGATGGGCTGACCGGTGCGTGGCCCCGCGAGGTGTACCTCGAGGGTGATGCCGTTGGTGGCTATCCTGACCGGATCGGCGAAGGGGCGAGGCCTCACGCTTTGCCCTGTAAGCCCGGTTCAAGATGATTGCGGCCGTCCAGGGTGCGCATGCTGTTCACAAGGATTTCCTCTGTTGATCGCTCAGCGATCGTGCTGACACTCCACCATTCGGCGTGAGTCTGATCCGGCGTGATCTTGGCGGTGAGATAGCCCCGGCTCTCGAAATCCGCCCAGTGCAAATGAGGCAAGGCGGCGACCGTATCACGTTCACGTTTCTGGGCTTCTTCACCGGTACCAAACGGGGCAGGAGACGTGACTGCGGTGGTCACGAGTTCAACTGCCAGTGAACCCGAGCCGGTCTTCGGGTCGTAGGCTTTCGGGTCGAACGGATTCGGTGTGATGTCCATGGCCCAGGCGGTGTGGATGTCACCGGTGAGAATTACCGTGTTGCGGATGCCTTCCGAACTGAGTTGATCAAGCACCGCCTGCCGATCATGGGGATAACCGTCCCACTGATCGGTGTTGAGTACATGCCCTTCGGCATCCGGCAGCTGGCCGAACATGCATTGCTGGCCGAGCACGCGCCAGCGTGTGCCGGCCTGTTTTGAGGCACTGAGTTCATCCAGCAACCAGGCCTTCTGATCGGCACCCAGTAGGCTTCGTCCTGCTGCGGCGATAGCGGCTTTGTCCTTGCGATCCGAGATCTGTTCGCTGCGACCATGCAGGCGTGTATCGAGCATGATCAGATCGCACAAATTGCCGTAGCGGAAGCTACGATAGGTCCATGATCCGCGTGAACCCAGCTGCTCACGAATCGGCATCCACTCGAAGTAGGCGCGTTCGGCAGACTTCCGCCGATCCAGCCAGTTGCCTTCGCCCTTGTCAGGGTTGTGGTTCTGGGCGCCGTCTTTCCAGGAGTTGTTGGTGCTCTCATGATCATCCCAGACGGTGATCCACGGATGACGCCGGTGGGCTTCCTGCAGGTCAGGGTCCGATTTGTACTGGGCATGGCGTTCCCTGTAGTCGTCCAGTGACACGATTTCCCTTGCCGGCTGGTGTTCACGGCCGAACTCCTTGCCCTGACCATATTCACCCGGTGCGTATTCATAGAGGTAGTCGCCGAGATGCAGCACGGCATCGAGGTCGTCACGCCGGGCAATGCAGGCGTAGGCGTTGAAATAGCCAAAGGGATAGTTGGAGCACGAGGCGACCGCAAATTTCACCGCGTCGATGTCGCCTGCCGGCAGGGTCTTCGTGCGACCGATCGGGCTCTTCACGCCGTTGCACTCAAACTGGAAGTACCACGTCCTGCCTGCATCGAGACCGGTGGCATCCACCTTCACACAGTGGTCCCGCCAGGGCTGAGCCTGGACTTCACCGCCGTTGACCACACGTGACAGGGCCTCATCGTCGGCGATCACCCAGTGCACCGGAATTGAGTTGTCAGATGCCGCAGGCGTGATTCGTGTCCACAGGATGACCCGATCATGGAGTGGATCGCCGCTCGCAACGCCATGATTGAATGGTGTTGCGGATGTCGCCCGCGGAGTCGCTGCGCCTAGCCCGGCGGTGGTTGCAACGGCGGTGGCAATAGCCGTGTTCGAAAGCATGCGGCGGCGGGAAATCATCAGTCTCTCCTCGGTTGTGTGGTGCGGGCCTAATGTTGAAAGGGCGCAGATCGGGTCTTGATCGTATTGAGAGGATACTCCTGCTGGATGTCAGATGAAGTGCCGATCCTGCGCACCGGCTACCTGACAAGCCTCCGGCGACGAAGTGAATTCATGAAAGACGACACACATTGCAACACACCGGCGGTTGTCAGGCCTCGGAGGCTTCTGGATACTCCGGCTCGAGGGACACACCCGGACCGTTTGCACCAGCCTCTGGTGGGTCACAAAAACGGGACTTCTGCAGCGTCGAAGGCGCGTGCAACGGGTACAGCGGATAACAAGATCAATCAAAAAAGATCACTTTGCCATGTGGTCACTTTTTGAGAGATCGATTGCTTTCAGACGAGAAGGGTTCATCTATCGTGAATCGGCCCATTGCCAAACGGTTTAACCTGAACGCGCTCATGGCTGCGTTTGTGTGCTGCTGCATGCTAAGTGTCCAGGTACATGCGGCCACGGGTACAGCGACGTACTACGCGGATCGATTTGAAGGACGCACAACGGCCAACAGCGAGACCTTCGCGCAGGAGAAGTTGACCGCCGCGCACAATTCGCTGCCGTTTGGTACCCGCGTCAAGGTCACCAATCTGGTCAACGGCAACTCCGTGGTGGTGCGCGTCAATGACCGCATGCACTCGCGTAACCCCACGCTCATCGATGTGAGCAAAAAAGCCGCCAAGGAACTGGGTTGCGTGCGCGCCGGCAGGGTGCCCGTTCTCCTCGAAATCGTTCCCTGAATACCTCCGTTCGACCACATCCGGGTCCGCTTCCTTTTTCTTCGGCACCACGCGTTCGCACGTTTGAAATTGTTCCTGCGCTCGGCGAAAGTCGGGCCATTACACTTCAGGCAGGTTTCTCATGACGACAATCAGTGGCAAGACTGCGTTCGTGACGGGTGGTGCTTCCGGGATCGGTTATGCACTGGCCGCTGCGCTGATTCGTGAGGGTGCTCATGTGGTGCTCGCAGATGTGGAGTCGGGTGCACTTGAGCGCGCACGCACGACGCTCGCAGGCAACGGGTCGCGCGTGACCACGGCAATACTCGATGTCACTGATCGGGATGCATTTGCACGGGCCAGAGATCAGGCGATTGCGGCGCATGGGGCCGTACATCTCCTTTTCAACAACGCCGGCGTCAATGCGGCGGGTCCGGTGCAGACGCTGACGTACCGGGATTGGGACTGGGTGATGGGTGTGAATCTCGGTGGAGTGATCAACGGCGTGCAGACGTTCCTGCCCGAACTGATGCGGCATGGTGCGCAGGCGCACCTCATCAATACTGCCTCCGTGGGCGGGCTTGTGGGCATGAAGAACCTCGCGATCTACAACGCAGCGAAGTTTGGCGTTGTGGGTCTTTCGGAGGCGCTGCGTGCCGATCTCAAGGCAAGCGGTGTCAATGTCTCTGTTTTGTGCCCCGGGATCGTGACTACGGCCCTTACCACTTCGGAGCGTAACCGACCCGAACACCTGCGAAACAGTTCCGCGCCGGCGCCGGTTGCGAGCAGTACATCAGCCAGCGCCGTTGCTCCCAACCCGGTGGCGATGTCCGCGGACGCGCTGGCAGCCTTCACGCTCGACGCGATTGCGGCTAACCGCTTCTGGATTGTCAGCCATACTGAGTTCATGCCGCTGATCGAGCAGCGTGAAGCGTCGATACTGCAGGCGTTTCAGGGTGAGCCGGACCCTGGCCGCGTCCAGGCTATGCGGGCGCTGATTGAACCATTCTGAGCAGTGGTAGGGCCAGTTCGCGCGGCCACAGAGGTTCCTCGTTGGCAGGGGATCAGAGACGGCGGTACAACGGATGGCCGCCGTCGCTGATGTCGAGCACATGCAAAGGGAAATCCGCGCCAGCTGTATTGGCGATGGCATCCGGGAATTGATGGCTCCAGTCGAGGACGTAGGTGCGTTTTGAAATGCGCCATTCACCAAGCCGCTTTTCCAGCTCATCGAGATAGCGTCCGCCATACATGTTGGAGTGCACTTTGCCGTCGACATTGCGTCCACCGACGGCGATGCCGTAACACTCCGCCTTCGCCTTCAGTCCGTTGACTTTGATCATGACGCTGGTACAGAGGTGCCAACGGCGGGGCACTTCCCGCTCGTGGGCCATCACGGTTTTGACGAAATCAGCGCCATTGCCTTTGAAGAACCCGTAGTCGATGTCTGCGTCCGGCCAGAAGCAGCTTTCCTGGCCCGCGTCGTCGAGCCAGTCCTGGGTGCGTCCATATCTTAGGATCACTTCTTCGATGGCCTGCTTATCAAGTAGTTCCTGGATCTTCGGTTCCATGGATATCTCCGGAGTTCAACGTCTGCACGTGCACATCAAGGCATGCGCAGTATGGGTTTGATGACATCGCCTTTAGAGGCATCGGCTATCGCCGTGTTGATTTCATTGAGCGGGTAATAGCGAACAAACCGGTCGAAGGGCAGGCGACCATCCCGCCACAAGGCAGCGAGATAGGGAACGAAGGTCTGCGGATTGGCGTCTCCCATCACCACACCTTTGATGCCACGGCCGAAACCGAGGTGGTCCATGTCCACCGGCATGATCGTGCCACCCGGTGGCGCGCCGACCTGGGCACACATGCCGGGCCGTCCGAGACAGGCGATGGCCTGCGGAATCACGGACGCAACGCCGGAACACTCGACGCTGAAATCCGCGCCGCCGCGCGTGCTTGCAAGGATTTGTCCGACCACATCTTCTGTCGCGGGATCGATCGCTTCCGTAGCGCCGACTGACAAGGCCATTTCGCGGCGCGAGGCCATAGGATCTATGACGATGATCTTATGACTACCGGCCAGACGCGCACCCATGACGGCCGCAAGACCCACCGTGCCGCAGCCGAATACTGCAATGCTGCTGCCGGGCCGTGGTCGCAGGGCGTTGAGAACAGTCCCCGCACCGGTGGTGAGGCCACAGCCGAGCGGTCCCATCAGTTCCAGCGGCAGATCTTTGTCGATACGAATTGCCGCACGAGCAGGCACCACCGAATGGGTGGCAAAAGAAGATTGACCGACGAACCGGCCCCGCAAGGGTTCACAGCGGAGTTGCAGCGGCGAGGTTCCGTCACGCCGCCAGCCGGTGAGATTCCTGGTCACAAACTCATCGCAATAAAAGGGCAGGGACTGCTGGCATTTGTTGCAGTAGCCACAGGAGTCGCCGGCCATGACGACGTGATCACCAGGCTGTAAATGCGTGACTGCACTGCCGACGGCTTCAACGACGCCGGCCCCTTCATGGCCGAGCACCATGGGTAACGGCAGCTTGACGCTTTGGTTCTTCACGGAGATGTCGGTGTGACAGATACCCGTGGCGACGATCCTCACCAGAATTTCATCGGGCTGAGGTGCCTCCAGTTCAAGTTCGCGCAGCGTGAACGGTAAATCCGGCGAAAGGGCGACCGCGGCGGTGATGGTTCTCACATTCAGTCGCCCACCTGCTTGCCCTGTTGTTCTCGATACGCCTCGATGTTGCGCATGGTCTCACGCGCAGCCTCATGCACTTCGCTTGAACCGGCCCTGCGGCGCAGTTTGCGGTCTGCGATCTCCGGCGCCATGTAACCATCATCATCGCGGCTCACGGTTACGCCTGGCGCAACGATCGCATCGATGGCATCCAGTACGTCGTCACTGAGGACCACGGGCGCCGCTTCAAGCAGGCCGTCGAGCTGTGCCAGCGTGCGCGGTCCGATGATCGCCGACGTCACCGCCGGATGGGCGGTGGTGAAGGCGAGCGCCATGTGAATCAGCGGTATTCCTGCTTCCTGCGCCACAACATCGAGTTTTTCGATGAGATCGAGCTTGTGCTGATTGTCCGGCCTCTGCATGTCGTAGAGATGCGGCTGCAGTTTCTGCCGGTTGGTGTCGTTCGGTACCTGGCCACGCCGCCACTTGCCGGTAAGCCAGCCCTGCGACAAAGGACTCCACACCACGGCGCCCATGCCATAACGTTGACAGGTCGGCAGCACGTCGGCCTCGATGCGTCGCGCGAAGATGGAGTAGGGCGGTTGTTCGACTCGAATGCGTTCGCGGCCACGGTGCTCGGCTATCCATTGGGCTTCAACGAGGTGCTCTGCCGGAAAGGTGGATGAACCGAGCATACGAACCTTGCCCGCGCGGACGAGATCGGACAGTGCCGAGAGCGTTTCGTCGAAATCCGTCGTTACATCCGGGCGATGGATCTGGTACAGGTCAATATAGTCGGTGTCGAGGCGCTTCAGGCTTGCCTCCACTTCACGCATGATCCAGCGCCGCGAGTTGCCACGGTGATTCGGGTTGCCGTCCATCGGCAGGCTGAACTTGGTGGCCAGGATCACCTCATCACGAGTGCCCTTGAGCGCCCGGCCGAGAAGCGCTTCAGACTCACCATGTGAATAGACGTCCGAGGTGTCGAAGTAGTTGATGCCCGCATCGAGCGCGCGCCGCACCATCTGTGTACATTCAGCCGGATCGTTGTTGCCGAAGTAGCCGAACATGCCCGCGCCGAAACAGAACTTGCTGACCGACACGCCGGTGCGGCCGAGAACCCGCATTTCCATCTTTCTTCTCCATCCTCCACGCAGTCATTGCTGACGGTTTTACCATGCGCTGGCATGATTGGCTATTCACGATGAGTCCTTTCCCGTGATAGTTGTGTTGATGACCGAGCGCATGACCGTGACGAGCTTCAGCAACTTCGAAACAGGAGGAGAGCAGCAAGATGGTTACAGGCGGTTGTCTGTGTGGTGCGGTTCGCCCGGAGAGCGAGGCAGAACCATTGGCGACCCGGCTTGGCTGGTGTCGTGACTGTCAGTACCTCGCCGCAGGCGCCGCCGTAAACGCCTGTTTCCGGACTGCATCGTTCAAGATGAATGCTGAAACCACGGATTACGTCAGCATCGCAGACAGCGACAATCGTAAGCATCGGCGCTTCTGCAAATCCTGTGGCACGCAGCTCTTCAGTGAGGCGGAATCCAGACCCCATCTGATCTTCGTACGCGGCGGTTCGATTGACGATCCGGACCAGCTGCAACCGACAGCCACCATCTGGACAGCGAGTGCGCCCCGCTGGGCGAGCATCGACAGAAGTCTTGAGTGCATTGCGGGTCAGCCAGCACCTTTCGCATGAACGTTACCGCGTCATCGCCAAACGAAGCAGAACAACCATGGCCGAACCCGCGATATGCATGGTTCGTGGTCATCGTGCTCTATCTCGGCGCAGTGCTGTCGCTCATGGATCGGCAGATCATTTCTTTGCTGGTCGGTGATATCAAAGCGGACCTTGGCCTGACCGATTTCGAAATCGGTCTTCTCCAGGGACCACCGTTCGGCATCTTCTACGCACTGATGTCGATCCCGATCGCGTTGTTTGCCGACCGGGGCAATCGCCGCAACATCATCGTGGCTGGCATGACGTTCTGGTCTTTGGCCACTGCGGCATGTGGTCTGGCGTCGAATTTCTGGCACCTGTTTCTGGCGCGCATTGGGGTCGGTGCCGGGGAAGCCACCCTGGCGCCGTGTGCGTACTCAATCATCAGCGACTATTTCGAACGGCGGCTGCTGCCCATGGCATTGAGCGTATTCTCCATGGGCAACCTGTCCGGCGTAGGTCTCGCGATGATCATCGGTGGTGGTGTCATCGTCTGGGCCCGGGATCTGGGTGAAATTGTTCTGCCGGTCATCGGCACCGTGGTGCCATGGCAGTTGTCCTTCATCATGATCGGATTGCCGGGCGTAGCGCTTGCCATGCTGGTGTGGTCTTTGCGTGAGCCGGTGCGGCGAGGCTCGGTTCGCGAAGAAGACGCCACACTGCACGCATTCGCGCGGTTCGTGCGTAGCCACGGTAAAACCTTCGCGACACTCTTCGCGAGCTTCACGATGCTGGTGTTGGTGGCCTATGGCAATTTCGCCTGGGTGCCGTCGTTTTTCATGCGCACGTATGGTTGGTCCACCGCCGAAGCCGGTTCTATCTACGGCGTTATCGTCGCGACGTTTGGTACGGCCGGCGCGTTGCTTGGCGGCTGGCTTGCGACCCGTGGTTATGCGGATGGTCCCTATCGCGCAACGCTTTACATGTCGTTACCGCTCGCACCTCTGGCACTGCTGGTGTTCTGGTGGGCACCGGATGGCTGGTGGGCAGCGTTCTGGTACGCCCCTTATCAGATTTGTTCAGCAGCGCCGGCAGGTCTTGCGGCCGCGGCGATGATGACCATTACGCCGAATGCGATGCGTGCCAAGATCGGGTCGGCCTATCTTTTCTGCAGCAACTTCATCGGCCTGTCACTGGGTGCGGCCATCGTCGGTTATCTCACCACCCATGTTTTTGCCGACGATGCGCGTATCGGAATGTCGCTTCTACTGGTCAACGTCATCGGAGCACCGCTGGCGTGCCTCGCCATAGTGTTTGGTATGAAACCGTATCGGGCGAGCGTGGCTGCGATGTCGGCAGCGTGATGCTGCGTGGCGGACGGCATCGATCAGTCGATCTTCATGACGCCGCGTCGTGGAGTCGCCGTACCAAGGGAATGACGGGTCAGCGCCACGCCGAGATTGGCGAGGACTTGCCGATGTTCGCCAGTTGGTGATCGCAAGAGTGCGGCCTCCATCTCGCGTAGCCCAGCCAGCGGTTCGCTGTTCAGCATCCGGTCCACGAAAAACGCCACTTTTGGTCAACGTACCGGATCCGTGCGAAAGCGCACAAACGATGCGTTGCGAAAGAAGGCGGCAATCGACAGATCAGCAATCGAGAGATCACCGCATAACAGACCATCATCGGGAAGCTGTGCTTCGAGCAAGGTGAGAATTTCCGGGATCTCGACCGAAAGCGCATGATCGAGAACCGCCTTATCAGCGCCTTCGCTCCAGACCAACGGGCGGATCGCGAGCTGGTGCAAGAATCGCCAGATGAATACCTCGCCCATGCGTGAATCAGCGTACTCCTCGAGCCAACGGGCACGCGTCCGGGCCGCGATATCCGCGGGGTAGAGGGGTTTCTCCGGATAGCGGTCTTCCAGAGGTACTGGCAGATCACCGATGAATCACAAAGGGTCAGGTACTGATCCCGGTAGACCGGAATGCGCCGCAACGGGCTGAGGGCTGTGAACGCCTCACTGCCGCAGAACGGCACGATGGGATCGAGCTCAAATGCCAACCCTTTGTGCCGCAGTACTGCCAGCACCTTGCGAACGTAGGGGGACAACGGGGAGCCGATGATCTGGATCGAAGACGTCATGGGGCAGAGCTGCACTACAGGAAGCTTGCAATCTAAACCGTAATGTTGCCGCTGTGCGTGGACCCTTTGCCCCGGTTACCATGCCGCGCCCGCGTTATCGGTTGACCCAGGTGCCTGCCCGCAAATCCTCCCGAAAGTCCCCCCGTACCACCGTCGGTTTTGTCTCTCTCGGCTGCCCGAAGGCGCTGGTGGACTCCGAGGCTATTCTGACCGGGCTTGCGCATGCGGGAATAGAAACGGTGGAAGGGGATGCAGACGTCACCGTGGTGAACACCTGCGGATTTATCGATGCGGCGCGGGAAGAGTCGTTGGCAACGATCGAGGAACTGATCCGCGCCGGCAGTGAAGTGTTGGTGACTGGGTGCCTTGGAAAGGAAGTGAGCCTGATCCGCAGCCGCTTCCCGCAAGTGCGCCATGTGTCGGGTCCCGCGGAAGCGGCCAAGGTGGTGGAATCTGTGGCTGCGCTCGCCCCTGGCGACCCGGAGGTCGAATACCTGATGGGGCCGGCGGGCATCAAACTCACTCCGCCGCATTACGCCTATCTCAAGATTTCCGAAGGCTGCAATCACACCTGCTCGTTCTGCATCATCCCTGACCTGCGCGGCAAACTGCGCTCGCGCGCCATCGACGAAGTGTTGCGCGAAGCCGATAACCTGGTGGCACAGGGTGTCAAAGAAATTCTGGTGATTGCTCAGGACACCTCAGCCTACGGTCTCGACCTGCGCTTCGCTGAGCGCGAGGTGGCCGGAGCTTCGCTGCGTTCGGATGTGCAGACACTCGCCGCGGAACTTGGCAAGCGATTTCCCTGGGTGCGCCTGCATTATGTTTATCCCTACCCGCACGTGGATCAGCTGTTGCCGCTGATGCGTGACGGTTTGGTGTTGCCTTACCTCGACATGCCACTACAACACGCGTCACCCACCATCCTCAAGGCCATGCGCCGTCCGGCAGCGGTGGAAAAGGTGCTCGATCGTCTCTCTCGATGGCGCGACATGTGTCCGGATCTCACTATTCGCTCAACGTTCATTGTCGGCTTCCCCGGCGAGACCGATGAGGATTTCGGCATGCTTCTAGATTTCCTTGAAGATGCGCAGCTCGACCGGGTGGGGTGTTTCACCTATTCGGCGGTGGAGGGTGCCGCCGCGAATACGCTGGCGGATCACGTCCCCGAGTCCGACAAGCTCGACCGGCAGGAAGCGCTGCTCGAACTGCAATCCGGAATCAGCGCGGCCAAACTCGAAGCCATGGTCGGGCAAAAAATCCGGGTCCTCGTGGATGAAGTCGATCGGGCGGAAGGGTTGGCGGTTGCACGCTCCACCCGCGACGCACCTGATGTGGACGGCGTTGTACACATCAGCGATCCGAAGGGGCTCAAGCCCGGCGACTTCGTCTGGGTTAACGTTGAAGGCGCTTCGGACCACGATCTTGACGCCGTGCAGGTAGGCCGCCCTTTAAAGCTGGTCTGATCACACCCAGGCAAGAAGCCGGATTGCGTAATTCTGCGCAGCGAAGTTTGCCGAATCGACTTAAACTGCCAACTCCCCGACAGGAAAGACTTCGGGGCCGATGCACAGATTGAGGAAGAACAGGAATGTGGTATCTGTTGGAAGACTTTTTTGACCAGAGCCTCGTGATGAAAGCCCTTCTGGGCTGGGGTTGGCTCTGCGTTATCATCATGATCGCGAGCCTCGGATCGGCCTGGTTGCCGGTCCTATGGACGATGATCACCGGCGACGGTGCCGCCGCGGCTGCGACGCCTGCTGCCGAAGCACACTGACGAGGAGTCCTCTGACCCATGTGGCTTGGCCAACTGTCCGCCGAGCAGCGGCTTGCGCTGCTCGACCTTGCCCACAACGTGGTGGTTTCTGACGGTCTCCTCGATCCCAAGGAAGAAGGAATGCTGGCCGAGTTCAAGGCCGAAGTGGGGCTACCCCAGTCCCACGAGACCGGCTACCTGCCCCTCGATCAAATCCACAGTACGTTTCCGGACCGGCGCGCGCGAACCATCGCGATGATCAATCTGATCCGGCTGAGTTATGCGGATGGCGCGTTCGAAATCGAAGAAGAGTGCCTGCTGAAGGAAGTCAGCCGGATCTTTGGATTCAACGGCAACGAGTTCCTGCTGTTCGATAACTGGGTGCGCCGCTGGCTGGTGCTTCAGTCGGAAGCCGTTGCCCTCATGAACTGAGCGGCAGATTCGCCGTGCTCTTTTGACTGTAGCGGATCACACCGCCGTCTGCTCAGGCAGCGCGGCAAACTCGGCTTCAAGCAACTGCAGCCTTTCCCGGGTCTGGTCCGGATCCAGTTGCAGACCTGAATCCGTGCGGAACTGGATGCCGCAGCGATAACCTTGCGCAAACGCCGTGCAGTTATGCACTACGCCGATCAGCTCACGCAGATCATGGGAAGCGGCTTGTAGGTTGAGAAAAACCTGCAGGTGTTTGGTCAGCGGTTGGTCTAGGAACACGGCCAGCCCGTGGCGGTTGAAGTCGAGCACCGTGCCCTTTAGTCGCGCCAGCCGGCCTTTGACTCGGATGGTGACGGCAAGTTCACGGTGTTCAAGTCGTGGCTGGTTGCGGCGTTCTGCAAACAGGGGATCGGCCATTTTCTGGATCCGGCGGGAGACGGTACTGCTGTCCAGACCGCAGTGTAGGAGGCCGGGCAAAACGCAGATGTGAACGTGCTCACAGCCGGTCCGTAGGGAGTTGTAAGTTCGTGCCGCGCCGGTTGGACGGGTGAGATTTTCAGCGACGTTCGAGCAACACCCGTTTGGCCTCATTGAGCTGTTGCGCGAGATAGGTCGAACCCCCCGCATCCGGATGCACTTTTTGCATGAGCTTGCGATGTTGGTTGATGATCTCTTCGCGACTAGCATGAGGCGTTACGCCAAGAATTTCCCGGGCTTCGGCCTCCGTTATCGTGGCGGCCGGAGCTTGCCTTGGCGGCGTCTCAGGGCTGGCAAACCGTTTGCGCAGCCACCACACGAGGCCTGCCAGAATCGCGAGGAAAATCAGTGTGCGCACGACGTCCATCCGATGTCGGGCTAGAATGACCGCATGATGCCATCAAATGAAATGGACCGCCCTTCGACGATGTTCGTACGACGTTTGGCGATGTGCACCATCCGGTCATCCGATGCGGGCGCAGGGTGCCAGACGCATGGATGAAGCAGAAATCCGGCATTGGCTCGAACAGCTCAGGGTTGAACACCTTGACCTCGATGACATCATCAACAAGCTGATCGAGCTTCGTTCCTATGACGCGATGCAGGTACAGCGGCTCAAGAAACGCAAACTCAAGCTCAAGGACATGATCGCCCGGCTGGAAAGCCAACTCATTCCGGACCTTGATGCATGAGCATCCCGCATCTGACCGTCGGAATCTCGTCGCGGGCACTGTTTGACCTCGAGGCCAGCAACCGGGTTTATGACGAACAGGGACTCGAAGCCTACCGACGTTACCAGATCGAACACGAGGACATTCCTCTGGATCCGGGCGAGGGCTTCCCCCTCGTTCAAAAACTCCTGCACATCAACGCGTTGCTCGGTATGCCGCGGGTCGACGTGATCCTGCTGTCGCGCAATTCGGCAGATACCGGGTTGCGGATCTTCAATTCCATTCGGGCGCATGCGCTCGGCATCAGCCGGGCGGCGTTCTGCGGTGGTGATCGTCCCTATCGATATGTGCGGGCGTTCAATTGTGATCTGTTTTTGTCCACGCACGCCGACGACGTACAACATGCTTTGGCCCATGGCATCGCTGCGGCCACCTTGCTCGGGCGGCAGGCGAGGAGAGCCGAAGCCGGTGATTCGACGCTTCGTATCGCCTTCGATGGCGACGCAGTGTTGTTTTCGGACGAGGCAGAGAAGGTCTTTCAAAGTGCCGGTCTCGATGCCTTCAGTGCCCGTGAACAGGCGCTCGCGGATCAGGCGTTGGAAGGTGGGCCGTTTCGCGCGTTTCTCGCCGCACTTCACAAACTGCAGCAGGAATTCACGGCAGATGCTTGTCCCATCAGGACCGCATTGGTCACCGCGCGCAGTGCACCCGCCCACGAGCGGGTGATCCGGACGCTGCGGGCCTGGGATGTCCGGCTCGATGAATCACTCTTTCTTGGGGGCCTCGACAAGACCGGCTTCCTGCGCGCCTTCGGTGCCGATATTTTCTTCGACGATCAGCCCGGTCATGTGGCTCGGGCGGCGGATGCGGTTGCAGCAGGTCATGTGCCACACGGTGTCGTGAACCAGGCCGGTGGCTGACCGGCGGTCCGGGCGAGGCGCTGTGGTCGATAAAGGTGGGTCAGCACTTCTGCCCCTGCAGATCTGAAGCTACTATCGCCGGACGTTTTTATAACCGGCGACACAGTATGAAACTGCAACAGCTCCGGTACGTCTGGGAAGTCGCGCACCACGATCTGAACGTTTCCGCGACTGCCCAAAGCCTCTTTACCTCCCAGCCCGGCATCAGCAAGCAGATCCGACTGCTCGAAGATGAACTCGGTGTCGAGATTTTTGCCCGCAGCGGAAAGCACCTGACGCACATCACGCCTGTGGGTACGGAAATCATCCAGATGGCGGGTGATGTGCTTCGCAAGGTCGGCGACATCAGAAAACTCGCCCAGGAATACAGCAACGAAAAGCAGGGCAGCCTGCGCATCGCCACCACCCACACGCAGGCGAGGTACGCGCTGCCGCAGGTGATCAAGGGTTTTCGCGCGGAGTTCCCGGATGTGTCGCTGCACATGAACCAGGGCACACCCGCCCAGATCGCCGAACTCGCCGCCACGGGTACGGTGGATTTCGCCATCGCCACCGAGGGCATGGACCTCTTCCAGGACCTGGTGATGATGCCCTGTTACCGCTGGAACCGGAGTGTGGTTGTTCCGGAAGGCCATCCACTGGCTGGTCGCGAGCGAATCACGCTGATGGAGGTGGCGCAGTATCCGATCGTGACTTATGTGTTCGGATTCACCGGGCGCTCACGTCTCGACGAAGCATTCAGCCGAGAAGGCTTGACGCCGAATGTGGTGTTCACGGCAACCGATACCGACGTGATCAAGACCTATGTAAGGCTCGGGCTCGGTGTCGGCATCATCGCTACCATGGCGGTAGATCCAGTGCAGGACAAGGACCTGGTGGTCCTGCCGGCGGATCACCTCTTCGAAAGCAGCATCACGCACATCGGCTTTCGCAAGGGCACCTTTCTGCGCAAGTTCATGTATGACTTCATCCGCCGCTTTGCACCACACCTCACCCGGGACAAGGTCAATGAAGCGGTGGCGGCACCGACCCGGGCGGAACGGAACCAGATCTTCGAACAGGTGGACCTTCCCAGCCGCTGACCGTCTTGACGAGGCGCAGCATGGCCCGCTTCGGGAATACAGGGTGGCTCTGTTGTCCGCACTGTTTCGACAAATTGCAAATGCAGCCCGGCCTTGGCCGTACGCTGGGCTGTGCGGCCGGTCACACGTTTGACGTTGCGCGGGAAGGTTATGTCAATCTGCTGCCGCCCTCGGGTCGCGCTGGAGCGGTGCACGGTGACGCTGAGGAGATGGTCAATGCCCGGCGTGCGTTCCTGCAACAGGGTTTCTATGCGCCCCTCGTTGTAGCCGTTGGCGAGATGGTAGCCGGTGTGTTGCCTGTGGATCGGACCGCGGTCCTGCTCGATGCCGGCTGTGGTGAGGGGCATCTCCTGCAATCGCTGTGCAGGTCGATCAGGGCGGGCGGCCACGAGATACACGCTGGCGGGTTCGATCTTTCGAAGCCAGCAGTCAGGCGAGCCGCCCGGTTGATGCCGGATACCACGATGTTCGTCGCCAACATCCGCCGTCCGTGGCCAGTGCTTATGGCATCGGTTGACGTGGTGCTCAACATCTTTGCGCCGCGCAACCCCGCCGAGTTCCGTCGCGTGGTCAGACGGGGTGGTCATCTGGTGGTGATCATTCCCGCCATGGATCATCTCAACGAGCTGCGCACGTTGGTGCCGTTATTGCCGGTTTCTCCTGACAAGGAAGAGACGCTGCACGCCTCCCTCGACGGCTTTGCGCTTGCGGCGCGCCGGGAGGTGGACTTTGGAATGAGTCTGCCAGGTCCCGTCGCTGACGGACTGCTGGCCATGACCCCCAATGCCTGGGCTGTGCCTTCGGACGCACGGCAACAACTGCGAAATCGCCCGCTGATCGAAACCCGGGCAGCATTCATCGCTCTGCTTTTTCAGCGCGGGGCTTCCGGGTTGGAGAACTCATGAAAATTCTCAATTTCGGCTCGTTCTGCATCGATCACGTCTACCGGGTGCCCCACTTCGTGCGGCCCGCGGAGACCCTGCCGTCGCTGTCGTACACGGTGTTCGCTGGCGGCAAGGGCTTCAACCAGTCCCTGGCGATCGCGCGGGCGGGCGGTACGGTCGCTCATGCCGGGTCAGTGGGTGAAGGTGGCGAGTGGCTGGTGCAACGACTTGAGACGGCAGGGGTCGATGTAAGCCGAGTGGTCAAGTCGGCGAAGCCCACGGGCCACGCCGTAATCCAGCTCAATCCTTCTGGTGAGAATGCCATTGTCCTTTTTGCCGGCGCCAACCGGTCAATCACCCGGGAACAGATTGATCTTGGGCTCACTGACTTTGGGGCCGGTGATCTGCTACTGCTGCAGAACGAAATCAGCGAACCGGCTTACCTCGTGCAGCTGGCGCTCGGAAAGGGGATGCGTGTGGTGATGAACCCCGCACCCATGGATCCGGTTGCGCAGTCACTTCCGCTCGAACAGTTGTCGATGATCATCGTCAATGAGGTTGAGGCCTTCGACCTGACCGGGGAGACGTCTCCAGAACTGATTCTCGACAGACTTGCGCAGCGCATGCCACAGGGGGATGTGGTGCTAACGCTGGGTTCGCAAGGCGCGATGTGGCGGAGTGCGACTCACCGGCTTCACATTCCGGCGATAAACGTCGATGTGGTTGATACCACCGGCGCCGGAGACACCTTTACGGGCTATCTGATCGCGAGCCTCGCCGCAGGGCTGCCACCGGATGCGGCGATGGGACGTGCTGTGGTAGCCGCGGGCTTGAGCGTGACGCAAGCTGGCGCAGCTGATTCGATTCCTGATGCAGCAACCGTTGACCGGGTTTTGGCTGGATCGGCCGTGTAGCTGCGGGCGACAGGCTGCGCGTAGGTTATCTGCCGCGCAATTGTTCAGCTACGGCAATGGTTCGACCGATGAGGCTGTCGAGGTTTAGCTCGCTCATGCCGGCGAGACTGACGCCGACCCGGCATTGCCACGGTGCTGTCCACCGAGCAGGAATCGAGTCGCCTAGAAGGCCCCACAGACCACCAACGGTGGCGCCATTGCAGTCGGTATCGAGTCCGGCAGCGACGGCGTCGCCGATGGCGGCACCAAAGTCGTGGAGATGGGAGTAGAGCGCCCAGACCACGATGGCGAGATTGTTGAGCGTGTGTACCGGTGAAAGGTCCTTGTAGGTTTCCCGTATCACCGCGCCGCCATCGTTTTGACCTGCGAGTGAAAATCCCAGGCGGACTGCCTGTGCCGCGCCAGAGTCGACGGGCAGAAAGCCCAGAGCAACCTGGAGCGCAGCCTCAGGTGTTCGATCCGCCAGCGCGGCGCCCAGAGCAGCAATAAACACTGCACCGTATACCCCATCACCCCGGTGCGAGAGCGCTGCGTCCTGACGAGCCAATTCAGCGGCTCGAAGCGGATTGCCCGGAAGCACCCAGCCGTATACATCGGTACGGATCTGGGCGCCGATCCAGTCGTTGTATCGATTGTCGGAACAGATCGCGAGGTCGAATCCCGGTCGGGCGCCTTCGGCAAACCACTCGGCACCGTGTTGCATCAAGGTCCGGTAGGCAGCGCGTTCGGCTGTGAACGTGCTTGCCGCGGGCAGCCAGCGCAGCCAGAAACGTGCAACGTCTATGGTGGCGAGATGGAGACCTTTCTCTTCCAGCATCATCAGTGCGAGAACGCTGTAATTGATGTCGTCATCCGGCTCGCTGCGCTGAAGGAACTCGCGGCAGCACTCCTTTTGAACCAGCGGATGCTCCGACCAGGGAATGTAGTCGCGCAGCGGCAACGCTGCAGTTTGTGAGAGGTAGGTCTGCAGCTCGCTGTAACCATCACGCATGGACAGCCGTTCCACTGGCTTGCCGAGTTGGCAGCCGCTGATGCGCCCGGACCAGGCGTTGCGGATCCGCTTTTCAAACGGTGTGGCGGTCAATGTACTCATCGCTCGAATCAGCTGAGTGGGGTTTGCTGGTTCAGGGCTTTCCCGCGGTTGCCGCCGCCATCAGTTCCAGCGTCTTCTGGCGCAGCCGTCGCATGCCGTGCAGCCAACGATCGATGTTGTCGCCTTTACGCCGCACATATTCTTCGACTTCAGGATGTGGCAATACGTAGAAGCGCTCCGCGCGAATGGCTTCGACGACGATGTCGGCCAGTGTCTCCGGTTCGATGATGCCATCGGTCTGGCCGTCGCCGAGACTGCGTGGCGCCATGGCAGTATTGACACCCTGTGGACACAGCACAGAGACGCGGATGCCCTCATCCCCGTGGGTGATCGACAGGAACTCGGCCAGTTTCACTGCCGCCGCCTTGCTGACGGTGTAGGGGCCGGAGCCGAGTGCGGCGAGAAGTCCGGCTGCAGATGCGGTGTTGAGAAGGTAACCCTCCTTGCGCGCCAGCATGGACGGCAATACCGCACGTGCGGCGTAGAGGTGTGCCATCACATGCAATTCCCACTGCTTCTGCCAGACCTCGTTGGTTGCATCGGTGAGCAAACCGCCGCCGCCAGCACCGGCATTGGAGCAGAGCAGGTCGACGCGTCCGTGTTTGTCGAGTGTGTGTTTAACGAGCCGCTGTATGTCAGCCTCGGAGGTCACGTCGCAAGCCATACCTTCGCAACCGATCTCTTTCGCGGCGGCCTGCACAGCCGCCTCATTCAGGTCGGCGAGCACGACGCTGGCGGCGCCTTCACGCAGGAAGGCCCTGGCCATGGCGCGACCGATACCGCCGCTGCCACCGGTGACGATGCCGATTCTGCCCTTGAGTTCCATTGTAGATTTCCGTTACTTCCAGAGACGTAAGGTTCAGGCGTTCGCCAGAACCGAATTGTTGTGTGCTGCCGGGTTGTAGGCCGCCGCGCGTGGATCGGCAAAGGTCGGCGCAAGTTCACTCGCGGGCTCTCCCGAGACCCGGCTGCCACGCAGGTGGCGTGGATACTTCGGATCGTAGGGACAGGCCCGGTGCATGAGGCAGCGGTTGTCCCAGACCACGAGGTCACCCACGCTCCAGGTGTGTTTCCATGTTCGCGGCGGCTGGCAGGCCCAGGCCAACAATTCATCGAGGAACTTTTCTGATTCTTCCAGTGTCATGCCGTTGACACCGTGAGCGTGACGACCGGTGTAGATAGACTTGCGGCCGGTCTCAGGGTGCACCTTGACCACCGGTCGCAGTGGCTCGCCCTTGTCATGCAGGCCATAGAGATTATCGGTCTTGTGCACAAATCCCTGGCGCGACTGCGAGTAATACAAAGAATGGAAGGCACTGAGACCTTCGAGTTTTTGCTGCATGTCTGCTGACAAGGCATCCCACGCGGCGCGCATGTCGGCAAACTCGGTTTCACCACCTTCCGGCGGCAGGATCAGCGCGGACAACATGGCGACCTTTGAGGCGAGGGGCATATATGTGCTGTCGGTATGCCAGCCTTCATTGCCCTTGAGGATCTGATACTGATAGTCACTTGGCTGCGCGAGTGAACCATCCGCCTTGATGTTGGCGATGGCGAAAGTCGGCGTTTCCGCCTTCGGTGACATCTGTTCGACATTGCCGAAACGATGGGCGAAGCGACCCTGGGTATCGTTGTCGAGGTGTTGTCCCGGAAAGATAAGAACACCGTAGGTCAGAAAGGCGCGGTGGATCTCTTGCCAGGTTGTTTCGTCCAGCGCCGCCAGATTCACATCCGTGACAATGGCGCCGAGGGTGGCATCGACGGGTTTGACGGTGATGGCCATGATCCTTCTCCTCCCCGGAAAAGCACGTGATAAGGCACGGGCGAAGACTGCGCCGGAACGGGCCGGCGATCAACCCGCACCCATCCCAAATCCCGAAGGAGTAAACAGAAGTTGTAACCCGGTCCCCTCCGGTGCACTGTCGCCGCTCAGTTTCAGGACGAACGGACCCATGCAGCACTGGCTCATGAAAACCGAACCCGGCACTTTCGGGATCGATGACCTGATGGGAAGGCCCAAACAGACGGAGCCATGGTATGGCATTCGCAACTACACGGCCCGCAACTTCATGCGTGATGGCATGAAAAATGGCGATCAGGTCTTCCTTTACCATTCGAGCTGTCCGGAAACCGGGATTGTTGGCATCGGCAAGGTGGTGAAGGAGGCGTATCCGGACTCGTCCGCGTTTGATCCCAAGAGCGAGTGGTTTGACCCGAAGAGTGATCCGGCCAATCCCCGTTGGTTGATGGTGGACGTGAAGTTCGTGCGCAAGTTCAAGCAGGTTCTCCTGCTGCAGACCCTACGCGCACACGCCGAAGCGCTGGGCGACTTTGCTCTGCTGCGCAAAGGCAACCGCCTGTCCATCCTGCCGGTGACGACAGAGCAGTGGAATACCATCCTGGCGCTGGAATGAACCAGATGCGGGGGGACTACAAAACCAGGAGAGCATGGATATGAAGAGGGGCTGGATCATCACCCTGGCAGTAATCGGCGTACTGCTGGTTGCAGGCTGGTTCTATCGTGGCGCACTGACCTTCCTGGCCATGCGTTTCGCGCTGACACCTTCTGGCGACTTTGTTACCGCCGAGGTTCCCGCAGCGCCGGACTATACGCAACCTGATGCGTGGGCTGCGTTGCCCGAGAGCAACGATCTGGCCGATTTCGCTGCACCAGGAGAAACCGATCAGCAGGCCGGTGCGCAGGTGGATGTGTTTTTTGTCCACCCGACGACCTATTACAAGGATGAAGGCTGGAATGCGCCGCTCGATGATGCCGATGCCAACCGCATCATGGAGCACGGTGTGCTGCGTGGTCAGGCGAGTGCCTATAACGCCTGTTGCCGAATTCATGCGCCGCGCTATCGACAGGCCACACTTGCCGCGTTCTTTGACGACTCGGGCAATGGCGCCGAAGCGCTCGCTCTGGCTTATGGAGACGTGCTCGCGGCATTCCGGACGTTCCTCGAAAAGATCGGCCCGGACGCGCCGTTCGTTCTTGCCGGCCACAGCCAGGGTTCAGCGCACCTGCAAAAACTCATCAGCAAGGAGGTGAATGGCCAATCATTGCTGGCTCGGATGATTGCCGCTTACCCGATCGGGTTCAGCTGGAATAAAAAAGACCTAGATGCGCTCGGGGGCATCCCAATCTGCAGCGCCTCCACTCAGACGGGTTGTGTGGTGACCTGGAACGCGGTGGGCCCCAAGGCACAGTCCTTCGGGGACATCAGCGACAACATCTGTGTCAACCCGCTCAACTGGGCAGATGATGACAGCCATGTAGCTCACGAAGGGAATGCAGGTTCTCTCGCTCTCGGCGGGATGGATGCGAACGCGAAACCGGAACTGATAGCGGCTGTCGCCGACGCCCGTTGTCTCGACGGTCGATTGCTGGTGAGTGAACTCCGGTCAGACAAATTCGGTGGCGGCCCCGTTTCTCTGGGCGAAGACAACTACCACGTGCTCGACTATTCGCTGTTCTACCTGAACCTCAGACGGAACGCGGTTGATCGGGTAAATGCGTGGCTGGGCCAGCAGCCAGCCGGGGAGTGAACGGCGCGCGGCGGCGTGCGTGATTCAATCGTGGATGCCGTGCGGGTTCTGCGCCATAAGCGAGTAGTCAGGCCCCTCGATCTGCCAGCCGTAGGGTTGTTTGCCACCGAGCAGGATGTTCAAACGCGGATTGTTGCGGTGACGTTCAAGGACCTCGGCCGGCACAACACCCTTGTGCTGCTCCTGCGTCTGGATGTGCTGACGGTTGAAGTACACGGCGAGGTTCATGCGAATGCCCTTTAGCTGCCGCGCGAATGACCCGTGCCAGGTGTTGCCATGCCAGACCACACAATCTCCCGGTTCCAGATCCATCGGCACTGCGGCGGGATTGTGATCCTCCTGACCGAGGCGGGACTCGCGGGCTGATGGAGAGCGGCACCAGCGATGACTGCCGGGAACCATGGCCAGCGCTCCGGCTTCTTTCGAATACGGCGTGAGGGCGTAGTTCACGTTCGCCACCATCGAGATGTGTGAAAACGGGGCTGGCATGCCATTGCCATTGTCTGAGTGCAGTGGCAGTGGGTCGCCACCCGGGCCCTTGAAGTGACAACCGATACTTGACAGCAGACAGCTTTCACCGAGTAACCAGGTGATGAGTGCGAGTGGCGCCGGGTTGAGCAGGACCTCTTCAAACACGGGATCATCGTAGAGCAGGTAGGCGAGGTACTTCTGTCCGCGCCAGTGCTCACCGGATTCGTTCTGCATGTCGATGTGTGTACCGGCGGTCCTCTCTGCCCGGCGCAGGATCGCGGACTTTACGTTCGCGACCTGTTGTGGACCGAGCGCGCCACGCAGCACCGCATACCCCTGCGTTTCGATTTCAAGGACAGACGCCTCAAGACCATGCGCTCGGATGTTCCCCATGACCCTGCTGGTTGCATCCGGTGTGCCTCCGGCAACTATTGAAGAACCCTTCGTAGTGGAGGAGTTCATCGAGGTGCTCATGACTGTGCTCGCGTACTGAACCCACGTCGATCCTGCGCCATCCATTTTTGAGCTGCAAGGTTGAAGAATAGTGTTGTTTCTCCAGCGAGTTCATCGGGTAAGCTCGAAGGTTGTGAGGGGAGATGAGTGGAAGCGCGTGCGGACGTTCTCGATATGCTTTTTGAGCTCTTCGAAGCGATGTGCCAGTTATGGTTTGGCACGCTGCATTCTGTTTCTTGGTACCTCGTTGCTGCAACTCGTATCCCCTGTCGTGCACGCGATCGAGTATCGGCACGGGTTTGCTTTCCTCGATGAACCCGGTCTGCCGGCTGACTTCACCCACACCCGCTATGTGAATCCGGATGCGCCCAAAGGAGGAGTTATCCGCATTGCGGAGATGGGCACCTGGGATTCGTTCAATCCGCTGGCACTCACGGGACGGGAAGTCAAAGGGGTCGCTTTCTGGGTGCCCCAGGACAACTGGCTGTTCGCCACATTGATGCAACCGGCTCTCGATGAACCGACGACGATGTACGCCAATCTTGCCGATGGTATTGCTGTGGATCCTGAAGGCGCATGGGTCGGTTTCCGGTTGCGTGCCGATGCAACCTGGCACGATGGCAAGCCCATCACCGTGGATGATGTGGTGTGGAGCTTTGATGTCTTTCGCAACAAGGCCACACCGACGGTGTCGACACCGATGCAGGTGTTCAGTCGCATCGAGGTGACCGGGGATCGCGAATTCCGTTTCATCATCGAAGAATCGGCTCGCGGTGATGCAGTCCTGCCGCGTCGTGCAGCGTTGTTGCCGATCCTCCCAAAGCACTGGTGGGAAGGGCGTGATGTGACACGCGGTACCACTGAACCACCGCTCGGATCAGGACCGTACCGCGTCGGCCGTTTTTCCATCGGCAGATGGGTGGAGTGGGAGCGGATACCTGACTGGTGGGGTGAGAACGTCCCCATCAACCGCGGCCGCTACAACTTCGATCGGATCAAGGTCGACTACTTCCGTGATGACCAGGTGCAAACCGAGGCAGTGAAGGGGCACGAGGTGGACGTACGGTTCGAAACCGTGCCGTCGACGTGGGCGACCGGTTACGACACACCCGCAGCGCGCCAGGGCTTTCTTCGCAAGGCTGAATTCACCATCTCGCGTCCTGCAGGGCTGTGGTGGCCGATCTTCTGGAATCTCGAACAAGCCAGGTTCCAGGACATCCGTGTGCGCGAAGCGCTCTGGCTCATGTCGGATGGTGAATGGGCCAACAAGAGGTCCTGGGGGTTCTGGGGGCTGCCAACCAGTTTCTTCCACGGCTCGGAGCTCGCGGCAACGGGTCTTCCGGGTGAACTTGAGCTGCGCCTGCTTGAACCCCTTCGTGATCAGATCCCGCCGCGGGTGTTCACCGAACCCTTCAAACTGCCACCGAACCAGGGGGGAGGCTGGCATCGCGAAAACCTGCTCCGCGCTGAAGCGCTGCTCCGGGAGGCAGGATGGGTGATAGAGGACGATCAACTTGTCCACAGCGGAACCAGGGAACCGTTTCACATCAGGTTCGTCGCGGTTTCACCTTCACTGGGCGGTTCGTTCATCCCCTATACGAACAAGCTGAAGCGGTTGGGTATCACCTCCAACATCAAGTCTCCGGAAATTTCCAACTGGCTCTTTCGCATGCGCTCCGGCGACTTCGATGCAGGCGCCATCTGGTTCCTGCCTGACTTCACGCCGACGCTGCTGGTCTCGAATACCTTTCACAGCGCAGGGGCGGACCAGGCCTACGGTGGCAACTGGTCGAATCTGCGCGACCCGGCAGTCGATGCGCTGATTGAACACATGTACAAGGCGAAGAGCTGGGACGAGTTCGTGGCAGCGACCCGGGCACTCGACCGGGTGCTGCTCTGGAACTTCTACTTTGTGGCGGTGATGTCGAAGACCAAGAACGCGCTCGCCTGGTGGGACAAGTTCGGCATGCCCGAGCACGGCATCCTCAATCGCGAGGTCGTGTACCACGACCTCTGGTGGTGGGATGAAACCAAGGCAGCGCGAACCCGCGAATTCCTGGGTGACCGCTGATGGGGCGTTACATCCTGCGTCGCCTCGCCCTGATCCTGCCGACCCTGCTCGGCATCATGGTCATCAACTTCATCATCGTGCAGTTTGCTCCGGGTGGACCGGTTGAACAGGTCATGGCGCAGGCTTCCGGGTTGTCGATGTCGAGTACGGCATCGGTGTCGAGCGCCGGCAGCATGGGGCCGAATTCGACCAATGCCTACACCGGCAGCTCCGGCATGGATCCGGCGCTGGTGGAGCGGCTGGAAAAGCAGTTCGGGTTTGACAAGCCCGCACACGAGCGGTTTTTCCTCATGTTCTGGAACTACGTTCAGCTCGACTTCGGGGAGAGCTACTTCCAGAACCGCCCGGTACTGGAGCTGGTGCTTGAGCGGATGCCCGTGTCCATTTCCCTCGGTCTCTGGTCGCTGCTGCTGATCTACAGCATCTGCATCCCGCTCGGCATCACGAAGGCCGTTCGGGATGGGACCCGGTTTGATGTCTGGTCGAGCGCAGTGATCATCTCCGCCTATGCCATACCCGGATTCCTGATTGCGGTACTGCTCATCGTGATTTTTGCCGGCGGCTCCTATCTCGACTGGTTTCCCCTGCGAGGTCTCGTCTCAGACAACGTCGAAACGATGACGTTCGCCCAGCGGGTCGCGGACTACTTCTGGCATCTGGTCTTGCCGCTGACCGCATTGACCCTGGGCGGTTTTGCAACCCTGACGATGCTCACCAAGAACAGCTTTCTCGAAGAACTCGGCAAACAGTTTGTGCTGACCGCACGGGCCAAAGGACTGTCCGAACGGCGCGTCCTCTACGGGCACGTGTTCCGTAATGCCATGCTGATCGTCATGGCCGGGATACCCGGCGCGTTTGTCGGCATCCTGTTCACCGGTGCACTCCTGATCGAAGTGATCTTTTCGCTGGATGGGATGGGGTTGCTCGGTTATGAGGCGGTGATCAAGCGGGACTATCCGATCCTGTTCGGCACGCTGTTCTGTTTCACGCTCATCTCCCTCGTCATGCATCTGGTGGGTGACCTGATGTATGTGGTGGTCGATCCTCGCATCGATTTCGAGGAGCGGGGTGGATGAATCCGGTTACCCGCCGCCGCATTGCACTCTTCAAAGCTAACCGGCGAGGCTGGTGGTCGTTTGTGATCTTTCTCGTGCTGTTCGGTCTGTCGCTGGGGGCGGAGTTCATTGCCAACGACAAACCGATCCTGATGCGGCTTGATGATCAGTACTACTTGCCGGTGCTGATGCGTTACAGCGAGGTCGAGCTGGGTGGAGTTCTGAAAACTGAAGCCGACTATCGCGATCCGTTCATTCTTAACCAGATAGAGCAGCGCGGTTTCGCCTGGTGGCCACCGGTGCGGTTTTCGTATGACACCATCGACTGGTCCATTGAAATCACACCTTCACCGCCAGACGGGACACACTGGATTGGCACGGATGTGTTTGGCCAGGATGTGTTCGCCCGTCTCTTATACGGCTTTCGGCTGTCGGTGCTGTTTGGATTGACGCTGACTCTCATCAGCGCATCCGTCGGTGTGGCGGTGGGCGCGCTACAGGGTTATTTCGGAGGTTACGTCGATCTGCTCGGGCAGCGCTTTGTAGAAATCTGGGCCGGCGTTCCGGTGCTCTTCATCCTCATCATTCTCGCCAGCATCGTCGAAACCAATATCTGGTGGATGATTGCCATCCTGTCGCTGTTTTCGTGGATGTCGCTGGTAGGCGTGGTGCGGGCCGAGTTCCTTCGCGCCCGAAATTTTGAATTCGTGCGTGCCGCCCGGGCGCTTGGGGTCAGTGACCTGCGCATCATGCGGCGCCACGTACTGCCAAACGCCATGGTGGCCACGCTGACTTTGATGCCGTTCGTGCTGAATGGTTCGATTACGTCGCTGACCGCCCTCGATTTTCTCGGCTTTGGACTGCCACTTGAATCTCCTTCACTGGGGCGACTGCTGTCTCTCGCCAAATCCAATCTGCATGCACCCTGGCTCGGGTTGGGCGTCTTCTTCACGCTGGCAATCCTGCTCACGCTCCTCATCTTCATCGGCGAAGCGGTTCGGGATGCGCTTGATCCAAGGCGCAGCCTGCCGGTGCGGGAGGCGAGCTGATGCGGGTATTGCAGATCCGCGATCTTAAAGTGGCCTTCGGTAGTGCCGAGGTTGTGCATGGGGTGAACCTGCACGTGGATCGGGGTGAAACCGTGGCGCTCGTCGGCGAATCCGGATCCGGCAAGAGTGTGACCGCGCTGTCTGTTCTGAAGCTGCTCAACTATCCACCAGCCAACCATCCAGGTGGCAGCATCGAGGTCAATGGCAGGGAACTCCTTGACGCACCGCCTGATGTATTGCGTGAGGTGCGTGGCAAAGCCGTCAGCATGGTGTTCCAGGAGCCCATGACCTCGCTCAACCCCCTGCATATCATCGGCAGGCAGATCGCCGAGGTGATGCACCTGCATGCTGATCTGAGCCGAGAAGCGTCGAAGCAGCGCACGGTTGAATTGCTCGAACGGGTGGGGCTGCGCAACGCCGTGTCTCGTCTCGATGCTTGGCCGCATGAACTCTCCGGTGGTGAACGCCAACGAGTGATGATCGCAATGGCGCTGGCCAACAAACCGGATCTGTTGATCGCTGATGAGCCCACCACTGCGCTGGATGCGACTATCCAGAGGCAGATCCTGGGGTTGCTCAAGGATCTTCAGGCTGAATTCGGCATGGCAATGCTGCTCATTACCCATGACCTGGGTGTGGTGCGTTATATGGCTGACCGGGTCTATGTCATGCGCCGCGGACTGATCGTCGAACAAGGCACCCGGGAGAAACTGTTTGCAGAACCTGACCATCCATACACACGTGAGCTGATCGAAGCTGAACCGAAGGGTGAGGCGCCTCCATTGCCGACACACGCATCGTCGGTCATCCAGGTTCGGAACTTGCAGGTCGACTATGCAATCGGCAAGGGCTGGTTCGGCCGAACGGGTAAACGTACTGCAGTGCAGGGCGTGCACCTCGCCATCTGTCGCGGTGAAACGGTCGGCATCGTCGGCGAATCAGGTTCCGGCAAAACCACCCTTGGGCTGGCGCTTCTGCGCCTGATTACCTCGAGTGGTGAGGTACTCTTTCACGACAAGCCCATTCACGCACTGGCGAAACGCACGTTCAAGCCATTGCGGCGTAATCTGCAGATCGTCTTCCAGGATCCTTACGGCAGTCTTTCACCGCGGCTGACCGTCCGCGACATTGTGGCGGAAGGCCTGGAAGTGCATGAACCCGGACTCACCGAGAGTGAGGTGGATACCCGGGTTGCGGCGGTGCTCGGTGATGTGGGCCTCGAACCCGGCATGATGAGCCGCTACCCGCACGAGTTTTCCGGGGGACAACGGCAACGTATCGCCATCGCCCGGGCACTGATCCTGCGTCCGGAAGTGATCGTGCTCGATGAACCGACATCAGCGCTCGATGTTTCTGTCCAGGCCCAGATCATCGAACTGCTGCGGGATCTGCAGCAGCGGCTCGGGCTTGCCTATCTCTTTGTCAGTCATGACCTCAAGGTGGTGCGGGCGCTCGCCCATCACATCATCGTCATGCGCGATGGCCGGGTGGTCGAGGAGGGGCCGCCGGCACGCATCTTCGATGCGCCGCAGTCCGAATACACTCGGGCGCTGATTGGTGCCGCGCTGTAGAAGCAACTTTTTTTGTCACGGAACAGATGTTCATGGCGACTCTGCAGACAGGAACTGCTACAGAGGATCACGAATGAACACCATCAAGAGCCAGCCGGATGCCCAGCTTGTCGCCGATGCGTTGCTCGGCAACCGGGATGCGTTTGCGGAGATC